>CAZCOL010000043.1:8226-16181 GCA_964500545.1 uncultured Ferruginibacter sp. | reverse complement strand
GTGCTTGTTCCGTTTTTCAACAAAAAATTGGTGGCTGCCGCAACTCCTCTTTGCTGTTCAAATGAATTGCCGGCATAAAACACTATTTCCAATTGAATTACTTCCTGAGCTCCTGCATTTACGCAGTATACGCTGATACCATTGTCCAGTTTTATATGCTCATGGGGTTTTAATTGCAATTTATAATCAATCGCATCTTTTATATTTGGGGCTAACTTTCTATTCATGTAAATTAGTTGTCACTTAAATAATACATCGTACTGCAATTGTTTTCATCAAATATGATGCGGCACTGTTCTTTGATTTCTTCTGCGGTTACCGATTGATAATTTGAAAGCTCTGTGTTGATAAGGTTGGCATCTCCTAACAACTCATACATCGCAATACTTGAAGCCCGGTTCATCAAACTCATATCTTCAAAAGCCATTGCACTTTCTGCTTTGTTTTTAACTTTTTCCAACTCGATTTGAGAAATGCCTTCTATTTGCAGTTTCTTTATCTCTTCCATCACCGCTATTTCCGCTTCTTTTATATTTACTCCCTTAACCAGCTTTCCTTCTATGGTCATTAATCCCGCATCTGTGCTTCCAAAATGGTAACAATCTATATTGCTGAACAGTTGTTTTTCTTTCACAAGGCTTTGAAACAAACGGGAAGATCCTCCACCGCTCAAAATATCTGAAATCAAATCACAGGCATAATAACGCTTATCCATTCTAGGATAAATATGCCAGCATTTATACAAAGCGTCTAACGGCACGGAAGATTTTACTTCCAGTATACGGGGGGCTGTTTGTGGGGGCTCTGCAGGAAGCGATCTGTTGTATTTTATTCCTGAAGGTATCGGTCCAAACCATTTATCTGCAAGTGTTTTAATATTGTTAATCTCAATATTTCCGGCAACCACCAAAATTGCATTGCAAGGTGTATAGTGTTTAAAAAAGAATTCCTTTACATCTTCCATCGTTGCATCTTCCACATGCTTCAATGAGGCGCCAATGGTCATCCATTTATAGGGATGTGTTGTATAGGCGAGGTTTCGCATCTTATGCCATACATCTCCGTAGGGCTTGTTGATGTAATGCTCTTTAAACTCTTCACAAACAACTTTGCGTTGTACCTCCAGGCTTTTTTTACTGAAAGCAAGACTTAACATTCTGTCGCTTTCCAACCAAAAAGCGGTTTCTATATTTTCAGCGGGGAGTTGACAATAATAATTCGTTAGATCGTTGGTGGTAAAGGCATTGTTTTCTCCTCCCGCTAGTTGTAGGGGTTCATCATAAGAAGGAATATTTTTGCTGCCCCCAAACATTAAATGTTCAAATAGATGAGCAAAGCCTGTTTTTTCTGGATTCTCATCTTTTGCACCTACATCATACAGTACATTCAATACGGCCATTGGCGTGCTTTTGTCCTCATGTACCAATACGCGCAAACCATTCTCCAAAATAAATTTTTCAAACTTAATCATTTTGCAAAGTTAGGTTTGTTTTGCTTTATGGTGTTTCAAAAGTTCAATGTGTTCTTAATGTTTAATCATTTTTCAAAAGCTACCATTTAAATGGTGGGTTAATAGAAAATAGATTTTTTACCCAAATTCCTTTGGTGTTTTAACCATTTATTTACCACAATTTGAAACGTTTTTTATGGCCAACCCATTGAATTAACCGAACCTATAAAACATTTAAAATAAACAAGAAAACAATCAACCAATTGGGCTTAATTTTGTTTTAATTTAAAATCCCGAAATGAACCTTCACAATTTACTGACCAAAGCTTTGAACTTTGAATTTTTATCTGTTGAAGAAGGAATTTTTCTTTTTGAAAATGCTCCTTTGGCAGAGTTGATGTATGTGGGAAATGAATTAAGAAAAATTCAGGTTCCGCATGGTAAAGTCACCTGGCAGATAGACAGAAATGTAAATACGACGAATGTTTGTGTGGCTAATTGTAAGTTTTGCAACTTCTTCAGAATCCCGGGTCATCCTGAAGCCTATATTACTGACATAGAAACTTACAAAAGAAAAATTGAGGAAACTATCAAATACGGAGGTGATCAATTGTTACTGCAAGGAGGTCACCATCCTGAATTGGGATTGGATTTCTATGTAACTCTTTTCAGAGAATTGAAATCATTGTATCCCAATATTAAATTACATACTTTAGGTCCTCCGGAAATTGCTCATATCACAAAGTTGGAAAAAAGCACCCATCGAGAAGTGCTTACTGCGTTGAAAGAGGCAGGAATGGATAGTCTCCCCGGAGCCGGGGCAGAAATACTAACGGATAGGGTGAGACGATTAATAAGCAAGGGAAAGTGCAGTGCGCAGGAGTGGCTGGATATTATGCACGAAGCCCACAAGTTAAATATTACTACTTCCGCCACCATGATGTTTGGACATGTTGAAACTTTACAAGAGCGTTTTGAACATCTTGTAAAAATCAGGGAAGTTCAAAGCAGAAAACCGGAAAGTGCAAAGGGTTTTCTTGCTTTCATACCCTGGACCTTTCAGGATGTAGATACTTTACTGGCAAAAATTCGCGGAGTACAAAATCTTACAACTTCTGAAGAATACATAAGAATGATTTCAATTAGCAGAATCATGTTGCCAAACGTAAAAAATATTCAGGCTAGCTGGTTAACTGTTGGAAAAGCAATTGCTCAAATTTGTTTACAGGCCGGTGCCAATGATTTTGGAAGCATAATGATTGAAGAAAATGTAGTAAGCGCTGCCGGTGCGCCTCATAGATTTACAAGCAAAACGATACAGGAAGCCATAAAAGAAGCCGGTTTTGAACCGCAGCTTCGAAATCAACAGTATGAATGGAGAGAAATGCCGGAAATGATTGAACAATTGATTGACTATTAAAATACACTTAGCTAAATAAGTATTCCACATCTGCCTTTGTAAGCGCCTTAACAAATCCTGATTCGTCAGCAATCAGCTCTTTAGCCAGTATTTTTTTGCGTTCCTGCAATTGTAAAATTTTATCCTCAATGGTGTCAACACAAATCATACGATAAGCGAAAATGTTTTTTGTTTGACCAATTCTGTGTGTTCTGTCGATAGCTTGCTGTTCTACTGCCGGATTCCACCATGGGTCTACAATATATACATAATCGGCTGCTGTTAAATTTAAGCCGACGCCTCCCGCTTTAAGAGAAATTAAAAACACCCTGCACTCATCGTTGTTCTGAAAATTCTGTATTGCTCTTTCTCTTTCGGGTGCCGATGTGCTTCCGTCAAAATATTCAAACACCACATTTTGTTCTTTCAACTTTTCTTTAATTAGTGATAGCATGCCCAGAAACTGTGAAAATATCAATGCTTTGTGTTGTCCTATATTCTCCGCTATTTCTCTGGACAACTCATCCAGCTTGATAGAATGATTCGCATATTTTTCGTCTTCATTTAAAATTGCAGGGCTATCGCATATCTGGCGCAGCTTCATCAATCCCTGTAAAATCGTCAGCTGTGATTTTTCTATACCCTGCTGGTCTATTGCGCCAAGTATTTTATCTCTGTATATGTTTCTATATGAGTCGTAAATTACCCTTTGTTCATTTTCCATTTCACAGAATAGAATCGTTTCTGTTTTTTCAGGAAGATCTTTGGCAACTTGTTCTTTTGTTCGACGTAGTATAAATGGATACAACAATTTTCTCAAGTGCTCCTTTTGTTCGGGCTCTCCGAATTTATCGATGGGTGTTGCAAATTCGTTTCTGAAAAACTCAATACTGCCAAGTAGTCCCGGGTTTAAAAAATTCATTTGAGCAAAAATATCAAACGTATTGTTCTGTAAAGGAGTACCACTCATGCAAAGTCTGTTTTTAGCAGTCAATAAAGTGGCTGCTTTTGTTACTTTTGAAGAGGGGTTTTTTATGGCCTGGCTTTCATCCAGCACCACATAATCAAACAGAATAGAAAGAAAAAGATTGATATCGCTTCTCAATGTACCATAGGTGGTTATGATAACATTGCTTTTTATTATTTCCTCTTTGCTTCGGATTCTCGCATTGCCATGATGAATGTGATAAGTGAGCTCAGGGGTGAATTTTTTTATTTCATTTTGCCAGTTGTATATCAACGTTGTTGGGCAAATTACAATTGCAGTCAGCGCGCCTGTTGTTTTCTTAAAATGTTCAAGCATGGTGAGCGCCTGGACTGTTTTTCCCAAACCCATATCGTCAGCAAGTATCCCTCCCCATCCGACCTCGTTCAGATAATTCAACCACTGATATCCGGAAATCTGATAAGGGCGAAGCACTGCCTTTAATGATTCAGGAACTGCAGTTTCGGGTATGTTCTTAAAGGCTCTCAGTTTTTCATATTTTTCATCCAGCGCAAAGCTTATCTCCGTTTCATCTCTGTTCTCATACAACTCATCAATCACACTCATGTGATATCTAGATAAACGAAGTTTATCGTTTTTGCCTTCTCCAACCTTGAATAACAATGCGTATCGCTTTATCCATTCTTCCGGCAATATCCCCAATGTTCCATCACCAAGTTGTACAAAGGATTGTTTACTGGAAAGTGCTTTTTTAATGTCTGTAATTCCAACTCTTTGTTCTCCGAATTCAATTTCTATTTTCGCATCAAACCAATCCATTCCACTGCTTACATGTATATGAGTATTAGGTTTGGCTGTGTTAAACTTAAAATTTCTCAATGCCTCAAAACCGTAAACAGGAATTTTCATTTCCCTCATGGTATCCATAAAAAGAAAGAACCAATTGTTTCTTAAAACATCGACCCCCTTCAAAACCAACCCTGATGAATCTTCATTTCGTACAAAAAACGAATGCAGGCTTTCGAGATGTTTAATAAAGCCCTCTTCTGTTTCCTTACAACGATGTATTATCAGAATTTTATCTTCTTGAGGAAGTGTAATGGTTGATTTGTCTGAAATTTTTGTTTCAATACCGCTGTAAACAAATACCGGCTGAAAGACCAGATAGTCGCCTTTTTCAACCAGCTGTAATTTTATTTCCGGATTAGCGTCTTTAATTTCCTTTGTTAGTTCCTGATCAAAGTCCACAATGTAATCCTGTGTCAATGGCATAATTATTTCCTCTAGAAGATTTTTCCATTCTGCCTTTTTGGATTTTATATTAATGCCGCTTAAAAATTTGTCTGATTGTATGATGTCTTCTGTTTTTTTCCATGTATACAAAACTTCGTCCTGTAAAAACAGTATGTTGCTTTCACAAAGGTTCTCCTTAAATGGAATGTTTTTGTTTCCCGCTTTTATTGTACAGCTGAGCGCTGTTTCGCCCGATATTTGTTGCACTTTGAATGTCGGGCTTATGAATTGATCGCTTAATGTGATTTCTGTTAGATTTGATGTGACGAACTTTTTGTTTTTATTTAGACGAAAAACAAAATGATTGTTCGCCTCTTCCTCAAACAGTTTTTTTAGTTTAGGGTGCATGTATTCGGCAATCAAAGACCTTGTTTCATCGGGCAAGTCATCTCCATCTACCTGTATGATGTTGTCCCAAATGCCGCTGAATGGGGAGTTTCTGTTCAAGTACTTGTTGATTTCAGAAGGCTGTAATTTTCTTATTTGCTGAAAAAGCCACCTGTCGTTGTCATTGAACTGATCAATGTCAACAAATTTTGTCAAATCAAGCTTTTCAACTTTACCGATAAACTTCTTGTTATCTTCATCTGTTTCTCCTTCTATTGCCTCCACAATAAAGCCCGGATAATGATTTGCATTGAAATTGAAAACAACTCCCAGTCTTTTGAAAACTCTTGTTGATGGGACTTTGTCTTCTGTTACAAGGTTGGGTTTTCTTTCAATTGTTGCAACCGGTTTGTTTTCAGTAACGAACGCTGGCGTTACACGCTTTATGCTTGTATCCAGTAATTTTAAATATGGCTTTCCGTCCTTGTAAGTAAATTCAATTTTTCCTGTAATGTCGTCATTTAGCGAATACCCGTATACCTGTAAGAGTTTGTTTTTTTCCTTGTCCCAGTTTCTGATGCTGTCAAAATAATTTGAGCCATAGGAATTAAGCAGCTGTAAAAACAACAAAACTTTGTGCTCACAAAGAGGATGAAGAGATTCCGGGCAAGTACATGATGTATCAAAATTTCTTTCTTCGTTTTTTTGTATTACCAGCGGATAGGTATCGCCGTTATATACCAGCTCGGCCTCAACTCTTTCGTCGGCAGCTTTTAATATTTTTGCCTTTACTGTTCTAGAGATTCTTTCTGCGTCTTCATAAATAGCAGAGGAGGACAGCATTTTAATGGTTCGGAGGTCTATATTTTTCATTTTTGCAACGGTATGATATTGGTTGTATTGTATCATACCAGCTCCAAGCATGTTTTTGTCTGCCATATCCTGCAGTCTGAAAAGACCCGCTGTTTCGTGCCTGCAAATATCCCCCATGTTATAAGGACATGTGCAACGAAGCGTCATTTGTTTTGCGTCAATATACCTTTGTATGTGAACCCTGTAAAAAGTATTGTAACTGTCATCTTTTACCCGGAATACAATTGTGCTCATCAATTCATCATGCTCAATCAATTCGACCCAGCCTGAGCTATGAATTTTTTTTGCACGACGAATCACTTCGTCTGTTGCGTTGTTGTAAATGTGTTTTAAAATGTGTGTTAATGCCAAGGATCGTCTGCTTTTTTAATTGTTATACATTTGCCTCATTCACAATTGGGCAATTTGCAAAAATAATGGAAAATAAAGCAGCCTGGGATTATTAAATCAGATAATTTGGAAAATTAAATGTTATTGTTTGACCTGATCAATTTTCCTTGCTGATAAATTGGCAATACGGGAGCTGTATTGAATGAAAGGCAATGCCGGATGTCTTTTTCAAGTCCGAAATTAGTAAGTCTTTGAAAATGGGTGGCTTGATTTTTTTTCATGAAATCATACAAATCTGCTCTGGCTTCATTATATAATCCCATCGCTAATTTTGAACCGTCACAATTGACATTAAAATGTTCTGATATTTTGCTTAACACCGCCCCGGCAAATAGGGTGTCTTCAATGTTGATTCGGTCTTTCCATGCTGCACATGCAAGTAAAACTGGCTTTCCCGTGCTAATCAAATGGTCACAAACAGCATCTATATTTGCGAAAGAGCCCGTAATTATCTCGTTTGCGCCTTTTGCAAGAGCCATATGCAACAACTTGGTTCCATTGGTTGTGGTCAGTACCAATGTTTTTCCGGCGATAAACGATTCGGGATATTCGAAAGGTGAATTTCCATATTGCAACCCCTCAGCAACTTTTCCATCTCTTTCTCCTGCAGTTATTGCATTCATTTGTTTGCCGATTCTAATACACTCATTCACACTATCCACAGGAATGATTTCCTTTGCACCATTGTATAATGCTGTAGCGATAGTAGAAGTGGCTCTTAGTACATCAATAATTACAACCACGCTGCTGCTTACATCATAGAGATTCAGTAATGCGGGTGACAATGAAGTATAAAGAGACTGTTTATTATTGGGGTTGGACATTTAATACTTTTTTATTCAAATGGAATTTTCACCACTTTTGCCTTCAAAAAATTGTTCCTTACTTTGATATAGATTTCTGTACCAATTCCGGCATGGGGTATTTCCAAGTAGCCCATTCCAATAGCCTTTCCCAGGGTGGGAGATTGGGTTCCTGATGTAACCCTGCCAATCACTCGATTGTTTTCATCCGCTATCTCGTAATCATGACGGGCAATTCCCTTTTCGATCATCTCAAAGCCAATCAATTTTTTCGAAACGCCGTTGTTTTTTTGATTTTCAAACAATGTGCTAGCAGTAAAAGTTTTGGAAAATTTTGTTATCCAGCCAAGACCCGCTTCTATAGGAGATGTATTGTCATCAATATCGTTTCCATATAAACAAAAGCCCATTTCAAGCCTCAAGGTGTCTCTTGCTCCCAATCCAATAGGCTTTATTCCCTTTTCCGCACCGGCC
>CAZCOL010000043.1:0-8126 GCA_964500545.1 uncultured Ferruginibacter sp. | reverse complement strand
AGCAAATCGTCCACAATGCCTCCCTGTTCATTGGGCATACAACTATATTGGGCTTTTCCTTTAGTTAGTTTAGCTGCATCGTTTGTAGTAATTCTTTGAATCAAATCAAGCGCATGTGGGCCTTTTATTATAAACTCACCCATGTGGCTCACATCAAAAACACCCGCATTGTTTCTTACTGCTGCATGCTCATCGTTAATTCCGGTATAAGATATCGGCATATTAAACCCTGCGAATTCTGCCATTTTTGCTCCAAGTGCTATGTGTTTTTGAGTGAAGGGCGTTGACTTCATGTTTAAATTTTGGATGCAAAGTTAATCAAAAAATCGCCGCTTTGGGAGTTTGAAAAACACGAAGAAGAATTGATTATTTTAATAGCTGAAATATAATAAAGCTACACAAATATGCAAGGCCTGTCATATAAAGCAATTGTATAATTGGCCACTTCCAGCTTTTGGTTTCTCTTTTTACAACAGCTATCGTACTCATACATTGCATGGCTAACACATAAAAAACCAATAACGACAATCCCGTTGCCAGTGTATATACATAACTTCCATCTTCTCGTTTTGCCATAGCCATTTTTTGATGAAGGGTTGAATTGTTTTCATCCACTCCATCTCCCACGCTATACAGCGTTGCCATAGTTCCAACAAACACTTCCCTTGCTGCAAATGAAGTAATCAATGCTATACCTATTTTCCAGTCGTAACCAATAGGTGTGATCACGGGTTCGATTAATTTTCCCAATTGTCCCGCAAAGGAGTTTTGCAACAAAGCTGTCTTTTTTTCTATTAGGAGGCTTACTGAGTCCGTTGGGTTTTGCTGTATCTTGTTTGCATACTCAACTTTTACAGCGTTCATTTTATCTGTGGGACCAAAAGTGCTTAATGCCCATAAAAGTAAACTGATCAACATAATAACCTTACCCGCATCCAATACAAATATTTTGGCTTTTTCAAACATTGTATAAAACATGTTTTTCCAGCGCGGGCTTCTGTATACGGGCAACTCCAAAATAAAATAACTTCTCTCTGTTGATCTTATAAACCATTTCATAATCCATGCAACCAACATCGCCATCGTCATTCCAAAAAGATATAAAAACATCATTACTATACCCTGAAGGCTAATCACTCCGAAATATGTTTTAGAGGGAATTACCAGCGCTATCAATATGGTATAAACAGGGAGTCTTGCGCTGCAACTCATCAAAGGAGTAATCATGATGGTTAACAGCCGCTCTTTTTTGTTTTCTATGTTTCTTGCTGTCATGATTGCCGGCACTGCACAGGCAAAACCGCTGATCATAGGCATTATGCTTTTTCCATTCAAACCAAAGCTTCGCATTATTTTGTCTGTAAGAAAGCTGATTCGTGCCATATATCCTGTGTCTTCCAGCAGCGTTATCAGTCCAAACAATATCATGATTTGTGGAACAAAAACCATGATGCCACTTAGTCCCGCCAAAAATCCATTTACCAACAAATCTCCAATCCAATTATCTGGTAACACAGACGAACACCATATATTTAGTGTTCCGAAAATCTCTTCTATAAAATTCATTGGATATTTTGCTATCCAAAACACACTTTGAAAAAGTATAAATAGTACAGTCAACAAAATAATATAACCCCATGTACGATGCAACAATAAATTGTCCAGTTTTTCAGTAAACAATGATTTTTTAATCGGATCGATTTCAGAAACCGTCTGCTGCATAATGTGTTTTATCCTTCCATATCGCTGTACAATTTCTTCGGCCTGGGTTTTTGTGGGGTTAAACTTATTTTCAGATTTAATTGTATCAATTTTTTCAGACAGTGCCTTAGGGATGGATAACAACTCATGATTTATCAGATAATGAATTGCTTTGTACGGGCTGATTTCGGGAAACAGTTTTTTTGTCTGCTCGATTGCCTTTGGGGCAAGCATGTTGTTGTAAATGAAATCGCGCGATGTTTGATGTACATTGGATTCTGTTGTTTGTTCTATTGCCTTTTTCAATAACCCTATCCCTTTTTTCTTTCTTGGATTCACGGCTACCACAGGAACACCCAGTTCTATCTCAAGCGATGGAATATCTATACTTACCCCCTTTTCTTTAGCGATATCCATCATTGTCAATGCAACCACTACAGGGATTTTTAAATCCATAATTTGTGAACAAAAAAGAAGGCTTCTTTTCATGTTGCTTGCATCTGCTACAAGCAAAATGATGTCGGGGATAATAGTTGAGTCCTCTTGTAACAATACTTTGTATGAGACCCATTCATCTGATCTTTTGGGATATAAACTATAGGTGCCGGGCAAATCGATAAAAGTTGCTTGGATTTTTTCAGAAATGATACTTGTGCCCGTTTTTTTATCAACTGTAACACCTGGGAAATTTCCTACCTGTTGGTGCAGGCCGGTTAAATCATTAAAAAGGGAGCTCTTGCCACTATTGGGGTTTCCAACTAACGCTATGTTTATTTTTTTGATCAAAATTAATATCTGTATTGGCTTTTGTCACGCAAATGTAATATGATTAGAATTCAATCGGTTTACGAATTAAAGAAAGTTAGAGTTGATTAACTTTGACATGTTAATTAGAATATCTTAAATCGTTTTTTTAAAAAAGAAATTGCATGAAGCTAATTGTAGTCTGTTTGACTGTTCTTCCGCTGTTAGTCGCCGGCCAAGATGATAAAAAAATCTCCAAAGAACTGAAAAAACATGTTTATTATTTGGCTAACGACAAGCTGGAAGGGCGAAGAACCGGATCGGTCGGCGAAAAGAAAGCTTGGGGATACCTTTCAAAACAGTTTAAAAAAAACAAGATAAGTCCTCTGTTCGAAAAGTCAAACGGATTTTTACAACCATTTATAATTAATGAAGGGGTAGAAATGTCCTCTAATAATTTTATAAAAATCGAAGAAAGAGAAATTAAAACCACCCATGATTTTTTTCCGCTTCCCTACACCAGATGTGGGTCCTTTGTTTTTTCCAATAAAATGGAAGAATATGGCTATTTGGACATCGCCAATTTCATTGGCGACAGTGTCAATAATCCTCATTTTGATTTGGATGAAACAATCTATCAAAAATTAAACTCGAATTCAGATTTTAAAAACAAAAAAATTGTACTTGTTTACAATAGTAAAGACTCCATTATTCAATTCAAATTTGACAAAAAAAATAAAAAAGAACCCTTGCAATTCGTTGCTGTCTTTTGCAATAATAATATTATCAACTCCATCAAACAATCGCCGGAGATCTCCGTATCAGTAAATATTTTACAAAAAAGCAGAACCGGAATTAATGTTGCAGGCTGGATCAACAACAAAGCTTCTAAAAATATTGTTATTGGCGCTCATTATGATCATTTGGGTTATGGGGAAGACCGCAACTCATTATATATTGGGGAACAGCGCGCAATACACAATGGTGCTGATGATAACGCAAGCGGAACTGCCGCATTGCTCTCCTTATCAAAAATCATCAAAAAAAGCAATGACAAAAACTTCAACTATATTTTTGTTGCATTTTCCGGCGAAGAGCTCGGGTTATATGGCTCTAAATATTTTACTGAACATTGTCCTGTTGATATACGCTCTATCCATTACATGATTAATATGGACATGATAGGAAGGCTGAACGACAGTACACATGGGCTTACTATTGGCGGTTTTGGTACATCACCGGCATGGGGGAAATTAATTGATACCAAAGATCCTTATTTTAAAATTAAAGTTGACAGCTCTGGTGTTGGCCCCAGCGATCATACCTCTTTTTATAAAAAAGATATTCCTGTTTTGTTTTTCTTTACGGGCGTTCATGGTGATTATCACAAACCTACTGATGATGCCGATAAAATCAATTACAGTGGAGAAACAAAAATCATTCAATACATTCTATCGGTTATAAACAAAACTAAGGAGATCGATAATCTTGTTTTCACAAAAACAAGAGATAATGTTAACTCGGGTAAAAGTTCTTTTAAAGTAACCATGGGTATCATGCCCGACTATACTTTCAGTGGCAACGGCGTAATGGTTGATGGTGTCAGCGACAACAGGCCTGCTCAAAAAGCAGGAATAAAGGTTGGTGACATCATATCTCAATTAGATGATATAATGGTAAACGACGTACAGTCATATATGGAGGCGCTTGGTAAATTCAAAAAAGGCGACGCTATAAAAGTCAAAATAACGAGGGGGAAAGATCAGTTGATATTGGATGTTGTTTTTTAGTGTTATTTTTAGGTACACCGCTAATTAAATGAAGCTTAAAATTGATAACGACTTATTGATTGAGGAGTTTTTTGAAAACACTCATCTATTGGGCATCGTTGCTCCTATAAAAAATTATCACTTTGTATGGCAAATCAATCAATGCCTTGGGTTTCATTTTTTAATCAACCATTCCATAGAAATTATTCTTGCAAAAAAAAGCAGAAAGTATTTTTTTTCCATTTATGAATATCGTGTGCCCGGAACTTGTCTGAGTCATTACCTTTATCACAATCAACACGATGGAGAGTATCTTTTGCCCGAATTCAAGCACCTAGATTTTTTGTGGTTGACGAAAGGGGACGATATGAACAGAGAAGACATAAATTCGCTTCAGCAAACAATACGAACAATTCCATCTGTGCAGTTGGTAAACGAAATGACCAACGAAAAAATAAAAAACAAACAACATTTAATATTTTAAAACAACCTGTATTTTATGTGGTCTGAAGTCAATGGTCAATTATATAAAAAGTTTGTTTTTAATGATTTTGTGGAAGCTTTTTCTTTTATGAAAAAAGTTGCTGAGATTGCCGAAAGCATTCAACATCATCCAAGCTGGACAAATGTTTATAATGTTGTGGAAATTCGTTTAAGTACTCATGATGCAGGAAATACCATAACCGATAAAGACCATCAATTAGCTGAATTAATTGATGCCGTTCATTAATTCTTTACCTCTATTGTTTTGTCCGATTTTTTTACAAACCTTCCAATTGGTTCAAGAAAATTCTCATACCCGGAATCTTTCAACAGAAAGATAATTTCATCAGCAGCAGATTCTTTTACACCGAACAAAAGGCCGCCGTTTGTTTGTGGATCGGGCAGCAGATTGAATGCCTCCATAACATTAATACCTTTTTCAAAAGAGGTTTTTGTGCTATAACTGTTCCAGTTTCTATAGGTGGCATCTGGTACAATTCTTTGCGACAGATATTCTTTTGCTCCGGCTATTACCGGAATGGATGGATAATAAAGCTCTAATGAAAGGTCTGCTCCTTCTGCCATTTCAATGGCATGTCCAAGCAATCCAAAACCTGTTACGTCTGTCATAGCAGAAACGGCCGCAATATTTCCAAGTTTTTCTCCGATGCAATTTAATTGCGTCATTTGATCAATCATTTCAACTGTGTGTTCTGGTTGAATAACCCCCCTCTTTTGTGCTGTGGATAAAATCCCAACGCCTATCGGTTTTGTTATAAAAAGTAAATCTCCTTCTTTAGCTGTATTGTTTTTTTTGACGTTTACTTTATCAATAATTCCTGAAACAGCCAACCCAAATATTGGTTCTTGTGAATCAATGCTGTGGCCGCCGGCCAGTGGAATACCGGCCTTTAAACAAATTTCTCTTGCTCCCTCCAATACGCTTCTGGCAACAGTGGTAGACAGCTTTTCAATAGGCCACCCCAAAACAGCAATTGCCATAAGGGGCTTTCCACCCATCGCATAAATATCGCTGATAGCGTTTGCAGATGCAATTTTTCCAAAATCCGCTGGATCATCTACAATAGGCATAAAAAAATCCGTAGTTGATATGATTGCCTTTCCATCTCCAATATCATAAACTGCAGCATCGTCGTTTGTACTGTTTCCTATTATCAAATTTGGATCAAAATGAGGGTGGTTGTTTTGTAAAATTTCTTGTAAAGCCGACGGAGCAATTTTACAACCACATCCTGCTCCTTTAGAATATTGTGTCAGCTTTATATCGTTATTGTCTTGATTGTATTGTTGAGTCATTGGTGTTTTTTAATATATTCGATCAATCGAGTCCTGTTTTTTTCTGTATTGGTTGTTTGCATTTGAACTTTGCGTATTTGTTGCTCTGCATTTTCTCTTGAGTGTAATGATTTTAAATATGTTTTATCGTAGTAATTAAGCAACAATGAAAATGCTTCATTTATCCGGCCCCCTTTCAAGTATTCTATGGTTGTTTTTGTTTCCATCGGTCCGAATCTTTTTTGTATTCTTGTAACAGCCTCAATTAGTTTTTCTGTTTCCAACAATCCGTAGTTTTTTGAAATAAATTCCAGCCTTTCCTCAAAGGGTATATCAATAAAATAAACAGGTGCTTTTCGGATAGTGCGCCATAGAGAATGTGGAATATTCACCCTTCCTATTCTTTGGCTTTCATCTTCCAGCCAAAAATGATTTTTATTTAAAAAAAGCTGTGTGGCAAGTTTGTTTTCAAACATTTCCTGTGTTGGTTGCGGGTCTTGACCAATACCTCCAAATGCAGAACCCTTGTGTTTGGCAAGCAACTCAAGATCAATCACTTTTTCATTTGATGCTTGAAGAGATTGCAGTAGTTCTGTTTTACCGCTTCCGGTAAAACCTCCCAGTACATTTATTGCATACTCTTTTTCGAATTGTTCCAGCACCCAATTTCTATAGGCCTTATAGCCACCTTCCAAAACTATTACATCAAAGCCATACAAATCCATCAACCAAGCCACACCTGCGCTTCTCATGCCTCCGCGCCAGCAGTGCAACAATATTATATTTGAGTCTGTTTTGCTTTTTTTCAGAATTGATTCCACATTTTCAATCATTTCCCTCATCTTCTTTCCAAAAAAATCAACGCCCTTTTTTATTGCTTTCTGTTTGCTTTGTTGTTTATAAGCTGTTCCTACTTCTTTTCTCTCTTCATCTGAAAACAATGGTAAAGCATGCGCTTGGGGTATATGTGCGTGATTGTATTCTCCCGGACTTCTTACATCAAAAACCGGATGTGTAAATGACAGCTCAATAAATTCGGTAACTGATATTTTTTTTACAGGCATTTTAAGGTGTAGTCTTTTATAACCTGCTCGATAAGCTATTATATATCTGTAATAGCGTTGTATCTAAATCATATTCCCAATGCCAATCCGGATAATGGTTTCTGAATTTTGTAAGGTCGCTGATATACCAAATATGATCACCGATTCTGTTTTCATCGGTATAGGATATGTTCATTTTGTTTCCTGTTATTCTTTCACACAATGCAACCGCTTCCTTCATTGAGCAATTCGCAAACCTCCCACCTCCTGCATTGTACACTTCTCCTTGTTTAGGGTTTTGGTAAAAGTGCCAAAACATATTTACCAGATCGCTGCTATGGATATTGTCCCTTACCTGTTTTCCATTGTAACCAAAAACCGTATAATGTTGTCCTGTTATTGCGCACTTCATTAAATAAGCTAGAAAGCCGTGTAGCTGTGTTCCGGAATGATTGGGACCAGTTAAACATCCTCCGCGAAATACACCTGTTTTCATGCCAAAATATCTGCCGTATTCTTGCACTAAAACATCAGCAGCTACTTTTGATGCCCCAAATAAAGAATGCTTGCTTTGATCAATTGTCATTTCTTCATTTATTCCTTCTTTAAAATAAGGATGCGTAGCATCTATTTCCCATCTTGTTTCCTGCTGAACCAGCGGAAGTTCATTTGGTTTGTCTCCATATACTTTATTGGTAGAAGTAAAAATAAAAACCGAATCTGGACAATGCTTTCTTGTCATTTCAAGAAGGTTCATTGTGCCATTTGCGTTTACGGAAAAGTCTGTCAGTGGCTCTCTGGCGGCCCAGTCGTGGCTTGGTTGCGCAGCAGTGTGAACAATTAATTTTATGTCTGCATTGTATTTTTCAAAAACTTGCTGTAATGCACCCACCTCTCTGATATCAATATTGCAATGCTCGTAATTGCCGTATTTTTCTGTCAGATTTTTTCTGTTCCAGTCAGTAGATGCTTCCGCGCCAAAAAAATATTGGCGCATGTTATTATCAATTCCGACAACCTTATCAAACTTTTTTGAAAAAAAAGCCACCGCTTCGCTTCCAATTAATCCGGCAGAGCCTGTTACAATAGC
>CAZCOL010000042.1:13007-16301 GCA_964500545.1 uncultured Ferruginibacter sp. | reverse complement strand
AGCCATAAGTAAAATCAGGTTGTTTTTTTCTATTCAGCAAAACAGTAGGGAATCCAGTTGCACCATATTTATTCATGAAAGATGAATAATACTGAAATTTAAAAGGATCAGAACCACTTCCGTGAACTGCTATATAAATACAATTGGGATGAGAAGATGTATATTGGTCCAATGAATAAGTCAAACGAGGGCAATATCCACACCAGGTTCCTGTAAAATCTTCGCACAATATCTTTTGTGTGAAAGGTGAAGGTGCTGCAGCTGAAACTTGAACAGTTTTTTGCTGTGAGGGGATATTGCAGCCCTGAGTAATTGCTGTTATGGTAAAAGTACCGGAATTACTAGGCACAAAAGAGCTGTTAATTGCTTGAGAATTATTAAGCAGCAATGTGCAAGTGCTGGTAATATCATTTCCGGCATTATCCTTAACAACAATGTTGACGTAATCAAAACCATTATTTTCAATGGAGTTTGATGATAAGGTGATGTACAAGCTGTCAGTATTAGGGCAATTGTTTGCAGGACCAACAGTATTAGATTTTTTACAGGATGTAATTAATGCAGTCATTCCAACAAAAAGAATGCTACTAAAAATAATTTTTTTCATTTATAATGATAGTTTAGAAATTGAAAATAAGATAAAAATTAATTAATTTGACAATTATCACAAAAAAAATCAGTACTTCGCTAAAAATTTTTTGAATATAAATTATAAACTATTATTACATGCACAAACTCAACATTTTATTTATTTACTTTTTACTTTTTACTTCTTTAACTCTTTTTGCTCAGGAAAGCTTACCGTCAGTAAAATTAAAAGCAGTTTCAGGCAGACAAATTGATTTCAAGGATTTGGTGAATGAAAGTAAAGATACTGTTATGGTTGTTTCATTTTGGGCTACCTGGTGTATTCCTTGTATTTCTGAACTGGATAATATCAATGATGAATTTGAAGAAAAGCAAGCCATCAAACCTTTTAAGTTCTATGGGGTAGCCATAGATGATTCCAGAACCGCCCAAAGGGTTAAGCCTTTCGTAAGAGGAAAGGGTTGGAAGTTTGATGTTTTTTCAGATCTAAACAGTGAGTTGAAAAGAGCTTTAAATATCACCGATGTGCCTCATGTGATAATTTTTAAAGATGGAAAAATTGTATATCGTCATACCGGTTATATAGCAGGAGAGGAAGAAAATTTATTTGAGACCATAAAAAATCTGTAATAAAATTAATTAAAGTTCTATTTTTTGAATAGAAATCAATATCAAATGAAAAAAAATAATTTTAAAAAAATACTATTATCATCAATGCTTACCATTTCTTTTTTTAAGCATTCAGTTGCACAATATATAACTGGCCATTTCAACGGAAGTTATGAGAATACTTCTCAGTATTACATGAAAGACGATAAAATAAAAGCTCTTCAACCTTTAGAAAAATTCGCTTCCAACGGTTTCTTTAAACTGGATTACAATTACGGAGATTTTTCCGCCGGAATTCAATACGAAACATATTTGCCTCCAATCTTGGGTTTTTTCCCTTTTACTGTTGAAAGCAATAATAAAATTGTAAACAAATATTTTAAATACAGTCAAAAGAAATTTTCTGTTCAGGTTGGTGATTTTTATGAACAATTTGGTTCGGGATTGATATACAGGTCATTTGAAAACAGGCAAATAGGCATTAATAATGCCATGGAAGGATTTAATGTATATGTAGAACCAACGGATTTCATGAAAGTAAAAGTGGTTTATGGAAGAGTAAGAGAAATTTTCGAATATTCAAAGGCCCTGACAAGGGGTATGGATGCCGAAATCAATTTGAATACATTATTAAAATTAAATGAAAATGAACATTCTCCTAATATCACATTGGGGGGTAGTTTTATCAGTAAATATGAAGAATATACAGGACCATTAGATAATTTTCCCTCCACTGTCAATGCAATTGCTACAAGACTTGATTTTTCTAGCAATAATTTTTCATTAGATGCAGAATATGTTCAAAAAGGCAAAGACCCTCATTTGGTGAATAATTATAGTTTTAAAAAGGGTAATGCATTTCAAATAAACAGTTCTTACACTAAAAAAAACTTGGGTGCATCTATTAATTTGAGAGCCCTTAGAAATATTGATTTTAAAAGTGACAGAGAACAAGAGTTCGCAACAATTGGACCTATAAATTATCTTCCGGCATTAACAAAACAGCATGATAATCTTACCAGCAATATTTATGTTTATAATACTCAGCCAAAAGGAGAAGTTGGAGGCCAAGCAGATCTTTATTACACATTTAAATCAGGCACTAAAATTGGCGGCAAGTTTGGGACTACAATTGCTGTTAATTTCTCTTACTATAGCTCATTGAATGACAGTAGTGATTTACTGAGTTTTGGAAATGAAAAATATTTCAGTGATGCAAATATTGAGATAAGAAAAAAATGGAGTAAAAAAATGGAAACAACACTTTCTTTCCAAAATATTTTCTATAACGGGTCATTACAGGTTTTATCTTATTCAAATGTAAAATCGAATATTTTGGCAGCTGGAATTTTATACAAATTTGCCCCTAAAAAATCTGTCCGTTTCAAAATGGAACATCTTTCTGCTAAAAATGATCAGGGTAATTGGGCTTCTGCATTAACCGAATTTTCATTCTCTTCTCCCTTTGCATTTTTTGCAAGCGATTTGTATAATTATGGAAAAACCAAAAATCATTACTATAATGTTGGAGCCAGTGTAACCAGAAAATCCAACCGTTTCAGTTTTGCATACGGCAAACAGAGAGCTGGATTGTTTTGTGCAGGAGGAGTTTGCAGGTTTGTTCCTGCCAATTATGGGTTTACAGCTACCTTAACCACTTCTTTTGCCAATTAATATTAATTCATTAAAAGCCAGCTAACCTTTTCACAAAAAAGTTTCCTTGAACTCAATCCCATACTTACTCAATTCACTCAATAAGGGCTCATAAATTTCTTTTGAAATGGGGATTTGTACACCTGTAGATTGAATGGTGTTGTTTAATATGAATTTAGCAGCTATTCCCAATGGCAAACCAACTGTTTTTGCCATAGCTGTATGAATCTGATCTTCTCCTTTCACAACCAAAGAACTATTAACAGCATGTGACTCACCATTGATGGTGTATTCAATTTCATGTAACATCACTATCATGTCTTTATCCTCTTTTTTGAGCAATAATTTCTTTTCAAGAGCCATTTGCAAAACGTCAGCCGGACTACAAATTCCTTTATTGATCATTGTTTCAGCATCATTGTAACCCAAAAAATTCAATTGATT
>CAZCOL010000042.1:10335-12907 GCA_964500545.1 uncultured Ferruginibacter sp. | reverse complement strand
TTCCAGCTGATTTTATAATGCCATGGATTGTCATCGCTTTCAGGTGCTACCAATCCTCCGCAATGACTTTTGAAAGAAGTGATTTTTCCTCCTTTACTTTTTATTTCATCCAGCAATTTCATGGCACTCATATGATCAATGCCCGGATCCAGTCCCATTTCACATAAAAAAATCAGTCCTTTTTCTTTGGCTTTTTCATTCAATGATTTTATGGTATCATCGGCATAGGAAGCCGTTAAAAGCGATTTTCCGAATTCAATGCAATCGTGTGCAATTAATACATGAAGTGCAGGGGGCATCATTGAAATAACAATGTCCGCTTCCTGAATCAATGATTTGCGATTGGAATTATCATTTATATCTAAAAGAATATTTTTGGAATGAGGTCTGTTCTTAGTTTTTTGCTCAATCAGATCAGCATTGGCATCCGCCACCATGATTTCCCAATTGTTTGCAATGGACTGATTGATTAAATAATCAATCAATACTCCGGCAGATTTACCGGCACCAAACAGTAGAATTTTCTTCATTTTAAAAGAATTATGCTAATAAAGCATGTGTAAAAAAACTATTCCCGGCAAGTTAGAATCTTAGGGTTACATGACCAAAGTAAATCATAAAAATCATATGTATTTTCATGAAAAATAGTTGTCCACAAACATTCATTTTTTGTGCAAAAACTAACTAAAAATCAAGCGTAATTATCGAGGAAAAAAGCCCTGATTCAAGTATATTTGCTGACTTTAAAAATTATGGAAAATCAGGAAAATTTTGAGGGTTCAAATCCCAACAACAGAGGAAAAGTAATCCCTGTAAATATTGAAGAACAAATGAAGACCTCCTATATTGATTACTCGATGAGTGTCATTGTTGGTCGTGCTTTACCCGATGTGAGAGACGGATTGAAACCCGTTCACAGAAGGGTATTGTTTGGAATGAATGAACTTGGCAATGCAAGTAACAAACCTTATAAAAAGTCTGCCCGTATTGTGGGAGAGGTGATGGGAAAATACCATCCTCATGGAGATGCTTCGATTTACGATACCATGGTTCGTATGGCACAGGAATGGTCTATGCGTTACAAGATGATTGACGGCCAGGGTAATTTCGGTAGCCAGGATGGAGATCCACCTGCTGCTATGCGTTATACGGAGGTTAGAATGGAAAAATTCGCAGAGGCGATGATGGATGATATTGATAAAGAGACTGTAGACTATCAATTCAATTTTGATGATTCCCTTCAAGAACCAACGGTGTTGCCTACACGAATTCCACAGTTGTTACTGAATGGAAGCAGTGGTATTGCGGTAGGGATGGCGACCAATATGATGCCGCACAACATCAATGAAGTGATAGATGGTTGCATTGCATACATCGATGACAACAATATTTCCCTCGACGATTTGATCAAACATGTAAAAGCGCCGGATTTTCCTACCGGTGGAATCATTTATGGTTACGAGGGAGTGAAGCAAGCTTTGTTTACAGGAAGAGGACGTGTGGTGCTTAGAGGTAAAACAACGGTTGAAACTGATTCCAAAGGAAGAGAAAAAATAGTGATAACCGAAATTCCTTATCAGGTAAACAGAGATACGCTCACTCAAAAAATAGGTGAACTGATCAATGACAAAGTGATAGAAGGAATCAGTGATGTAAACAATGAAAGCAACAACAAAGAGGGCACCCGTATTGTTGTTGAATTGAAAAAGGATGCCGTTGCTCAAGTTGTCATCAATCAGCTATATAAATACTCTGAGTTACAAACTTCTTATGGCATCAACAATGTTGCGTTGGTAAAGGGCAGACCCAGACAATTGAATGTTAAAGAATTGATTGCTGAATTTGTCGAATTCAGACACGACGTGGTAGTTAGACGAACCAAATATGAATTACGCAAAGCTGAAGAAAGAGCGCATATACTGGAGGGTTATATCATTGCATTGGACAATTTGGATGCTGTAATCAAGCTTATTCGCGAAAGTGCCACTCCAACCATTGCCCATGACGGATTGAAATCTTCATTTGGCATGACAGACATACAGGCAAAGGCAGTACTTGAACTTCGCTTGCAGCGATTAACCGGAATGGAGATTGATAAAATTCGCGAAGAACATGCCGAAATCATGCGTCTGATTGAAAGATTGAAAGAGATACTTGCCAACGAACATCTTCGTTTTGACATCATTAAAAATGAATTGATAGAAGTAAAAGCCAAATTTGGGGATGATCGCAAATCAGAAATTGTTTTTGCTGATGATGAGATTGATATGCTGGATCTGATTGAGGAAGAAGATGTAGTGGTTACCATCTCTCATTTGGGTTACATAAAGCGCACTTCAGCCAATGAATACCGCCAGCAAAGAAGAGGTGGACGTGGAGCCAAAGGAAGCAGTACACGACAAGAAGATTTTATTGAGCATCTCTTCGTTGCATCTACCCACCACACTTTATTGTTCTTCACCGAAAAAGGAAAATGTTTCTGGTTGAAAGTATATCAAATTCCTGAAGGGGATAAAACCAGCAAGGGGAGAGCCATTCAAAATATGGTACAAATACCACCGGATGATAAAGT
>CAZCOL010000042.1:0-10235 GCA_964500545.1 uncultured Ferruginibacter sp. | reverse complement strand
GGAAGGGCCAATCGTTTCCATGAATCAAAAGTCAGAAGTACCGGTCGTGGTGGAATTGGCGTAAGTGGTATAGAAGTAGATGAGACTGACGATCAAGTAGTTGGAATGGTTTGTGTAAATAAAAATGATAAGTCTAAAACCATTTTGGTAGTTAGTGAAAAAGGCTACGGAAAGCGCACGTTGATGGATGATCCGGAAACAGGAGAAAACAATTACAGAATAACAAATCGTGGCGGAAAAGGTGTAAAGACCATCAACGTAACCGATAAAACAGGAAATTTAGTTGGACTTCTTGCCGTAACTGAAAATGAAGATTTGATGATTACATGTGTCAGTGGTATTACCATTAGAATGCCGGTTAATGGTATCAGTCAATTGGGTCGAGCCACTCAGGGTGTAAAATTGATAAAAGTGGATGAAGGCGATCAAATTGCTGCTATTACTCAATTGGATGAAATGGAAGAAGAAGAAGGTAGTGAATCTGAAGTAAGTTCAGAAATCAACAATAACCCCAACATAGAAGATTCTAAAGAAGATGACACTACTATAACTTAGAATTAGGGTATTTATTATATTTTTTTATTTAACATTAAACCTTGATCCTAAAAATCAAGGTTTTTTTTTAAGAATTTTACCTTTTTTTTATTTCCAAGTTTAAACTAAATGAGTAATTTTCTGTCTATCTCTTTAACAATTTATTTAGATATAATATTTATTTATAATTGATAGCTAAGAAGTATAATATAACTGACAGTTTTATTTTGTTTTGTAAAACCAACAACAAGATAAATTTCCTCTTATTACTTTTTATTATTTTTTTCAACAGCCAACTTTTCAGTCAGAATTACAATATCATTTTAGGCAGGCCGGCTGATTCTTCGATAACCATCAGTATAATGTTTGATCAGAATTGTCAATATTATATCGAATACGGAACTCAAACCAACCAACTGAACAACAATACTCCTGTTTATTCAAATGTTATTAATGTTCCCGATG
Source organism: uncultured Ferruginibacter sp. (assembly GCA_964500545.1). Lineage (GTDB taxonomy): Bacteria > Bacteroidota > Bacteroidia > Chitinophagales > Chitinophagaceae > Ferruginibacter. The sequence continues at coordinate 9,236 of CAZCOL010000042.1, read as the reverse complement.
AAGTGCAATTGACAAATTTGGTGGGCAATACCAGATATTATTATAGAATTAAGTACAAATTGTTGAACAATACACTTTTTAGTACTTCTTCTTTATATTCTTTCATTACTCAGCGTTCACAGGGCTCTACATTTACCTTCACTATTGAGGCGGATGAACATCTCTATGACATAAAAGGTGTAAAAAACATGTTTGATGTAACCCTTGCAAATCAGGCAAAGGACAAACCTGATTTTATGTTGTCTCTCGGTGATATTTTTGGAGATGATCATGAATGGGAAACCATCACTGCCGGAGAACTGGATTTACTGCACAAAAATTACAGGCCAATTTTGGGAAATATATGTCACTCCATTCCATTTTTTGTGTGTTTAGGAAATCACGAAGGAGAGAGAAAATATTATTTCAGTCATCCTCCACCACCCAATAATTTAGCCATCAATGGTACTTTGGCAAGAAAAAAATATTACCCCAATCCTGCTCCAGATAATTTTTATTCAGGCAACAATACAATAGAAAATTATGGAATTGACAAGCCCGAAAATTATTATGCATGGAAGTGGGGAGATGCTTTGTTTATCGTACTGGACGCATACAGATATGACAGCAGATCCGACACATCCAATAAACCACAGGGCTGGGACTGGACCCTGGGAATCAATCAATATTTATGGTTGAAAAATACTTTGGAAACCAGCAATACCAAATACAAATTTGTTTTTGCCCATCATGTAAGAGGCGAGGGAAGAGGAGGAATCACTAATGCAATTCAGGGAGAATGGGGTGGCTACCAAAGAATTTTATCAGGTACCACCACGACCGGAAGTGGGTATACTTTTCCCACCAACAGACCTGCATCTGAAGGATGGACAAAACCCATTCATCAATTGTTCAGGGAAAATAATGTCAATGTTTTTTTTCAGGGTCATGATCATGTGTTTGCTCATGAAGTATTGGACAGTATTACCTATCAATCTGTGCCGATGGCCGCAGATTCTACCTACAGAATTGGATTTACGGCCAACGCAGGTGCATACTTGTCCGATACATTAGATGGAACGGGACATATCAAAGTGACTGTTTCTCCTGCTTATGTAAAAGTGGATTATATCAGAGCATATTTGCCTGCCGATACCATTAACGGTTTGCATCAAAACGGAGAAGTTGCCTTTTCCTACAATATCAGGAATAAAAATACTTACACTTTCATTGGAAATGGAAACTGGTCTGATGCAAACAATTGGGTAGAAAAAACAAAACCTCCTTCAAGTTTACCCGCAGGAAGTACAATTTATATTGAACCAATAAACAATGGTCAATGTGTATTGGATACCACTCAAAATATATTAACAGGAGCCAATATTTTTGTGAGCCCCAACAGAAAATTTTTGGTGCCCGGTAATCTAAACATACAATAATAACATGCGCATAAAAATCATTACATTATTATTCATACTATTTACACATGGATTTGAAACAAATGCCCAGTCATACTCTGAGATTTTGGGAAGGCCAACTGATTCGAGTATTACCATCAGTGTAATGTTTGATCAAAACATGGATGTATATTGGGAATACGGAACAACATCAGGAAATTATACAAATACAACTTCAGTTTATTCCGTTTTGGATAGTATACCATTAGAAGTGGATTTTACCAATCTGATTACCAATACCAAATACTTTTACAGATTAAGATACAGATTGAGTAATTCGAATGCAGCATTCACTCAGGGTGTGGAACATTTTTTCAGAACCCGCAGGCCAAGAGGCAGTAGTTTTTCCTTTGCTGTGGAAGCTGATCCCCATCTGGATACCAATTGCATACCAGCATCCTTGACATTATCCATGCAGAATATGCTCGCTAAAAATATCGATTTTATGGTTGATTTGGGCGATAATTTTTTATCTGAAAAATATGTACTGTTTCCGGGGTCACAAAATTTAATCCCAAATTATCGGGATACCATTGAAGCAAGAACGGTTTTATACAGACAATATTTCGGTGCTTTGTGCCACTCGGCACCATTATTCATTACACTTGGAAATCACGAAGGGGAATTGGGTTGGAAACTGAACGGAACTGACAGTTCGATGCCTGTTGTTGCGAGCAACTTAAGAAAAAAATATTACCCAAATCCTTATCCAAATTCGTTTTATTCGGGCAATGATTCTGCTGAAGCATTTGTTGGATTGAGAGAAGATTATTATGCTTGGGAATGGGGTGATGCCTTATTTATCGTGATTGATCCATATTGGTTTACAAAAGCAACTCAACATGCAGGTTGGGCATGGACACTGGGAAGCAGGCAATACAACTGGTTTAGAAATACCATCAGAAACAGTACGGCTAAATTCAAATTTATTTTTTGTCATCAATTGGTTGGAGGCAATCCCGTAGGAAGTGATGCCAGGGGAGGAACCGAATTTGCTGACTTATTTGAAAATGGAGGCAGGAGTGCAGACTCAACCTGGGATTTTGATAGTGCCAGAACTCACTGGGAACAACCTATTCATGCATTGATGGTGGAAAATAAAGCGAATATTTATTTTCATGGTCATGATCATTTTTATGGCAAACAGGAAAAGGACGGCATTATTTATCAGGAAGTTCCTCAACCATCTGCCAAAAATGTTAAGGCATTCAAAGATACAACAACAGCTTATCCATTCACAAGTTCTTATGGTTACAAAAATGCAAGCGGAACGATTCTGCACAACAGAGGTTTTTTACTGGTGACGGTCAACAGTGATAGTGTAAAAGTGGATTATGTTAAAACATATCTTCCGAGTGAGGAAACATCATCCTTACACAATATGGATGTTGCACACAGTTATGTCATCAAGCCAAGCAATACAGCTGTAAATAATACATACACATTTACAGGTGATGGAAACTGGGATATTCCATCCAATTGGCAAAATGGATTGATGCCCCCAACTGTTTTGCCATCGGGCAGTACCATTATAATTGCACCGGCTGCTAATGGAAAATGTTTGTTGAATAAAACCCAAATAATATCAAATGGAGCCAATATCAATGTATTGCCCGGAAAAACTTTTTTAGTACCGGGAACATTGATTAAAGATTAAACAATTGATCATGAAGAAAATAATTGCCACACTTTTATTTATTGTCATTCAACTGCAGAATGTACAGGCACATGATGTCAATTACAGCAAAATGGTCATAAGAAATTGGCATTTGAATAATCATTTAACAATTGAAGGCTCTTTCAGCTTTAATAAAAAAGATGAGATATACCTTGAGGACATCAATAATAACATCGTTCATTTTCCATTGTCAGCGTTCTGCACCTCTGATCAAAAAATATTATTTAATAAAATCAGCAGGATCAATAAGTTCAATCAATCTATTGAAAAAGCTATTAATCCTGAATCGTCAAACAAGTCAATAAAAATTCAGTTTTGGATTGTAATATCATTATTGGCATTTTTAGGAATTTTCATTTTATTAACCCCACAAAAAAATAAAAGAAAATATTTAAGCCCTGTTTTTATCAGCGGAATTTTCTTCGTTATTTATGGTTTTACAGACAAAGAAATGAGAATGAGGTTATTAACTGTAACGAACCCTTATTTTATTGATTCAGCTTTCAGTCAGTTCAAACCAAAAATATATACCCATTGGGACAACACTTATTTTTATGTGGAATCAAAAGGAATTCCTGACCATACCATGATGGTGGGTATTACTGGATGGCAACAACAAGTTCCCATTCCCCAATGCTATACTGAAGCAAATGGCAACAATGCATGGAGTATTCCGCTGAATCCAGTAATTGCGGGCACACCCGTTCCTGTTAATCAATATCATTTCCTGAGAGGTGCTGTTGCCCTGGCAGTCAACGGAATTCCAATTTTTAATCCATATACCAATACCGGAGTAGATGCTTTATTGGATGGTCAGTTGGATAATTGGGGAGGACACTGCGGTAGAGCGGATGATTACCACTATCATATCGCACCACTTCATTTGTATGGCCAGGTAGCTTTGACAAAACCTATTGCATTTGGTTTGGATGGATTCGCTGTTTATGGAAGCAAAGAACCGGATGGAAGCAATATGTCAACATTGGATTCCTGTCATGGACATTTTGGAACAAATGGGGTTTACCACTATCATGGTACTTCATCCGCACCTTATATGATTGGGAAAATGGTAGGGCAGGTAACGGAAGATGCTACATTGCAGATTATACCTCAGGCTGCTGCGAGTTCTGTAAGAACTTCCGGAACTCCATTGACAGGTGCTGTTATTACAGGTTGTGTAGCCAATGCTAACAATAACGGATATAATTTAACCTATACAAGAAACGGCTCCACTTATCAGGTTAATTACAGTTGGGGAGATACTTCACGAAGCAGAAGCAAATACAATTTCAGATTCATTTCACCTACCAACACTGCTGATTCCATTTATGTGGGTTTCTCCCAATCATTGTGTACCATACCCACTGCTTCAACACCTGTAAGCACTGCGGTTCAAAGAACGATGAAACGCATACCTGATACCGGGCAATATGGCGATTTTACGAGCACATTTGGAGAAGACAATGATTATGCGATGAATGTTCCCTATTATGTCAACAACTATGATGGAACCATCACAGATACAATAACAGGACTGATGTGGCAAAAAACGGATGGAGGGGAGATGACTTTTGAAAAGGCAATCTTATATTGCGATACACTCACATTGGCAGGATTCAATGATTGGAGGCTTCCAAATCCGCATGAAGGATTGAGTATTTTAAATCTTCAACAAAATCCTGCAATAGATGCCAATTATTTTTCTTCATCAGGTGCAACAATAGCTGAATACTGGTGGAGCAATACAAGACAAGCCGATGATACGACAAAAATTTGGTGTACAAATTCAGGCGGGGGAGTGGGCAATAAACCCAAATCGGAAACCATCAGTGCAGGAGGAACTTTCAAATTTCATGCAAGAGCAGTAAGGGATGCTGCAGCAATTCCATCTGTTTCAGTACATTTTCTAAACAATGGAAACGGAACTGTAACAGACAGTACCACCCACCTCATGTGGCAAAGAATACCATACTCAGATTCACTAACTTGGGAAAATGCTTTGGTTTATGCGGACACATTAACATTGGGAGGATACATTGACTGGAGATTGCCCAATATAAAAGAGTTAGCATCCATTAACGACGAAAAATTATATAAACCAAGCATAGATACCGGTTATTTTAAGATAACAAACAATAAAAAATACTGGACAGGAACCACTTTGAAAAGTCAAACCAATTCCAAAGCATGGTATTTGAACTCGCAATATGGAATTACTTCTTATGATGAAAAGACCCGAAGATACTTGCTGATTTGCGTAAGAGGTTCATCGGATTTTAACGGAAATTACATTTTCAAGGGGAATGGAAACTGGGATAAAACGAGCAATTGGCTGAATTATGCCATACCGAACATTGTTTTACCATCCGGAAATTCAATATTAATTGATCCTTTGAGCAATGGACAATGCAATTTAAATGTAACTCAAACTATTTCACAGGGAGCAACGATCAAAGTAAGTGCCGGCAAAAACTTTGTAGTTCCGGGAAATTTAATTCAACAATAAAGGATGATCAGATTTAACACGATAAAACACTATTTATTTTCAGGAATTAGTCATGTAATACCATTGGGATTTGACCATATACTTTTTATCGTTTGTATTTTTATAATAAACAATGAAATTAAAACCGCATTCACTCAATCGGCAGTTTTTACGATAGCTCACAGTATTACTCTAATAATTTCCTCCTTTTATCAGACAACTATACCCGCTTCGATTATAGAATTATTAATAGTATTTTCCATTTTGTTCACATCAATTGAAAATATTTTAATGGGGAATATCAGCAACAGGAGAGTGATAACCATTTTTCTTTTTGGTTTGATACATGGCTTGGGTTTTGCAAACGGATTGAGGGAACATGGAATAGATCCAAATTATTTTGTCAGCGCATTACTATCATTCAACATAGGGGTGGAAATAGCACAATTGATTATACTCTTTTTAATTTATTTTTTTATTACAAAATGGTTTTCGGAAAAAAAATGGTTTAAAAGAAAAATAGTCTATCCCGTATCATCAATAATTGCCTGTATATCTATCTATTGGATGATCAATATAATTTTAAACGTAAATTGACGATAAATCAACACATAAATAAACTTAAAACTCCACAAAAATAAGAATATGAAAAAAGTAATTTTTACAACAATTTTTATTTATCTCACAATCATTCGACTTGATGAATCGTTTGCACAATTGTATATCAATGGTGGAAGTTTGTATTTGGACTCTGGTTCAGTTGTGAATGTAAAGGGGGATTTGCTTAGCAATGCAAATATCAATGGTACCGGAAAAGTATTATTAAACGGTACAGTGTCTCAATACCTGAATATGAACGGCTACCAGATACCGTCGCTTGAAGTAAACAATTCACAAAATATTTCATTACAATCGGGTGTTAAAATAAAGGACACATTAAAATTTGTAAATGGGAAGATTACAGCAGGAAACAATGATTTCACAATCAATTCAAAAACATATTGTACCGGAATGGGTGCCGGTAAATTTGTTGAAACAAATGGCACAGGACAATTATTTATAGAGCTGGCGGAGAACATCAGTTCCAAAGAATGTCCCATCGGTGCTTCCTCCTTGTATCGACCAGTATTTTTTTCCACAACAGCTTCGTCTTTTTCTAATGGAAAATTAGGAGCCAGGGTATCAACAATTGCCAGCTCGTTAAAACCTTCAAGCGTTTCAGATTATTTGAAAGTTAATTGGCCAATCAGCAGGAATGGAATAACGGGAACAGTCAATGCGGTTGCACAGTATATAGATCCTACAGACATCAATGGAACTGAATCAGCGTTTAAAGGATTTTATCATGATGGAAGTATGTGGAATTCGGCCTATGGCAATACAGACAATACAAACAACAAAGTAGGTGCTCAAATAACATCTTCCACCGGAGAGTTATATGGAATGAATTTTTCCCAACTTGCCAAACTGACCATTAAAGCATATTTGGAAGGATTTTACAATTCAAGTTTATTGACACCAACCTTATACAATCTGGGTGTAAGTACCAATTCATTTGCAAGCGATTCAATAAAAGTAAATTTATGGAGCAGTAATAATCTAAATTCAAACAATCCAAATTATAGTATTGACGGAATTGTGCAATCAAATGGGCTAACATCCATACAATTACCAAATACTGCCATTGGAAATAGTTACTATGTTGCATTGAAACACAGAAACAGTTTGGAAACCTGGAGTGCCAATCCGGTGCTGATAGTCGATTCAACCAATTATGACTTCACGGACAATATAGCAAAAGCATATTCAAATGGACTTAACCCCGCAATGAAATTTATCGGAAACGGAAAATATGCGATTTACTCAGGAGACCTCAATCAGGATGGAACAGCAGACATATTGGACATGCAGATTTGTGAAAATGATGCGTTTCTTTTTTCATTTGGTTATATTAACAGTGATTGCAATGGAGATGGAGCAAGCGATGCATTGGACATGCAGTTAATAGAAAACAATAGCATGTTGACTTTATTTACTACCAGACCCTAAAGGTTATAATAGGTTAATTTAAATTCAAAAATCCTTATAAAGGGGAGGAAAAAATAATTTCTGAAACCCAATGCGATTGGCTCACGAAGTTTATTATATCATAAAGTTTATAGAATGAACAGGGTAAAGTCCTTATAGATTTTATAGTCTAAAAAGATTTAGAATTATCTATTTAACATAATATTAATTATAGGCAAATAATTAGTATTAGAATTTTATAATTGAATATAAGACCTCAATGTCGTATGAGATTTTAGGCTAACGATTTAAATATATCTCCTGACTGACTATATTAAACTAATTTCGCAGCATGTCTTCACTTTTAATGAATACCGAAACCATTCTTCAAAATCTGAAAATAAAGTCTCTGAATGACATGCAATTGGCAACTCAAAAAGCAATTACTGATCATTCAGAAATATTACTCTTATCCAATACCGGCTCAGGTAAAACACTGGCTTTTTTATTGCCTTTAATTCAATCTATTGACTCCGAATATTTGAATCAAACCCAGGGATTGATTTTGGTTCCATCCCGAGAACTTGCACTACAAATTGAAACTGTTCTGAAACAAGTGCAACCCGGGTGCAAAATTACCTGCTGTTATGGCGGTCATAAACGTGAAATCGAAGAAAATAATCTGATACAAGCCCCAACCATTATCATAGCTACTGCAGGAAGAATGGCGGATCATCTACGTCGCGGAAATATCAAAACTGATAAAATCTCTTTTTTGGTTCTGGATGAATTTGATAAAATTTTGGAACTCGATTTTCAGGATGAAATGGAATATATTTTTTCACAATTGCCTGCTATAAAAACTAAAATGCTGACTTCTGCCACACAGGCAATCAGTATTCCCGAATATGTAAAATTACATGAACCACATATATTGAATTTTTTAACTGAAGTTCCAAAAGATTCGGTTAAACTCATAGTTAAGAGAATTCGTTCTGAAGCCAATGATAAAGTTGATACTTTATTTGGGTTGCTTTGTTTTTTAAAAGACACTTCCACCATTGTTTTTTGTAACCATAGAGATGCTGTTGAACGAACTCATCAATTGCTTGCTGACAAAGGTATTTTGAGTGTTTTTTATCACGGAGGCATGGAACAATATGAGCGAGAAACCGCACTTTGCAAATTCAAAAACGGTACTTCCAATATCCTTATAACAACTGATCTCGCTAGTCGAGGTTTGGATATTGCCAATATAAGAACGGTTGTTCATTACCATTTACCACATACTGAAGATGCTTTCACTCACCGAAATGGACGAACTGCCAGAATGGATGCTACGGGGTCTGTTTTCGTGATCATCGGACCTGAAGAAGATGTTCCCGACTATATCATGGAGCAATCTGAAATTACTGCTCTACCTGAAAAATATGAATTGCCCGAAAAGCCCAAGTGGAGTACTCTATTCATTGCTGCCGGAAAAAAAGATAAAATCAATAAAATAGATATCGTTGGATTTTTAACCAATAAAGGGAATCTAAAAAAAGATGAAATTGGCTTGATTGAAGTTAAAGATTTCTCCTCTTTTGTGGCAGTCAGAAAATCAAAAATTGGCCTTACCATTGAAACT
>CAZCOL010000041.1:6876-17584 GCA_964500545.1 uncultured Ferruginibacter sp. | reverse complement strand
TTCCAGACTTCCTTTTTCATTTTCTTCAAACGCTGCCTTTGCAGCCCAGATGGTCATTCCCCGAATGGCCTGCTCTCTTTTCAATGCGTTTTCTTTTTGAAAGCCATTCTTCGGGTATTCGTTTGCGTCAGTTCTGGTAATTGCCGCATAAAAAGTTTTTATGGGACTGATGTCTTCCACAGGAAAATCTGTACCCAGAGGAATCCAGCCGTTTTGTTCTAAAAGTCGTTGATATGCGTAGGCATTTTTAATTCGATTTTCTCCCAATCTTTTATTGGCCCAATACATGTCGCTTGTGGCATGAGTGGGTTGAACTGAAGGAAGGATATTGTTGTCTTTAAAGAAATGAAAGTCATTTTCATCCACTACCTGAGCATGCTCTATTCTCCATCTTCTGTCGTTTTTGCCTTTTAGTACTTTTTGATAAATGGAAAGAATTGTTCTGTTGCCGCTGTCTCCAATAGCATGTGTACACATTTGTAGTTTCGAATCAATCAATTTTTTTGCAATCATTTCAAAATATGCCTTTTCGGAAAGCAAAAAACCCTTCCAATTCTTTTTATCTGAATAATCTGCTAACAGGCAGGCGCCTCTTGAACCAAGCGCACCGTCTGCATACAACTTAAATCCTCCAACATGAAGCCGATCTGAAATATAGGGACCCTTTTTGATCCATCGGTCGTAATAGGACAGACTATCTGACAACAAAGCAAAAATCTTCATTTTTAGCAATCCTTTTTTCTGGGCTATATCTATCAGCTGAACAGTATGTTCATTGATGCCACAGTCATGAACACCGGTAAGTCCAACACCGAAGCATAATCGTTGTAATCTGTTATAGTATTCCATAGCCAGACTGTCCGAAATATCCGGTATGTATTTTTCCACCAACGGCATGGCATTGTCAAGTAAAACTCCAGTAGCTTTTCCATTAATTGTTTCAATACTTCCTCCATTAATAACCGCATCAATAGAAATACCCGAAATGTCCAGTGCTTTTTGATTTACCAATGCAGCATGCCCATCAATTCTTTTTAAAAAAACCGGCCTGTCCGGAAATAGACTATCCAGTATATCCTTATTGGGAAATTCTTTTTTCTCCCAATCATTCTGATCCCAGCCACGTCCGTATATCCAGTACAAAGGAGATTTTTGTGCATATTCTTTCATCTTTTCCAGAATCTCATTAAACGATGTCGTACCGGTCAGGTTTTCTTTCCAGCTATCTGCGGCAAATCCTGTGAAATGACAATGCGCATCAATAAATCCGGGAAAAATTGTTTTTCCGGAAGCATCGATGATTTTGTTCGAAGTATAGTCATTAAGTATTTGATTGTTGGTTCCGGTCGCTATTATTTTTCCATGATCGATTGCCATGGCTTGAACAATAGAAAATTTGTCATCAACCGTATAAATTTTGGCGTGGTGTATAATCAGCGAGACATTTTTTTTAATACCGAATGAACTACACAAGAAAATCAGTGAAATGAGCGAAAAGTTAATTCTGCTGGGCTTTAAAATCATAAAAACTTTTTACTAAAATACTACATTTAACGAAGCGGTATTTTTTAACTTTGATGTCAACTGAAAAATTATGTATAGTAAAGAAAAAGTCAAAGACTTGCAGGGTAAATCGAAAGAATGGCTTCTCAACCTAAATGATATTACCGTTCAAAAAAACAATCTGGAAGATTTGAGAAATATTTTGAGATTTCATGAACACAGATATTATGTTGAAAATAATCCATTAATCAGCGATTTTGAATATGATCAATTATACAAGAAACTTGAAAAGTTCGAAAAAGAACATCCGGACCTGATCACAAAAGATTCTCCAACTCAAAGAGTTGGAACAGCACTGATAAAGGATTTTCCTAAAACCAAACATCTGGTACCGATGTTATCCCTAGAAAATTCTTATGATGAAGAAGACTTGAAAGATTGGGATAGAAAAGCCCGTGAGCTTTCAGGTTTGAATGAAATTGAATATACAGTTGAGCCAAAATTTGACGGAGCAAGCATTTCACTGGTGTACGAAAACAATTTTCTAACCAAAGGCATAACGCGTGGTGATGGGGAAACAGGTGATGACATCACGCCAAATATTTTTCAAATAAAGTCAATCCCTCTTTCAGCACCTTTTGATTCAATTAACATTCAGCAAATTGAAATCCGGGGAGAAATTTTGATTAATAAAGAAAATTTCAGAAAGTATAATGAAAGCTTAATGGAAGAAGGAATTCCGCCTTTGGCAAATCCCAGAAATGCAGCGGCAGGATCTCTTAGAATAAAAGATACATCTATAGTAAGAAAAAGAAACCTGGAAGGGTTTTTATATCATGTCAGCTATATTTCAAAAATTGAAGAAAATAAAAAAGAAGAAATTTACAAACATTCAGAAATGCTGCAAATGTTGCGAGAGTTTGGCTTCAGAACTCCACATCATGAACTGAAAGTCGTGAAAGGCATAGACGCTGTCATTCGTGAAGTGAATGAATTTGAAAAAAAAAGAGATCAGCTTCCTTATGAGATTGACGGCATGGTAATAAAAGTAAACAGTCTTGAGTTGCAGGAAAGATTAGGAATGACCTCCCATCATCCGAGATGGGCGATAGCATTCAAATTCAAAGCAAGACAAGCTACAAGTAAATTGTTGGCTGTGGATTTTCAAGTAGGCAGAACAGGAGCAGTTACACCGGTAGCAAAAATTCAGCCGGTATCTGTTGGGGGAGTTACCGTGGGCAGCATTTCAATACACAACGAAGATTACATTAAAGAAAAAGACTTGATGCTGGGCGACACAATTCTGATTGAAAGAAGCGGAGATGTTATTCCACAAATTGTAAAGTCAATGACTGAGCTAAGGGACGGACAAGAAAAAAAGATTGTTTTTCCAAAAGATTGTCCTGTTTGCAAAATGTCATTGTTTAAAAATCCGGAAGAGGCCGTTTGGCGTTGCATCAATATCAACTGTAAAGCGCAGGTGCTCGAACGCATCATACATTTTGTAAGCAAGGATGCAATGGACATCAAAAGTATGGGTGAAGCAAATGTCAGAAAGTTTTATGAAATGAACTTATTGAAAGACATACCCGGGATTTATGAACTTGACTTTGAAAAAATCAGAGCAATGGAGGGTTTTGGAGAGAAGTCCATTTCGAATCTTCGGGAGGCTATTGAAAAAAGCAAACATCAGGATCTTCATCGGTTGATTTATGCTCTAGGTATCAGGTATGTGGGTGAAACTACTGCAAAAACTATTGCCCAGCATATCGATAATATTCTCGATTTGCAAAAAATGAATTGTGAAGAACTGATGAAATTAGACGATGTAGGAGTAAAAGTTGCCGCCAGTATCTTTGAATTTTTTCAAAATGATCACAATATTCAAATGCTCAACAGACTGGAGCAATTAGGCGTAAGCCCACAAGTAAAAAAATTAGACAAAATTGAAGGTAATTTAAGTGGACAAACTTTTCTTTTTACCGGCACCTTGACTACTTTAAAAAGAAGTGAAGCCGAATCATTGGTAGAGCAACATGGCGGAAAAATCTTAAGCGGAGTTAGCAGCAAGCTAAACTATCTGATTACCGGTGACGATGCTGGCAGTAAACTCGAAAAAGCCAAAAAAATACAGGGTATCAAAATAATTTCAGAAGAAGATTTCAAAAAATTATTGTCTTTTTAATTTGAGATTTTCTTATATTTATAGCAGGTTCCGCTTTATGATAGCGGAATCGATTATCCAAAACTAACAAATAAAACCCAGCACTATGATTAAGAAAATTCCGGGAGAAATCTGGAAACAAATGCAATTTCCAGGCTCAAAAAGCAGGAGAAAAAAATATGCAATATCCAATCATGGACGCTCAGCCAGCTTCATTAGCTCGTTGATGGAAGACGGAACACTTTTAAACGGTTCTTTAACCTCCGGTTACAGAACGTTGAATTTACATCTCGAAAAAAGCAATGGCACCATTTATATTCATCGTGAAGTTGCAAAATTGTTTTGCAATAAAAAGTCCCCCAAACACAAATTCGTCATTCACCTGAATCATAAAAAATCTGACAACAGCGCCAAAAACCTTAAATGGTCTACAGCAGAAGAAGTTGCAGCACATCAACAGAAAAGCCCTCTTAAAATTGCCTATAAAAAAGAACAAGCAAGTAAAGGGGTAGGCCTAAAATTGACGATAACACAGGTAAAAGCCATAAAGGAATTGATTAAAAACCCCAAAAGAAAATTGACCTATAAACAAATGGCTGAAAAATACAAAGTAAGTGAAATGACAATATTCAGAATCAAGAGAGGAGAGAATTGGGGTAATGTAAAATAATATGATGTTTCATTTTTGAAAATGGTTTAAATCATTGAACGCAAAGGAATCCAAAATGATTCCTTTTTTTATATAGTTCAAAACCAATTCTGATTTCTATAAAATTTCAATGCAATAACTAAATTATTCGGGGTGTTCATTATGTGAATAACCATTAGTTTTGCACCAAACAGATTTTTGTGGCTAAAATAGTTTCTACCAAAAACTTTTCAAAAAAAGAGGTAATAGTAAAAAAGGCAGCGGTGCTTTTTAGAAAAAAAGGATTTGCCGGCACTTCGATGCGCGAGTTGGCAGAATCGATTGGTGTTGAGGCATCAAGCTTATACAATCATATTGGTTCGAAGGGGGAATTGTTGCAAATGATCTGTTTTAAAACAGCAAATGATTTTAACATTCACTTGAGTGATGTTGAAAAAAAAACGACGCACACTGTTCATAAACTTGAAAACATCATTCGTTTTCATATCAATATGATGCAGGAGCATTTTGATGAAGTGTATGTGGCCAATCACGAATGGAAGCAATTGGAAGATCCATTTTTGAGTAATTTTTTACAACAACGCAAGTCATATGAAATCCGGTTGATAGATCTGGTCAATCTGGGGATTAAAAAAAAAGAATTAAGACCAATAGACCCTTCCGTTGCAGTTCTTACAATGTTGTCTGCAGTAAGAGGACTGGAGTTCTGGAATCGTCACAAAAAAAACAATGACGGAAAAACACTTGAAAACAATATGGTCGATCACTTATTAAACGGCCTTATAAAATAATGAATTATGGCAAATAAATTTTACTCATTAAAAATCAAAGAAGTCGTAAAAGAAACCTCTGATTGCGTTTCTCTGTGTTTTGATATTCCAACTGAAATGCAATCGCTTTTCAGTTACAAAGAAGGACAAAATATTACCATTAAAACATCCCTGCAGGGAAATGATGTAAGAAGATCTTATTCAATTTGCAGTGCCCCGCACGAAAATCAACTAAAAGTGGCGATTAAGAAAGTAGAGGATGGACTGTTTTCTACTTATGCCAACGAGCAATTGACTTGCAACGACATGCTTGAAGTAATGCCACCTGCCGGAAAATTCAATGCCCGACTTTCAAATGGAGAAAACGGAAGATACCTTGCAGTTGCAGCAGGCAGCGGTATAACACCTGTTATTTCAATTATTAAACACACATTACACGTTCAGCCAAACAGCAAATTTACGCTGGTATATGGAAGCAAGAACAGACAATCCATCATCTTTTTTGAAGAGCTGGAAAGTATAAAAAACAAATACATGGAACGGTTTACTTTGATTAATATTTTAAGCCGAGAAAAAACAGAAACAGATTTGTTTTATGGTAGAATCAACGAAGAAAAATTAAGTAGCCTGTCAAAATTCATCAATTTCGATTCATTTGATGCTGTTTATTTGTGTGGCCCGGAAAAAATGATCCATTCATCCTCTGAATTTTTAACCAATGTCGGCTTGGAAAAAAACAAAATTCATTTTGAATTATTTACTGCACCTAATCAAAAACTTAAAAATGAAAAAGTATCCCGAGAGGAAGTTTCTACGGGATTGACAAGCAACATAACCATAAAACTTGACGGCAGATCCTTTGTATTTGAACTATCAAATAAAGGAAACAGTATTTTGGATGAAGCCCTTAAGCAAGGCGCTGATCTTCCTTTTGCCTGCAAAGGAGGAGTCTGTTGCACTTGTCGTGCAAAAGTCCTGGAAGGCAATGTAAGCATGGATGTTAATTATGCGCTAGAAGATGAAGAAGTTGAACAGGGTTTTATTTTAACTTGTCAGGCTCACCCCATTTCTGACAAGGTGGTTATTGATTTTGATGTGAAATAATAATATTTCAGTAATAATTTTCATTGGACAATTAATTGTTCTTACTCTTTAATATCTCTTCGCAACTCTTAAATCCCATCAAAGCAGTTTTATTGTTTGGGTCAAGAGAAAGGACTTTTCCAAGCGCATCATGAGCTTCCTGATATTTGCCATTTTTATAGTAAAGGCCGGCTATATGATAATAGGCCTGAACAGTGATAGAGTCGTCATATATGGCTGACTTTATTGCCTTTGAAAGGTAATAGTAGGAAGAGTCAAGCCTGTTTTCCTCATTACATTTTACACCCTTCAGAATATTCACGCTTGCTTGATGGTTGTTGTAATCTTTTAGATGTGTGTTGTTGGGCGCAACATCATTAAGTTTATTCCAGTAGGTCTCGGACATTTTGAAATTTCCCAGTTTTTCGTAACAGATTGCAATATTGATCAGGTCGTTTTCAAAAGCGGGATATAGTTCAATTGCTTTTTTGTAATAAGGAATAGCCATGTTCAGGAACCTGATCTGCTCATCGGAAGATATTTTTTTTGACGTTGCTTTTCTTAAATAATAATTCCCAAGAGCATCATTCATTCTAACGCTGTTGCTGGATTTAGGATAATCTGCAAAATTCAACGTATCCATGTCTTTCCAGTCTTTGTTTCTGTCGATTACCTGAACAGCCGAAAAAACTGTAATGGGAAGCATTGTCAATACAACTAGTATTTTCTTGTTGATGCTAATTTTATCTACGATTGCATTAAAGATAATATTTCCTGCCTGCACAACAGCAATACAGAAAAATATTGAGGGAATAAACAATAGTCTTTCTCCAATGGTTACTGCAATATCAAAAAACAAATTGCTGACTAAAGAAAATGTGATTAAAAAAAGCAAAATACTGAAGGATAGAACATTCTTCTTTTTGAAATTTTTGATACCAATGAATATCAAGAAACCATAAACAAGAAAAGAGACCCAAACGAAAATATTAGTTCCGTCAACGTAGGGTATTTGATTGTAGGAATAATCGAAACACAATGGGTTGGGAAAAACAAGCAATTTTAAATATTTCAAAAGGATGAAAATTTTAGTGAAAAAAGCCTGATTCCCCTCTGCGAATAAAAAAGGATAGTTGATGATGACAAATCCGTCATCAATAATATCTTCATCAGCGGGAGATTGATTAAATACCGAAAAACGAATCAATAAATACAAAACTGCTGAAAGTAGAAACCAGCTTGTAATACTAATTAATTTTTTTTTCTGCAAGTCTGAAAAAAAATAAAGCATGATTGGAATGCCCGCAACAAATGTGATGGAGGTTTCTTTGGAAAGAAGAGATAAAAAGAAAAATAAAAGTGAAAAAAAGAAGTAGTATTTTTTATTGGAGCCAATGTGTTTCCATAATAAATGAAGGGAACCCAGCAGAAATAGTAGACAAAGCAATTCATCCCGGCTTTTGATATTGGCAACCACTTCTGTATGAATGGGGTGTAACGCAAAAAGCATTGCTGTAAAAAAAGCCAGCCATTTATCTTTTAATAACCAATCACACAAAAAAGTAAATAAAAGAATTGTAATAAGGGTGTACAGCAATACATTGATCAGATGACTGTAGCCAGGATGATTGATTCCCCATATGCCTATTTCCAACGAAAAAGAAACAAGAGAGAGAGGTCTCCAGGGACTGAGAGGGTTTTGACTCTCTTTGTGCATGTAACCATACAGGTAATCTTTGGTGAAATGTTCTTTGATTCCTTCAAATCCTTTTAATGTATTGGTGTTTTCTGTAATCACCATTACATCATCCAGGCAGTAGTTGTTGAATAAAGTGTTTGAATACAAAAGCATGCAAACCAGTGTAAGCGATAAGATCATCGTCCATTTAGAAGGATATTTGCTGTTTCTTTGAGAATTTTCTGAATCAGTTACTGTGATATTTTTCATATTTTGTTTGTTCATATGAACTGCAAAATAATCAATCAAATTGTTTTTTCGACTCTAATATAATAATTCCCCAATTACACTTATACAGCTATCATATTCACGAAAAATCGACAAAACAACACGTTTTTTTATTTGTATTTTTTTGTAGCCGTAAAAGCGCTAATTTGGTTTTTCATATTTTTTGTGATTATACTTACACCCGACCCCAATGATTGCTTTAAATGCATTTGATGAAAATATTGACTTTGGTATTTTTTTAAAAAATACGTCTAAAGCGGTTTTACTACTGAATGAACATTTTGAGATATTTTCGGTAAATCCTTCAGCCCTGGAACTTTTTGGTTACGAAGAAAAAGACCTGCTTTTTAAGCATGCCAAATTATTGCTTCCTTCCTTTGGTCTTACACCAAATAAATCCATCCAGGTAAACAATTCTAATTTTAGCAATAAAGTATTTGGAGATGATGATTTTGAATCTGCAGCAGTAAAGAAAGACGGAACAGAGTTTTTGGCAGATATCAGCATGACAAATTACAATACCAATCAGAAAAATCTGTTTCTTATTTTTGTAAGAGACATTTCTTTGAAAGCCAAAGAACAGTTGAATATTCAAAAAAAGTACAGCGCCCTGGAAATTGACAATGATAAAAAAAACAAGGAGTTAATCAAGGCAAATCAATCTTTGGAAGTGTTGAATGAAAAACTCGAATTGTCATTGTCCTACCAGAATGCTATTTTAGACAATGTTGCAGTAATGTTGATGATGATTGGCTGCGATGGAATCATTAAGTTTTTTAACCCGGAGGCCACGCATCTCACCGGTTACACAAAAGAAGAAATCGTAGACAAGGCAACTCCTTTTATTTTTATAGACAAACTCGACATTGATCATTACAGGAGTCAGTTTTTTGAGGAATTTGGACTGAATATTGAGGATGATTTTGAATTGATAAAACTTAAGTCAGAAAGAAATCAATTTCATGAAATTGAATGTAATATTATAAAAAAGGATGGCTCTTCTGTCATTGCTTCTGTTACTATCACTCCTATCTTCAGCCGAAACAATGAAACAACTGGTTATCTGGCTTTTGCCATAGACATTACTGACAGAAAACTGATAGAAAAAAACCTGCAGGAATCGTTGAGAAAAGAAAGAGAGCTCGGAGAATTAAAGACACGATTTGTATCAATCGCCTCCCATGAATTCAGAACACCCTTAAGCACGATTCTTTCTTCTGCTTGTTTAATTGGAAAATATCTTCATACAGATGAGCAGCCCAAAAGAGACAAACATATCAATAGAATCATTTCTTCGGTCAATTTATTGTCTGACATTCTGAACGACTTTCTGAATGTTGGAAAAATTGAGGAGGGAAAAATACCTGTTAAAATAGCAGAATTTGACATAACCAAATTGTCTTTTTCTCTGATTCAGGATTTGAATTCAATTATTAAAAACGGACAAAAAATCAATTATTCTCACAATGGAGAAAAAGTCGTTTGTTCGGATAGCTCTCTTTTGAGCAACATATTACTGAACCTGATTTCCAATGCAATTAAGTTCTCACCTGAAAATTCAATTATTGTGCTTGAGTCTGTAAGCGAGGTTGAAACTATTGCCATAACTGTGAAAGACAATGGCATAGGAATTTCAGAAGAGGATAAAAAACACCTGATGGAAAGGTTTTACCGAGGTTCTAACGCTATAAACATACAAGGTACCGGCCTCGGAATGCACATAGTATCAAAATATATTGAAAGATTGAATGGATCTCTGGAATTTCAGAGCCAACTAAATATTGGAACTGAATTTAAAATAAAATTACCCAATCTCAAAGAGTCTGTAAATATGGATTCTTTATCCTATGAAAACAGTTGATTATCCTTCAACTAATTTCTCTTTCATTTACACTATGAAAGAGAAATATGACCAACCTATATAAACCTCTAAGAAACTCAAACGACGAATTTGATTGTCATTGCCTGTGGCAAATGGCATAAACCTACGGTTATAATCGTGGGAAAAAATAGTGCATGTTTTTGTTCGACATAGAAACATATTAATTCAAAACCAAAAACAAATAACAAATGAAAACACTTTTATTGATTGAAGACAATGATGAAATCAGAGAAAACACTGCTGAAATTTTGGAGCTTGCGATGTATAATGTTTACACTGCATCCAACGGCAAAGATGGAGTAGAAAAAGCAATAGAATTAAAGCCGGATCTGATTATTTGTGACATCATGATGCCGATGCTGGATGGTTATGGTGTATTACATGCCATTCAAAAAAATGAATCAGTTAAAAACACTCCATTTGTTTTTCTTACTGCAAAAACAGACAGAAGCGACTTTAGAAAAGGAATGGATCTTGGAGCAGATGATTATATTTCCAAACCATTTGATAGTACTGAATTGTTGAATGCAATTGACAGAAGAATAAAAAAAATAGAATTGCTTAAAAAAGATTTTACTCCTGATGCAGACGGCATCAATCAAATGATCAATGAAATATCTTTTGCAGATCCCGTTAAATCACTTACGGAACACAGAAGCATCAATAAATATAAAAAGAAACAAGTCATTTA
>CAZCOL010000041.1:2160-6776 GCA_964500545.1 uncultured Ferruginibacter sp. | reverse complement strand
AATCACTTACGGAACACAGAAGCATCAATAAATATAAAAAGAAACAAGTCATTTACACTGAAGGC
The DNA here is from genome assembly GCA_964500545.1 of uncultured Ferruginibacter sp. Classification (GTDB taxonomy): domain Bacteria; phylum Bacteroidota; class Bacteroidia; order Chitinophagales; family Chitinophagaceae; genus Ferruginibacter. The sequence continues at coordinate 6,711 of CAZCOL010000041.1, read as the reverse complement.
AATCATCCTATCCAGCTTTATTATGTTTTAAAAGGAAAAGTAAAAACATTTAAATCAAACGACGATGGGAAAGAACTTGTAACAGATTTATATTCTCCGGGAGATTTTCTTGGACATATTGCCTTACTACAGGGTGGATTGTACAGAGAGACAGCAGAAGCAATTGATGAATGCGAACTGGCGCTGATTCCCAAAAAAGAATTTGAAGATTTGATAAAAAACAGCAGAGAGGTCTCTCAGAAATTCATCTCCTTGCTCGCAAAAAATATTTCTGAAAAAGAACACCATTTGTTGAATATTGCATATAATTCTTTGAGAAAAAAAGTGGCAGATTCATTGGTCGTATTAAAAAATAAATATCACACCCAGGAAAATGACAACTTCAGAATTGATATCAGCAGAGAGAATCTCGCAACAATAGCGGGAACAGCTACAGAATCATTGATTCGAACATTGAGTGATTTTAAAAGCGAGAAATTGATTGATATCAAGGACGGATATATTTCCATAATAAATGAAAAAAAACTTGCCGGCATGATCAATTAGAATAACCAGGCTCATTTAAAATATCATTAATAAAACCCGTAAAAAGATACTTGGATTTATTAAATGTGGATTCAATCAATTCAAGGTCTTTACTCAATTTTTTATGTCTGGGAATTTTTAGTGTTGTTTTTTCTTCAGCAGCAGAAATATCATTTTCAATGGATAAACTGTAATGATAGATTTCATTTCGAAGAACAGAGAAAACGTTATCTAATTTAATCAGACTGTTTAGATGAGATTCCAAAAGTTCAATTTCTTCATTGTCATTGAGCAATTTGGAAAATTCAGCAAGCCTTTTTTTTAATAGATTGTTTTCCTCGCCTGCATTGTGTAAAACTCGTTTCCACATCTGAATATCCTGCTGAAATTGCAGGAGTTTTACTTGGTTCATAGGGGGATGATAATAGTGTTTATTGTTAATCCTTATAAAGGTTGTTTCTATAGTAATAAAGTTAATGATTTGTTTTTGCTTTTTTTAGACCAAAAACACCTCAATTTATGACCGCAATCATGCATTATATAGTATTAAAATACGATTTAGGGCATAATGTTTTTTAGGGGCAATTTGTTTTCATGTGGCAAAGGTCAAATTCTTGACTTTATCCATTATTTGAAGTAGGTTTGCCCTTTCTAAGCAATGAACGAGGAGACAATAAAAAATATTGCCCTAAATACAATAAGAATTCAGGCAGCTGCCATTAGCGGTTTGTATGATTTTGTTGATGAATCTTTTATAAAAGCTTTACAGCATATCGCCTCAGCTAAAGGAAGATTTGTGATAAGTGGCATTGGAAAAAGCGCCATCATTGCTCAAAAAATCACAGCAACTTTAAACAGTACAGGTACTCCTTCTCTTTTCATGCATGCAGCTGACGCCATTCATGGTGATCTGGGAATGATTCAAAAGGAGGATGTGGTGATGGTAATCAGCAAAAGCGGTGACAGTCCGGAAGTTAAAGTATTGGTTCCCTTGCTGAGGGGTTTTGGAAATACATTGATTGGTATGACCGGAAATAAGGATTCGTTTTTAGCGAATAACTGTAACATATTCATCAATACTTTTGTTCAGCAGGAAGCATGCCCCAACAACCTGGCACCAACTAGCAGCACTACCGCTCAGTTGGTGATGGGTGATGCTTTGGCTGTATGTTTGATGGAAATAAAAGGATTCGGTTCTGATGACTTTGCCAGGTTTCATCCAGGCGGATCATTGGGTAAAAAACTATACCTCAGGGTTTCTGATTTGCTCACAAAAAATAGCCTTCCTGCCATACAACCCGAGACCTCTGTAAGAGAACTGATTATTGAAATCACTAAAAACCGACTGGGTGCCGTTGCTGTAGTAGATGGTTCCAATACCATTCTTGGTATTATCACAGACGGAGACCTGAGAAGAATGCTCGAAAAAAATGAACACTATTCATCATTGCGAGCCAGGGATATAATGACTGTTTCCCCTAAAAATATTACAGCCGAATCATTGGCTGCAGAGGCTTTTGAGCTGATGAGAAAATACAATATCAATCAATTGCTGGTAATGAGTGAAAATAAATATGCCGGAATAATCCATATTCAGGATATTATCAGAGAGGGGATCATTTAACGAACCAATCGACTTATGAATAAGAACAATTATGTAGCTATCATGGCCGGAGGAATTGGAAGCAGATTCTGGCCAATGAGCAGAACAGACTTTCCAAAACAATTTTTGGATATTTTAAATTCTGGCAACACGCTTATTCAATCTACCTTCAATAGATTTGCTGCATTTGTTCCTAAGGAAAATATTTATGTTGTAACTTCTCATCAGTATAAATCCATAGTGGTGGATCAACTGAAAGAAATCAATCCGGACAATATATTATGTGAGCCATCCAGAAAAAATACCGCACCCTGCATAGCTTATATTTCTTTTAAACTTGCTCAACTCAATCCCGAAGCGAATTTAATTTGTGCTCCTGCAGATCACATCATTACAGATGAAGCTGCTTTTGAAAAAGTTTGTTTGGCTGCATTGAATTTTACTGCCAATATAAAAGCTCTGGTTACATTAGGCATAAAGCCAACCAATCCCAATACCGGTTATGGCTATATTCAATATGAGCAGATCAGCGTGAGTGACAATGTATACAAGGTTAAAACTTTTACAGAAAAACCTGATAAAGACCTTGCAAGAACATTTGTGGCAAGCGGCGATTTTTTATGGAACGCCGGAATCTTTGTATGGCAAATACAAAACATCGTTAGAGCATTTGAAAATTTTTTACCTGAACTATACGAAATGTTTGATGCCGAGAAAACCTCTTTTAATAACAGCGATGAAATGGCTGCCATTGATAGAATTTATCCTCAATGCGTAAATATTTCCATTGATTATGGTATTCTGGAAAAAGCGGACAATGTTTATGTGATACCATCCTCTTTTGGTTGGAGTGATTTGGGAACATGGGCCAGTGCATACGAAACCCTGGAAAAAGATTATCTGGACAATGCAGTTGCTGGCAACAATGTTATGATCATTGACGCTACCAAAAATATGGTGCATGCCGACAATAAAAAACTCGTTCTGTTGCAGGGTTTGGAAGATTTTATAGTTGTAGATACCGCTGATGTGCTGTTGATTTGTAAAAAGGACAAGGAACAGGAAATCAAAGACTATGTAGCCGAAGTAAAAAGAAACAAAGGAGAAAAATTCATCTGATCATTAATTTTTTACAGCATTGCATCCATTCATTCAAAGCAAACTTCCCCATGTTGGTACAACAATCTTCACAACAATGAGTGCATTGTCGGTTAAACACAATGCTATAAACCTAGGTCAGGGTTTTCCTGATTTTGAAATGAACGAAGAGTTGATTGAATTGACAAACAAGGCAATGAGAACTGGAAACAACCAATATGTGCACATGTGCGGACTTCCTTCATTACGGGAGGGCTTAGCCGAAAAAGTAAATAAAGAATACAAATCAACAGTTTACCCTGATACCGAAATTACAGTAACTCCCGGCGGAACCTATGCTATTTATACTGCACTAACTGCGATTCTTCAACCCGGGGACGAAGTAATATTGTTTGAACCTGCTTATGATTCTTATATTCCAAATATTGAAGTAAACGGAGCTGTTGCTGTTCCCATTCCACTGAGTTTTCCTGACTATAGGATCAATTGGGAGACTGTAAAAGAAAAGATCAATGCTAAAACCAAAGCAATTATCATTAACTCACCGCATAATCCCTCCGGATGCGTATTGAGCGATACCGACATTCAATCGTTGAGAAGCATCTTAGCCGATACAGGCATTTTTATCATCAGCGATGAAGTATATGAGCATTTGATTTACGATGAAAAACAACATTTGTCTATCCTTCGTTATCCCGATCTTTTTGCAAGAAGTTTTGTTTGTTTTTCATTTGGTAAAGTATACCATTGTACCGGATGGAAACTCGGATATTGCATTGCTCCCGAGCCATTGATGAGAGAATTTAGAAAGGTACATCAGTTCAATTGTTTTAGCTGTAATTCTCCCATGCAGTTTGCTTTGGCAGAATTTGTTAAGGATGAGAGCAAGTATAAAGCATTAGGTCCATTCTTACAAAAGAAGAGAGATTTTTTTAAAGATTTGATGGGTCAAACAGCTTTTAAGCCTTTGCCTTCGTACGGCAGCTATTTTCAGCTATACAGCTATGCGGATATTGTGGATACTGATGAATTTGATTTTGCAATTCAGCTGACACAAAAAGCAAAAGTAACGACTATTCCTGTATCAGCTTTTTATAAAAAAACTGTCAATAATAAGGTGCTGAGATTTTGTTTTGCAAAAAAAGAAGAAACGCTAGAAGAAGCAGCTGACCGAATTGTCAAGTTTTTACACTCTCTTTAATCAGTTTTGGTTTGTGATGATATGAACCGCAGGTAATTTTCTGCTTTTCCCAAATCTTCCGGCACGTCTATTTTTACGCCTTCGTGCTCTGTAAGAATCATTTTTAATGTCAGTCCATTTTCCA
>CAZCOL010000041.1:0-2060 GCA_964500545.1 uncultured Ferruginibacter sp. | reverse complement strand
ATTTTTACGCCTTCGTGCTCTGTAAGAATCATTTTTAATGTCAGTCCATTTTCCAGATATCTGAGGCATTCAATTTTTTCAGTCATTTCCAAAGGAGTCGGTTCCCACTTTGTAAATTCCATCAGTGTGGCTTTCCTGAAAGCATAAACACCAATGTGTTCATAGTGCGAGGAAGAGATTTGTTTTTCTCTGAGGAAGGGTATGGCACTCCTGCTGAAAAATAAAGCATTCATATTTTTATCTACTACAACTTTAACAATATTAGGATTGGCAGTTAAATCGTCCTCCTTCATTTTTTTCATTACAGAAGCAACCTGAACAGCTGAATCTTCAAATGCAAGCAATAATTTTTCAAGACTTTTTTTATCTATGAAAGGTTCGTCTCCCTGAACATTTAAAATGATATCAACTTCCATATTTTCTGCAGCTTCAGCAATCCTGTCGCTTCCGCTCTCATGTTCACGGATACTCATGATCGCTTTCCCTCCGTGTTTCATAATTTCATCATATATAATATCACTATCGGTTACGACTACAACATCATCAAATAAACCAGTAGCTTTGGTGTTGTCATAAGTATGCCTGATGACCGTTTTATTTCCAAGCGGTTGCATTAATTTAAAGGGAAACCTTGTTGCAGCATAACGTGCAGGTATCATGGCTATTTTCTTCATGATTTCAATTGTAAAGTGATCGGTGTAAAATTATACCAATCCTGATAAACTGCAAGAAACCATTGTTTATCTCTCATTATTGTTTTTTTAACAAAAATGAATCTTATTCAATGTGTTTTTTCTTTTGAAATAGCTGTAAATTGCCCGCCATTAGCGACGAAAGTAGACTTATTGCAATTTAACTTTTGAATTCTGCAAGGCATCAAACAAAATGGATCAAAAAACACCAAAACTTTTTGCAATCATTGCTTTTTATTGTTTGTTGGTTTTTCGTGTTTCAGCTCAATGCCCTTCTATGGAAGGCGCGATGATCAACAGTTGCGGCGCAAATGAGGGTCCAAATGAGTTCATTATTTTTTCCACAACAAGACCCAATCCTATAAGTGCATATAATTTTTACTACAGTTTGAACAATCAGCCAAGCAGTAATCCAACAAAAACACTTGCGGGAGCTTCTGTTTCCAATAAATCCGGAACAGGAACGATTACTTCATTGTGTTGTAAAATTAAAAACATTACAAGTCCAACAGCATATATTCCTGCAAACAGCAAGGTGATTTTTATTCCGAGCAATTTTGACTGGCAATATAATATAAGCTCATTATGCAGTGGAGATACTATTTACGTTGCTTATGTAAATACATCAACTGCACCTACCAACTGGGACGTTGCGGGTAATTTGGGCAACTTTCCGGCAACCAGATATCTTCAAGTTGTAGATGTAATCAATAATTGTTTATCAATACCTGTAAGTTATGATCAATCCATTTGGCCTGCTAATTTGGATGGTAATGCGGCTTTATGGAACAATGCAGGAACTCCCTCCGGTTTTAACAATGGCTGCGACTTTGGCCCATCGGGCCCCACAATCAATTTTACGGATCCGACTGTTTGTTTGGGCACATCAGTAATAGATGTACCATTTACGCTTACGGGTTGTCCGGATAAATATTCCATTTCATGGAATGCAGCTTCTTTAAATGCAGGATTCAACAACATCAATAATGTTCCTTTTTCTTCTGCCTCCTCTTTTTCAATTAATATTCCCCCCTCGGCAAATGCAGGAAACTATTTAGCGGATTTAATCATTCAAAACAGTCTTTCAGGCGTTAGTGCAACCTTTCCAATTACAATTACATTAACAGACAGACCAACCGTTTCAGTTCCTGCCAATAAAATCATTTGCAATGGATCAACTTTGACTGCGGTTAATTTTATAAGTTCAACTCCTGGTGCAATATTTTCATGGACAAATGACAATACTTCAATAGGGTTACCCTCATCGGGAAATGGAAGTGTTCCTGTCTTCACTGCAATTAACAGCGGTACAATTCCCCAAACGGCCAATATAAATGTAATAGCCGAAGTAAACGGATGTTCGGGTAT
>CAZCOL010000040.1:8024-17898 GCA_964500545.1 uncultured Ferruginibacter sp. | reverse complement strand
CTCAACCATCTACCCTTGCTACCTTCCGGTCCTGGGGGAGTTCAACAGGAGCTGGTCGTATAAGACTTGCCGTTGCAAAGATAAGTGAATTTTCAATGCTTTTAAAATGATGTTCTTATCAGAAACTGAATCCGGGCTTATCACTGCGTGAATTGATGCTGGAAACCCCTATCAGTCGGTCATTTCTGTCGGTAAAAGATTTATAATAAACCAGAATGGTGTATGAATTTTCGGTTTCCCAATAATTGCCCTCCAACGATTCTGTCAGGCGGGGATTGGTTTTGTCAACTGTTACATAGGCATAATTATAATATCCTTGTTTTAAAGTTGCATCGCACTCGTATTTACCGGATTCCTCAGAATATTTCATTTTCCAGTTTTCGTTTAACTGATATCCCGTAAACTGCCCTACAATGTAAAGATCTTTATTTTCAAAAGGGCGGCCGTTTTTATTTGCAAAAGAAAAATGAATGGTTGCATAATCCGACTGCCACAGGGGATTGATGCTTTCATAAGAAACAATATTGTACATTCCATTGTAATCTGAAAAATAAACGTATCGATCTTCTTCCCTGCTAAAATCAGTTTTTAAAACCATTTCCTGTTTGTACTGATTGTAAATTCCTTTCTCCACCCGATCAGACAACAATCTGAAACTTCTTAAATCCAGCCAGCGCCATTCTTTTCCTCCGGCAAACATTCCTGTATTTTCGGTATTGTATTGCAGAATATTTCCCCTTACAAATGTGGGTACTATGTCGCGTTGTGCATTGTCCCATCTGTTGTTTTGCAAAATCACGACTTTTACCTGTTGTGCGGCACTGAATGAATTGATGTCTTTAATGTTGGCATTGAATTTTATTCTTTGATGCGTATTGAAATACTGAGGAGTAAAAGGCTGCACTACCGCTGCCTCAATAAGAGCTTTGGGCTCCAGTACCAGCATTTGTTTGGTAAAGACAGTTTTTGATGTATCCCCATCCAAAAAAACTTTCAATAAATAATTTCCGGATTTTACCGGTAAAGCATTTTGATCAGGAACCATCGCCTGATAATGGGTGTATTTTGTAAATGCAATATTGGAGTATCTGTAAGTATTGATTCTGATTTGCGTAAAACCTTTCATGTAATCAAAGGCGCTCAGATTAACGGGCTTCCAGTTGTAATCACACAATATAAAAGTATAGTAGTAATTTTTGTATCCTCCGTCCATATCATCAAAATTCAATTCAAGCTTGCTCCCTCCATCAATTGTATAAACAGGAAGCCCTTGCTGATTACCATATGCATTTAACTGTATGGTCCGAATGTTGCCTTTGTAAATACGTTCCACATTTTGAGCATGAATTGATGTATGTACGGTAAATATTGCCGAGAAAAATGAAACAGTGAGGATAAAACAGAATCTCATTAAATAATATTATTGATTTACTTTTGAAAGATAATAAAATATACCATTTGAACCTTGCATTTTTCATAGCTAAAAAAATTGCAAAAAGAAATCAACGCTCTTTTTCAAATTTTATTATAAAACTGGCAACGGCCGCCACCGCTTTGAGTGTAGCTGTTATGATTGTAGCATTGAGCTTTGTTAATGGATTTCAACAGACCATCAGTAATAAAATATTCAGTTTTTGGGGACATATACGCGTGCTTCAAAATCTGGAAAACAAAGTTTCCATTGCAGAGGAGTACCCTATCTATCAAAATGACAGCATTGAAAAATACCTTCATACATTACCCGATGCGGTATCTGTGGAGAGATATGCGACCAAATCAGGTATCTTGAAATTTCAAACGGGAATTGAAAGTGTGTTATTGAAAGGAATTGACCATTCTTTCAATTTTTCAAGAATGCAGGACTTTTTAAAACAAGGAAATTGGCTTTCTTTCAAAGACAGTGGCTATAGCAAAGAAATCAACATCAGCACTTTTACAGCTGATCAACTTAATTTAAACATAGGCGACAGTTTAATCGTTTTCTTTTTCAGAGACGATGGAAGTAAAACAGCCAGAAAATTAAAAGTGACAGGTTTTTTTAAATCTGGCATTGAAGATTATGATAAAAATTTTGCTCTATGCGATCTAAATCTGATCAGAAGAATGAACAATTGGGAGAAAAATCAGATTGGCGGCTATGAAATTTTTCTAAAGGATTATAAAAAAACGGACTCCATCACTGAAAAAATATACGAGGAACTTCCCCAGGGCTGGTACAGTAAAAGCATAAAGGAGGTATACCCCAATATGTTTGACTGGCTCAATTTACAGGGCCAATTAAAAAACATACTGATTGTCATCATGATTATCATTGCCGTAGTTAATTTGATCACCTGCCTGATTATACTTGTATTGGAGAGAACCTACATGACAGGGACACTTAAAGCTTTGGGGGGCAGTGATTGGTTTGTACAGAAGATTTTTCTTTACAACACCACTTTGATCGCTTTAACCGGAATCATTATAGGAACAATTACGGGATTGTTTTTCTGCTGGTTTCAGGATAAAACAGGTTTTATAAAATTGAATGAAGAAGCATACTTTATTTCAAAAGCGGCCGTTCATATCATATGGTGGCAAATTTTACTGGTGGATTTGATTACACTATTTTGCTGTTTCATTACGCTCCTCATCCCAACCATCATCATAAGAAAAATATCTCCGGTAAAAGCCATTCAATTCAGATAGAAACATTCTCAACTATGACGACGCAATTCATACAACACCAATGCCGTTGCTACCCCCGCATTGAGAGATTCTGCAAATCCAAAGGAAGGAATGGTAATTTTTTGATCGGCCATTGCTGATATTTCGGCTGACAATCCATTTGCCTCATTCCCAATTAAAATGATACATTCCTTTTCCAAATTGCATTCTGAAATGCATGTGCCATTCAGTACTGTAGCATAAATTTTTACAAAATGATTTGCTTGAAGCCAAGCTTTAATATCTGTATAAAGTACATTCACTCTTGAAATACTCGCCATTGTGCTTTGTACTACCTTACTGTTGTATAAATCGACCGTATTACTTGAACAAACAATATTTTTTACGCCAAACCAATCTGCATTACGAATGATTGTTCCAAGATTTCCCGGATCCTGAATCCCTTCGAGCACCAAAGTAATGTTCTGTCGTACTTTTATTTGTGTTTCAGGCTTGGCTTTCCTGAAAACAGCCACTACATTATTAGGGGTTGAATAATGGGCGATTTTTAACAGCTCCTGTTCTTCAATGATTTGTATTTTATTATTAAATGACCCTGACACCTCTTTCTCAATTGATCCTGCCCAATCTGAAAGGGCATATACTGCTTTACATTCAAATCTGTCGCTTATTAAAAGTTCTTTTACAAGTTTGGGTCCTTCAGCCACAAATTCATTGAATTCATCTCTGAATTTTTTGTGCTGTAAACTTTGAATATATTTGACAGTCTGTTTGCTTATCATGGACAATCATTTATGTTTATTAATCGTTTAAAAAGAAATTTATCCGCGGCTTTATGGAGTTTCCCATTTTTGTTGATGATGATTGCATCCTGTGGAAGACCCTTTGTAAAAAACGCACCTAAAGATAAATTTTACCTTTATAAAAACAATATTGATATAAAAGGAGGAAATTTCTCCAAATCAGAAAAGACCAATTTAATTCAAAAACTGAATGTGCAGCTGGATGACAGCTCAAAAGTAAAAATAAAGCAGTACCTATTGTTTTTGAAAACAATTAAACATCCTTTGGCTTATGACAGTTCCTCAACAAGAAAATCTGCTGAAAACATGATTGCATCATTGTTTCACAGTGGATACTACAATGCAAGTGTCAAAACCAATACAGACACCTTCAAGAGAAAAATAACTGTACACTACGAAGTAAATCCAGGCAACCTAACATTGATTGACAGTGTATATTACCTGTTTAAAACCCCCGAATTACAGGAATTTGGAAAACTGATTAAGCCATCCACTTATCTGGCAAATAATACAGCTATCACAAAAATCGGAGTACTGACTGAACTAAACAGGATAGTGGACAGTTTTAGAAACAATGGTTATTACAAATTCACTGCTGCGGATCTTAAGGTATATGGCGATACAAGCATTGAAGCGCTTACATCCCTTTCAGATGATCCATTTGAACAATTCAGATCCATTGCTCACGCTCAGGCAATGAGGGATTCTCCGAAAATAAATATCAGTATAGCCATCAATCCGCCTGACGATTATACCAGGCTCAAAAAATACTTCATCAATAACATCATTATTTATCCCGACATCCAAGTTTCAAACAACCTGAATGACTCAGACACCACAGATATTCAGACAGATCATTTCTTAATAAAACAACATCACAAAATTTTCAACTTCTCATTGTTTGAAAAATTGATTTCCTTAAGAAAAGGACAAGTATTCAGGCAAACCGAATATTACAAGACGATTTACAATCTTTCAAAGGCGGGTGCCTGGCAAAGTATCAATATTCAAATTGAAGATGATAAAGAAAAGGACTCCATGGTAAATCTGATTGTACAGCTCATACCTGCCAATAAGTACGGATTTGAAACCGCCCTAGAAGTTAGTTATTCCGCAAGTAACAGTACCAATGTCTTGGGTGGAAATTTATTTGGTTTATCAGGCAATGTTTCTCTGACAAACAGAAATGTTGCAAAAGAATCAGTAAGAATGATTCAAAATATACGTGCCGGAATTGAATTGAACAACAATACGGGAAGCAACAGCAATATCATCAATTCAAATGAATTAAGTTACCGCAACACAACTTCATTTCCCCGGTTGCTGTTTCCATTTATTCCCAACCTTTTGAAAAAGAAAAATGAATACATTACCGGAGAGACTTTCATAGGACTAAATTCTAACTATATCACCCGGCTTAATTTATTCAAACTTCAATCCACCGGTTTAAGTTTTGGATGGACAGGATATAATAAAAAGGGTTGGAAATGGAATTGGAACTCCCTTAATTTCGGTTACAGTAATCTGATCAATAAAACAGACAGCTTTGAGGCTGTTTTGACCAGCAACCCTTTTTTACGTTCTTCTTACAATACCGCGTTGGTCAATGGTATGGGCGTCAGTTTTTATAAAATATTTACAGGTATCCGACATCCCAATAGTCAATCAAAGGAATTCAGCATTCGCTTGAATGCAGAGGAGTCTGGCTTAACATGGGGGTTATTGCCCATTTTCAACAAGAATAAAAGGAGATTTATCAAGCAGGATATTGAGGTTAAACACAACATACGATACTCCAAAACAGCACTTGCATTCAGAGGGTTTGCAGGCATCGGGGTTCCATTGATGGGAACAGACCCAAATAAGACACTTCCGTTATTCAAACAATATTTTGGAGGAGGAAGCAACAGTATGAGGGCATGGCCTGTAAGAGGAATTGGTCCGGGAGGAAATCCATTGATCCCCTATTCAACCGACAGGAACAATTTCAATGATCGTACGGGAGATATTCAGTTTGAATTGAACAGCGAATTGAGGTATGATATTGCAAGAATCATTCCCAATACACTAACATTAAGAGGGGCCGTTTTTTCCGACATTGGTAATGTTTGGAATACCCGAAACTCAAAGATGAATGGATCGGCAGATACTTCACAATTTCAGTTTAAAAATTTTTACAGACAATTGGGGGTTTCCGCCGGTACGGGTTTCAGACTTGATTTCAATTATTTCATTGTAAGATTTGATTTGGGATTCAGGATAAAGCGACCTGAATTGTTTTACCAAAATGATGGTTGGAAATTACCGAATATCAATTTAGATGACTGTCTTAAAAAAATATTTACCCGTGGAGCCAATGACGAATACAGGAGATGGAGATATGAAAATTTCAACTTCACTATCGGTATAGGTTATCCGTTTTAAGTCAAAATTCATTCAATTGAAAATTTTAAAAAAATATTTCAAGCTAACAATCCCAAAAACGATTCTACCGTTTCAGCATTTTCCACTGTAAAATCACCGATGGCAGTCCTGCGCAAACTGCTTAAATAAGCACCACAACCAAGGGCAGCACCAAAATCGTGGGCTACACTTCGTATATACGTTCCCGTTGAGCATACAATCTTGAATTCTACCAAAGGAAGTTTTATGGAGGTGATTTCAAAGGAATAGATATTGATTTTTCTTGGCTGAAGCTCCACTTCCTCTCCTCTTCTTGCCAACTCATATAAAGGCGTTCCCTTCTTTTTGATCGCTGAATATATAGGTGGAATCTGATTTATTTCTCCAATAAAATTCTTTGTAGTATCCAAGATGATTTTTTCAGTAAGCTTGGAAATATCTTTAAACTGTTCAGGATGACTTTCCAGATCATAAGTAGGTGTTATTGCACCTAGTGTAAAAGAACCGGTATATTCTTTTACTTGTGCCATGTATTCATTTATTTTTTTGGTAAACTTTCCTGTGCATACTATCAATAGTCCCGTAGCTAAAGGATCCAGTGTTCCGGCATGTCCTACTTTTTTTATACGAATCGCTCCTCGTATTTTTCTTACCACATCAAAGGATGTCCAATGCAATGGCTTATCAATTAAAATCACTTTACCTTCTTCAAATGATGCTTTTTTTTCCGAAGAGATTACTGGATTGATATTTATGGAACGATTGGGGTCTTGTTCACCAGTTGATGAAATGTATTTTTGCCTGTAACTTCCTTTATTACTCAAAGTGATTTCATCGTTTAATGTAAATTAATAAGCTCTTGCAAACAAAACTCTTTGACTGCTTGGATTTCCCGTCAGTATACATTTTCCATCTTCCAGTTTGTTGTTTAAAGGTATACACCTGATGGTAGCTTTCGTCTGCTCTTTTATTTTTTCTTCTGTTTCACTTGTTCCATCCCAATGAGCAGAAACAAAACCTGCCTTGGTATCCAGCAGATTTACAAACTGTTCCCATGAATTGGCTTCTCTGATATTTTCATTTCTGAATGCCAATGCCCTGTTGAAAATATTTTGTTGTATCTCTTCCAATAGATTTTTGATATGGGAAGCAAGTCCGTCAAAAGAAACAACTGACTTTTCCTTGGTATCCCTTCTTGCCAGTTCAACCACATTGTTTTCTATATCTCTCAATCCCATTGCAACTCTTATAGGAACACCCTTCAATTCGTATTCGGCAAATTTCCAACCGGGACGCGCATTGTCATTGTCATCATATTTTACCGATATACCTAAAGACTTCAATTCTTTTATTAGTAAGGACGCCTTTTCATCAATAACGGGTTTACTTTCTTCTCCTTTGTAAATGGGTACAATCACTACTTGTAAAGGTGCGATTCGTGGTGGCATGACAAGACCTTGATCATCGCTATGAGCCATAATCAATGCTCCAATCAATCTGGTAGAAACTCCCCAGCTAGTAGCCCACACATATTCCTGTTTATTTTCTTTGGTGAGGTATTGGACATCAAATGCTTTGGCAAAATTTTGTCCTAGAAAATGCGAAGTTCCTGCCTGCAGTGCTTTACCATCTTGCATCAATGCTTCTATGCAATATGTATCTTCGGCACCTGCAAATCTTTCATTAGCCGTTTTAACTCCTTTGATTACCGGAACTGCCATATAATTTTCTACAAATTCAGCATATACTTCCAGCATTTTTTTTGTCTCTTCTATCGCCTCCTCTTTTGTTGCATGAGCCGTATGGCCCTCCTGCCAAAGGAATTCAGCGGTTCTTAAAAATAGCCTGGTTCTCATTTCCCATCGAACCACATTGGCCCATTGGTTAACCAAAATCGGCAAATCGCGATACGATTGTATCCACCCCTTGTAGGTATTCCAGATGATTGCTTCGCTGGTAGGCCGAATAACCAGTTCTTCCTCCAGTTTTGCTTCGGGGTCAACAATCAATTTGCCCGGGTTAGCTGGATCATTTTTCAAACGATAGTGAGTAACTACAGCGCATTCTTTTGCAAATCCTTCTGCATTTTTTTCTTCAGCTTCAAACAAACTTTTAGGAACAAACAACGGGAAATAGGCATTTACATGCCCTGTTTCTTTAAACATGCGATCCAATTGATCTCTCATATTTTCCCATAGAGCATAACCGTAGGGCTTAATGACCATACAACCTCTTACCGCAGAGTAATCGGCCAGCTCTCCCTTTATTACCAGATCATTGTACCATTGAGAATAATCGGTTTCCCTGGAAGTTAATTCTTTACTCATAAATTTATTTTAATCTAATTCAATTGTCAATCAACAAAACCATTGCAAAAGTAACAACTTCAAAGTAGATTTCTTTAACAGCAATTATTTGAGTCAAAGTAATCCAACATTAAATTTGGACAGTTTTATCCAAAAAAGCTCTGATGGTTTGAAAATCAGGCTGAAACCAATTGAATGAAGTATCTTTTTTGAACCAGGTCAATTGGCGTTTAGCATAATGTCTGCTATTTTGCCTGATCAGTTCAACAGCTCTAGTAAGGGAGCATTTGCCCTCAAAATAATCAAACAATTCTCTGTAACCTACTGTTTGCAGGGCATTCAAAGATTTAAAAGGAATCAACTGTTCCACCTCTTTAACCAAACCCTCCACAATCATTTTATCCGCACGGCTATTGATGCGTTGATACAAAACTTCTCTTGGCAACTCCAGACCGATTTTGACAATATCAAAATCCCTTTTGACATTTTGATGGGATTGATAATACAAAATAGATTGACCGGAGGATAGTTTAACTTCCAATGCCCTCATCATTCTTCTGGGATTTTGCATTTCTCCGCCCTGGAAGTATATAGGATCCTTTTCCTGAAGTTCTTTTAACAACCATTCCATTCCATATTGATTGTACCCATCAACAATCATGCTTCTGATATGCGCATCTACCTCCGGAATTTGGTCTAATCCTTCGCAGAAAGCTTTGATGTAAAGACCTGTTCCTCCGACCACAATGGCGATATTGGATTTTGAAAAAATCTTTTCAATGGAATTCAATGCATATTTTTCAAAATCAGCAGCATTCACAGAATCATGAATGGAATGTGAATCAATAAAATAATGATGAACGCTTTTTAATTCTTCCTGAGAGGGTTTAGCAACACCTATATTGAGTTCTTTATAACATTGACGGCTATCCGCAGATATGATTTCAGTGGAATAATAATCAGCCATTTCAATGGCTGTTGCAGTTTTTCCTACGGCCGTGGGACCGGCTAATATTATACAGGTCTTTTTTTTCATTTTGTTTATTGAGTTTGTGAAGAACTCTAAAACAATGTATAATAACAAATAAAATTAAAATTCTTCGGAACCCTCTTCTGAACCAAATTCTTCAGTGGATTCTGATTCTCCGTCTCCCTCCTCTCCAAATCCGTCATTCATTGCCTCGGGATGTAAATCGTATTTTTCTTCCATTTCAGCCAGGCGGCTGTCTATCAAACCTTTAGTTCCATATTGAGATGGCCCCAATCCTTCTGTTCTTACACAACAAGGATATTCCATCTTTTTATCTACCTCTTTATCTACATGAATCAATTCGATCATATAACGCCAGTTTTTCACAAAATCATATTCGTAAATGAACTTTTGATTGGGGTCTGCAATCTGACTGCCGATATTGACTTCACTCATGATCAATGGCTCCACTTTGTATGACTTATCATACTTTTCCAACGTTATTTCTTTTCCTTCCTGCCAGGAATCATTGCTTTTGTAAAAAGTTGCAGCATGCTTGCTGTCAAATTCATAACTTTTTAAAATAGCATGGTGCAAATCAAGGAAGGTTTGCTGATGCTTTATAACTATATCCCTATAGACACTTTCATCCTCTTCCCAGTAAATCCTGAATTTTAAAATGGCCATAATCAAAAATAACGAAAATTGTGATTCGCAAAGAATGC
>CAZCOL010000040.1:0-7924 GCA_964500545.1 uncultured Ferruginibacter sp. | reverse complement strand
TTCTCTTCCACTTCTGCACATCTTTGCATGACCAATTCAAAATTGGCGAGATAACGCTTAACTTTCTCCTTGTTTTTGGAGGTGATGTCTGCCTTACACAAAAGAAAAAGTGACTCAAGATCTTCTCCTGCATCAAAAATCAATCTTCGTATAGCCGCATCCGTTATATTTTCTTTTGTAAGACTGATGGGTCTTAAATGAAGCTCCACCATTTTTCGCACAAACCTCATTTTTTCATTTTGAGGCAGTTTCAACTGAACAAAAATTTTGGGAACCATTCTACCTCCTACCACTTCATGTCCATGAAAAGTCCAGCCGTGACCGTCCTCAAATTTTTTAGTTGCGGGTTTTGCAATATCATGGAGGACAGCCGCCCATCTCAACCAAAGATCATTGGTTGATTGAGAAATATTGTCCACCACCTGAAGGGTATGATAAAAATTATCCTTGTGGCCTTTACCATCAATATATTCAGCACCTGCCAAAGCGGTCATTTGAGGAAAAATAATTTGTAACAGCCCTGTTTTGTATAGTAAATCAAATCCAATAGATGGTTTTGAGGATAATAAAATTTTATTCAGCTCATCTGCAATTCTCTCTCCACTGATGATTTTTATTCTATGGGCAATATTGCTGATCGCCTGAAGCGTATTTTGTTCAATGGAAAAATTCAACTGAGCAGCAAAACGTATTGCCCTCATCATCCTCAAGGGATCATCACTGAAAGTCACTTCAGGCTGTAGAGGTGTTTTAATTAGCTTGTTTGCAATATCATCAACGCCTCCGAATGGATCTACCAGACTGCCAAAGTCTTTTTTATTCAAACTTACGGCCAATGCATTAATTGTAAAGTCTCTTCTGTTTTGATCATCCGATAATGTACCCGGTTCTACTATCGGATTTCTGCTGTTGAAATCGTAACTCTCTTTTCTGGCACCAACAAATTCAATTTCAATAAATGAAGCTTCATCTTCAACCTCCGAATTTTCAATTGAATCTTTAATTTTAATTTGAGCAGTACCAAAGTTTTTGAAGAAATTCACTGTAGGAACCGGATAAAACAAGGTGGCAACTTTTTCAGCCAAAGCTATACCATCTCCCAGGCAAACAATATCGATATCTTTGGTTTTCCTGCCCAGTATTTTATCTCGAACAAAACCACCAACAACATAAGCATCCACACCAAGCGCCAATGCGGCCGATGATATCTTATCCAGCAGCTGTTTCTCGAAATCATTTAATTGAATAAACATCGATCGCAAAAGTAGTATTTATGACTGAAAAGAAAGGAAGCAGTAATTTCATCAAATCAATAACAGCAGCATTGTATGCTATAAAGTAAATTTATTTGTCATTAATCAGAAATTTGGCATTATACTTGACCTATGTAACATCCTGTTATCGAATAAAAATTAACCAACTAATTTTGTCATATTGACTTATTACCCAATAGATTATGAATAAAAATATATTTATGCAGGGCACTGAAGATGAAATGGAATTCATGCCCATTATCCCATTGAATGAGGACGATGCAAATGCAGATTCAGAAAAGATTCCGGAAGAATTGCCCATTCTTCCATTGAGAAATACTGTTCTTTTTCCCGGAGTGGTTATTCCGATTACTGTTGGAAGAGACAAAAGCATCAAAGCGGCCACGGATGCATACAAGCATGACAAATTGATAGGCGTAGTGACACAAAAAGACAGCAGTATAGAGGAACCTGCTGTTATAGACCTTGAGCCAATTGGTACCGTTGCAAAAATTGTTAAGCTTATAAAAATGCCTGATGGTGGAACAACCATCATCATTCAAGGCAGAAAGCGCTTTAAAATTGAACAAATCACTTCCGAAGATCCTTACTTCAGGGCAAGGATATCTTTAATTGAAGAACAATCCTCCAAAGATGATCCTGACTTCAATGCCATGATAGGCAGCATCAAAGACCTTGCTTCCCAAATTGTAAGTCTTTCTCCAAATCTTCCAAGTGAAGCCGCCATCATTCTTAAAAACATTGAAAACCCATCGTTTCTTATTCACTTTGTTAGCAGCAATTTAAACTGTGAGTTGAAACAGAAACAGCAATTGCTTGAAATCAATAATTTAAAAGAGCGTGCTGAACTTTTGATGAATTTGATGCATACAGAATTACAATATGCAGAATTAAAAAACAAGGTAACCAATAAAACAAGAGCTGAACTAGACAAACAACAAAGGGATTATTTTCTTCAGCAACAACTTAAAGCCATCAAGGATGAACTGGGAGGCGAGAATGCTGCCGAAGTTAAAGAAATGATGAAGAAAGCTGAATCAAAAAAATGGACCGCATCAGCAAAGGAAATGTTCAATAAGAGCATTGAAAAACTAGAACGCATGCATCCTTCCACACCTGATTATTCTGTTATCTACAATCACCTGGATCTATTGCTTGACCTTCCGTGGGAAGAATACACCGAAGATTCCTATGATCTTAAAAAAGCAAAAAAAATACTGGACAAGGATCATTATGGAATGGATAAAATCAAAGAACGCATATTGGAATATTTGGCCGTATTGAAATTGAAAGGCGATATGAAAAGCCCTATTCTTTGTTTTATTGGACCTCCCGGAATCGGTAAAACGAGTTTAGGCAAAAGCATTGCTACGGCCATCAATAGAAAATATGTAAGGGTTAGTTTGGGTGGCTTGCATGATGAAAGTGAAATTCGCGGACATCGTAAAACATATATTGGCGCTATGCCCGGAAGAATCATTCAGTCCATCCGTAAAACAAAATCCGGAAATCCTGTTATGATATTGGATGAGATTGACAAAGTAGGAAGCGACCACAGAGGTGATCCATCCTCGGCTTTGCTGGAAGTATTGGATCCCGAACAAAATCAATCCTTCTATGATAATTATCTGGAATTGGAATATGATCTGAGCAAAGTATTGTTCATTGCCACTGCCAATAATTTAAGCAACATTCAACCGGCATTGAGAGACCGTTTGGAAATTATTGACCTCAGTGGCTATGCAATTGAAGAAAAAATAGAAATTGCCAAGCAGCATCTTGTTCCAAAACAAAAGGATATGCATGGTTTGAAAGAAAACAGCTTCAAAATGAATGATGCTGTCATTGAAAAAATCATTGCAGATTATACCCGGGAAAGTGGTGTTCGTGAATTAGACAGATTGCTAGCCAGCATCATGCGTTATCAAGCCAAAGAGTACGTGGTAAAAGGAAAACTAAAATCTACGATTACTACTTCGGATATAGAAAAAATATTGGGAAAATCCAAATTCAACAATGAACTGTATAAAATGGCCAATATGCCAGGTGTGGCTGTAGGCCTTGCCTGGACTTATGTTGGAGGCGACATTTTATTCATAGAAGCACAGACAAGTGAGGGTAAAGGTGAATTAAAACTAACCGGGAATCTGGGAAATGTGATGAAAGAAAGTGCCAGTACAGCATTAACATGGGTGCAAACCAATGCAAAGAAAATCGGTATTGATTCTGCATTGTTTTCAACCAAAAATGTTCATGTGCATGTTCCTGAAGGTGCTGTACCAAAAGATGGACCCAGTGCAGGAATCACCATGATGACCGCATTGACAAGTGCCTTCACCGGAAGAAAAATAAAACCATTTCTAGCCATGACAGGTGAGATAACCTTAAGAGGCCAGGTATTACCTGTAGGAGGAATAAAAGAAAAAGTGCTGGCTGCAAAAAGATCCGGTATCAAAGAAATCATCATGTGCTGGCAAAATGAAAAAGATGTGGAAGAAATCAATCCTAAATTTATTTCAGGCATTCATTTTCATTATGTAAAAAACATGAATCAGGTGCTGGAAATTGCACTGACATAAAATTTAAATGCCGATAATGCTATTTGTTATCGGCATACTTTTCCATCCAATCTTTTTCCTTGGGAACAGTAAGCGCCTGAACAACCCCGGTAAAAAATATTGCAGTTACATTAGAAGCCAGTATCAATAACTGATAACTGTTGTATTTATCAATATCCTGATAACCTGAATTGAAGAAAGTCAGGAAATCCAGCACCATCAATACCACCCACATTAGAAGTCCAGTTAGAAATATCAAGTTTGAAAAAAAACGAACGAATCCGGAGGGATGACGTTTAGTTCGCTTAAAGAAAATCCAATAAACAGTGATAAATAATCCCGGTGGTAATATCAGCATAAAACACATGTAAACATAACTGAACCAGGACATATAATCCAATACCCCCATCAACAACCTGAGACCTAACAAGGAGATTGCAGAAAGCAAAATAAAACCGATAAAAGAGAAAAATATATTTCCAAATAAACGAATGAATTTACTCAATTGATCTTCCATTGATAATATTAGTTGAAATAACTTAAATTGGTTTTGGGAGTCAATGAAAGCAGCGTTTCATACATCAGCTTCACCGTATTTTCAATATCGTCCTTATGGAGCATTTCAACGGTTGTATGCATGTATCTGAGCGGAATAGAGATCAATACAGAAGGACAACCATCGTTTGAATAGGCAAAAGAATCAGTGTCGGTTCCGGTACTTCTGCTGATGGCTCTTAATTGAAATGGGATTTTTGATTTATTACCAACATTTTGCACAAAATCAAGTAACTTATTGTGAACGGCTGGTCCGTAACACAATGAAGGACCTTTTCCACACTTGCATTCACCTTCAATGATTTTATTGATCATAGGTGTGCTGCTGTCATGTGTAACATCGGTAATGATGGCTACATCGGGTTTTATTCTGCGGGCGATCATTTCTGCACCTCTCAATCCAATTTCTTCCTGAACGGCATTCACCACATACAATGCAAAAGGCAGCTTCTTTTTATTGATGCTCAACAATCTGGCAACTTCAGCAATCATAAACCCACCTATTCGATTGTCAAAAGCTCTGCCAATTAAATATCCATTGGCAAGTTCATCATACCCCTCTTCATAAGTGACAACTGAACCAATGTGTATTCCCAGTGCTTCTACTTCCTTTTTATTTCTTGCTCCGCAATCCAAAAACAAATTATCTACTTTGGGCTGAGGTTCTTTGGAGTCATTATTGCTTAGTCTTGTATGAATAGCCGGCCAACCAAACACTGCTTTAACCGCGCCTTTCTTTCCATGAATCAGCACTCTCATAGAAGGTGCAATCTGATGGTCCACTCCTCCATTTCTTTTCAAATAAATCAGTCCTTCAGTTGAAATATAATTCACAAACCAGCTGATCTCATCTGCATGGGCTTCAATAACAACTTTGAAAGTCGCTTTTGGGTTTATCACCCCTACTGCAGTACCATAAGGATCGGTAAACATATCATCCACAAATGGTTTCAAGTATTTCATCCATATTTTCTGACCGCTGCTTTCAAATCCAACAGGTGAAGGATTGTTGATGTATTCTCTTAGAAAATTATAAGAGCTATCTCCAATGATTGATTTTTTCTTTACAGATTTTGCCATAAAATAGATTTAAAAGACAAATTAACTAAATAGTTGCGATATAACTTGCAATTGACGAAAACAACATCAGCCCATCCACAAAAAAATAGTAGAAATAATAGCTTCGCTCCTTTTTAATAGATAATAAATAACACAAGATTGACAATACAGCCGTGGTCATTAATACAAATACCTGTCTGATTTCAATCATAAATTTTGAAAGGAAAATAAGCAATAAAATTTCAGTTAAGAAAATAAGAAACATCAACACATGAACAGATTTTTCACTTAATTCAGTTGCCAAACTTTTTACACCGTGAAACAGATCAACCTTACTGTCTCTTGAATCAAAAATGATACAAAGGGTTAGTAAAAATAAAAATCTTAATAAGAAAATAAACAGTACATGATTTTGATCTGATAAATAAATAGAATGTGCAGGTATTATTACCGTTGCAAATGACCAGGTAAAAGCCAATAAAATAGTTTTTAAAAGTCCGATTTTCAGGTATTTATCTGAAAAATCATTTTTGATCAACAAAGGCGAAAAGTATAAGATTGTTGTAATGACCGGAATGATAAAATAAATTCCCATTGATACTACTATCGGAAAATAAAACAAGATTGCAATAGAAGACAGAAAGATTAAAAAAAGATTTAAAAAATAATGCGAAATATTAAATCTGTTTTTTTTCTCTAAGTTCCATTTACTTATCCCCCAATATAAATTGTATGCTGCAAGTGTGGTCCAAAAAACCACAAAACATATATTCCAATCTATTGGTTGATGCAGCAGTAAAAAAGTTTGGTAACAAAGCGCAAATGCACAAAGAGAGACAAAAATGGAATGACTCAGTAAGAATTTCAGCCAACGCATTATTGAGTCAATAAATAAAGGGGTGTACCGGTCTGAATCACATTGCTTTTATTTTTTGCAAAATCTTTTACGTAAACCTCAAAATAAATTGTGTCTATTTTTGGAAAAACCGGAGTAGCAGAACTTCTTACTCTATTCACAATAGCGTCTACCTGAATGTTCAGATTTTTCTTATCGGATATTTCACTCAAATCCGGAAATCTGAATGAATCAAGATCAAAAGGTGGAACGGTGATATTTTTTACATAAACATAAGACGTGTCTTTTCCGGGGTTTATTCCAAAATCGCCCTCCAAATCAGTTAACTGAATAGATAGTACAGGGCCATTGAAATAATTAAAATTGCTGCTCTGCCAAAAATTGGGTGTTAATGATCTGAATGAAATTTGGGGAGTTGATGTAAATTTATCTTTATTGCAAGAAATAAGAAATAAAACCATCAATAAAAGAAACCAATTAACCTTCATATATTTCATTTGTTTTTCAAATTTACAGAACGAACGCGATATTACCATCTTAAAATAATGTTGCAAATTTGCAGAAAGAATGACGAATTTCAAGTCCATTATGATAACAGACCGTATTTTTAATTGTAACAGCGAACATTTTGAACAACTGGCTTTAGAGGTATTTCATTTACAATTCAAACAAAACGATACTTACCGCCAATTTTGTCAAGCGATTCACATATCGCCCGATCAAATTACAAACTTGTACAAAATTCCTTTTTTACCTATACAGTTTTTTAAAACGAAAGCAATTAAAACGGGCGATTTTGAAGCTCAGGCTATTTTTGAAAGCAGCGGCACAACTGGAAGTGTTCCCAGTAAACATTTTGTAAAAGACCTGAATTTGTATGAAAAATCTTTCATTAAAACATTTGATGAATTTTATGGAAATGTGAAAGATTATTGCATTTTGGGATTATTGCCCTCCTATCTTGAGAGAAAAGGATCATCACTGGTTCATATGGTGAATCGATTAATTGAAAAGAGCAATCATCCTAAAAGTGGTTTTTATCTATCCGAGTATGGCAAACTCAAAGAAACGATTCTTGAAAATGAAATCAATCAGCAAAAAACATTACTCATTGGAGTGTCCTACGCTTTGATTGATTTTGCGGAAAAATTTCCCCTGCAACTTAATCATACCATCGTAATGGAAACCGGTGGAATGAAAGGCAGAAGAGAAGAAATCAGTAAAGATTCTTTACATGGAATCTTAAAAGAAAAATTCGGTGTGAATGAAATTCACTCCGAATACGGAATGACAGAATTAATGTCGCAGGCATATTCAAAAGGAAATGGCATATTCAACTGTCCTCCCTGGATGAAAATAATATTGAGAGCTGAGGACAACCCTCTTGAAACACTTGATCATGATTATTCAGAAAATTCAATAAAAAGCGGTGTGGTCAATATCATAGATCTGGCAAATATTCACAGTTGCAGCTTTATCGCAACCGAAGATACAGGCAGATTGCATTTCGACGGAAGTTTTGAAATCACCGGAAGAATGGAAAACAGCGATGTCAGAGGGTGTGGGTTGATGGTTTTGTAAAATCAAAATTCAAAAGTTAAAATTCAAAATCATTATAAAAC
>CAZCOL010000039.1:8325-18341 GCA_964500545.1 uncultured Ferruginibacter sp. | reverse complement strand
TATAAATTACATACTGAAAATACTTACTCCAAAGTATTATTACATTAATTCTTTAGAAACTTCAACAAAGACAACCGTTGTTTTTGCCAATTTATAATAAAGCAAAAAACGGTATCAAATTTCTTGTACAAAAAAATTATTAATCTAAAGATCATTTCATGTTATTGGAATGGGCTGGTTTTGATTTTTAGATTTAATCGTTTAAAATAACAATTATCGGGTTTGATTATTTTGTCAATAAAGCAGAGAATATAAAATCAACTTTGCTTATTTATTCAAAATTTCATTTCGGTTTATTGAAATTTTTACACGAAAATTAATTAAAACAACACGCTTATTAATTCAATTAAATTTTGTCAACAATATGTTGTTTTTTGCAATACTTATTTTATTGAATAAAGTACCCAGTTCTTAAAGCAGATCTTTTTTGAACACAAAATAAATTTTGATATTGATTGAATTGTTTCCGGAGATGTAATCAATCGTTATTTTTTAACGAAAAGGTATAAAAGGCAATTCATTGCTAAATGATTAAAAAATTTTATGTACAAAACAGTAATAGTAGAGGGTGAGGGTAAACAGTTGGTCACACTAAGAAAAATTATCAATGAAAATCATCCTTTGATTGACATTGCAGGGGAGGTTACTGATATTAAATCCGTTCAAAAAGTCATTTCAGTAATAAAACCAGACTTGGTTATATTAAATACCCATTTATCGAGGGGGTCTATTTTTAAATTTCTGGATAGTCTTTCCAATATTGAATTTGAATGCATATTCCTGTCTAAGGATGACAGTTGTTCATTAAAAGCAATCAAATACAGTGCTGTTGATTATCTCGTAAAACCTATTCGCCCTTCAGATCTTGAAATGGCTATTCAAAAAGCAATTCAAAAAATCACCAAGAAATCTATAGCTTTTCAAAAGGACCTTATCGTCGGACACATTCATAAGCTAACAAACAACAACATGAATAAAATTGCAATTCCCACATTAGAGGGATTTGTTTTCATTCATATGGAAGAAATCATCCGTTTTGAATCTAATGGAACTTATACTTATATTTTTACCTCAAAAAAAGAAAAAATCATTGCATCAAAAAATATCAAAGAGTTTGAGGAGATGTTGCCCAAAACCAGATTCTTCAGGGTTCACAATTCTCATTTGGTCAATATCAATCGTTTGTTGAAATATAACAAAGGAAGGGGCGGAACCATTACGATGGAAGACGGGACACAAATTGAAGTTGCGAGCAGAAGACGAAACCAGTTTTTAAATTTATTTCAAGTTTGATGAACTCCTGATTTTAAAATTAAAAGCAGTTCACAACGATTATCTTTTTTATTCAATAAATTAAATTTGAAATAAATTTAATTTACTTAAAATTTTCTCGCATTTTTCAAGTAAATCCACCCTGATGCATCTTTTTCTATATAAATTCAATTTTGAACAGGTGAAAAAATTAATTACTTTTGTGCCCTTATTAATAAATGGTGGTTGTAGCTCAGTTGGTTAGAGCACCAGATTGTGATTCTGGGGGTCGTGGGTTCGAGCCCCATCATCCACCCTAAGACCTCCTTTTTGGAGGTCTTTTATTTTCAACTATTTCAATGTCGAACGATTAACAAAAGTTTATTTATTGCAACAAACCTGATGAATCCGTTCCCGTGTAATTTTCCGTTATTTTTACAATATGCAAAAAATTGCAGCCATAATTATGAATAAAAAAATTATCACTTTAATAGTTTTTCTGACTATAACAGGATTGTTTATTGCAAATAATAGTCGCGGACTTTCAGATAATGATGACCCTAAGTCGAAATATGCAAAAGTGCTTAAAAATGTTTGCGTCATGATTGAAGAAGCGCACTTTAAACCCAAAAAAATAGACGATGTTTTCAGTCGTGATATACTTAAAAAATTTACTGCTGACCTGGATGATGAAAAATCAATTTTTATCCAGTCCGATATTGAGGCATTTAAAAAATATGCTACTGTAATCGATGACGAAATTCACGGAAGAGAGCTGGAATCTTTTTTCGCCATAAACAACATTTATTTGAAGCGTTTGAACGAAGCTTCATTGATTTATCCGCAAATTTTGTCCAAACCATTTGATTTTTCAAAAGACGAAAAAATACAACTCGATCCGGAAAAGTTAAATTATCCTGCAAGTTCTTACGAAAGGGTAGAAGTATGGAGAAGAAAATTGAAATACTTGGTTCTGGGCAGATATGTAGATATGCTGGAAGACAGAGATAAAAATAAAGATCAGAAAGATTTTGTTTTTAAAGCCGATTCTACCTTGGAAAGAGAGTGCAGGGATCAGGTAAGAAAGCAAATGGATCGTTATTTCACTACAAAAAAAAATCGTGAAACTCAGGATGAAAATTTCAGCACTTTTGTAAATGCACTTACAAGCATGATGGATCCTCATACTGATTATTTCCCTCCTGTGGATTTAAGATCTTTTAATGAAAATATGAGTGGAAGGTTTTACGGAATAGGAGCACAGCTCAAAGAGGATGATGGAAGAATCATTATAACCAGTCTTGTAACGGGCGGGCCTGCTTGGAAAAGCGGAGAATTGAAGGAAAATGATGAAATCATCAAAGTTGCTGAAGGTGAGGCGGAACCAGTAGATGTAACCGGATATGCGGTTTCTGATGCAGTCAAATTAATTCGGGGAACAAATGGTTCCGTTGTCAAACTGACCATTAAAAGAATGGACGGCACGATAAAAACCATCAGTTTGATCAGAGAGAAAGTCAATACCGAGGAAATATTTGCCAAATCAGCTATCATTAATAGTGGAGACAATAAAATCGGGTATATCTATTTACCTGAATTTTATGCAGATTTTGAGATGTCAAATGGTGCAAGGTGTGCCGCAGATGTTGCCAAAGAGATTGAAAAATTAAAGCAGGAAAATGTTAAAGGAATAATTCTCGATTTGAGGGGAAATGGTGGGGGTTCTTTGTATGATGTTGTTCAAATGGCCGGATTGTTTATCAATAGCGGACCTATATGTCAGGTTAAAGGAAGGGATGAAAATCCTGAGGTACTTCCTGACCGAGACCCATCTATTTTGTATGATGGACCTCTTGAAGTGATGGTTGATGGAACAAGCGCTTCAGCTTCTGAGATTTTTGCTGCAGCCATTCAGGATTATAAAAGAGGGTTAATTATTGGTGGTAAATCAACCTTTGGAAAAGGAACAGTCCAAAGGAATATCCCATTGAGTGGCAAGTTTGATTTGTTTTCTTCCGATAATTCTAACGATGATTTAGGTAGCATTAAACTCACCATGCAGAAATTTTACAGAATAAACGGCGGGGCTACTCAACTAAGAGGAGTAACTCCCGATATTGTACTACCAGAGAGATACGACTATTTAAAATTCAGGGAAAAAGACAATAAATACGCCCTTGGATGGGATGAAATTCCAAAAGCATCCTATAGTTTATGGCATGCGTCTCCTTCTATGTATGATTTGATTCCCTCGATCAAAGAGGATGTTTTTAAAAATAAAAAATTTGACAGTATTCGGAATAATATAAAGTGGCTTGAGAAATATTTAAATAAAGAGTATTCGCTAAATATTGTCAAATACAAGGAGGAACAAAAACAGTTCAAGTTGATCAATAAACAAATGGATGAATTAATGAAATTATCATATTCTCTCAATTTCATTAATCTTGCTTCAGACACTACCAAAATCAACAGCGCTTCCGATAAAATCGAAAAAAACAAACAATGGTTAAAAGCAAGAGTCAATGATATTTACATTGATGAGGCTGTTATGGTTATGAATAAAATGATAATACAAGCAAAAAAGTAAACATTATCATTAGTGTTGAAATTGTAAAGAACACAAAAAAAACCGGCAGAATCTGTCGGTTTTTTTGTGTATTATTTTTATTGATTATTTTGATCCTGCAGGTTTTTTTGTAACCGGTTTTGTTTTTACGGGGGGTGTCAGTTTTCTGCTGATTTCATCAGCCATTTTAATGGCTTCAAATGCATTTGCAACAGCACCAGTCCTGCACAATTCTGATAGGGTAGTTTTGCTTGAGCTGCCGGGTATTTTGACTTCCTCTTTTGCAGGAACTGCTGATTTTTCAATAATTTCCTTTGTTTGCTTTGCAGAAAGATTCGGATAGTATTCGAGCAGAAGGGAAGCTATTCCTGCTACCACCGGACATGCCATACTTGTACCACTGGCATTGCCATAAGTGTTTCCTCCAGGGATGGTTGAGTAAATGCTAACACCCGGCGCAAAAACATCCACTTCTTTTTTCCCGTAGTTGCTGAAGGATGCAGTAAGTCCACCATTTTTCTCATCTCCACTTGCACCAACTGTTATCACATTTCCCGCACGACCTGATCCGTTTTCAAAAACAGGATTCGGAAAATTATCAGCAGTATCAATATTCTTTGCATCATTTCCTGCTGCATGAACCAATAAAACACCTTTTTTTTCTGCATATCTGAATGCCTCATCCACCCATCTTTTTTCAGGAGAGAAATCTTTACCAAAACTCATGCTGATTATTTTAGCTCCATTGTCTACAGCGTATTTGATGGCATTGGCAATGTCTTTGTCGTGCTCATCTCCATCCGGAACTGCACGTAACATCATTATCCTGACATTATCCGCAATACCATCAATTCCAAGATTGTTTCCCCTCACAGCTCCGATAATACCTGAACAATGTGTTCCGTGAAATGGGGTAGAAGCCATGATGTCGTTATTGCCGTATGATCTGTCATTAATATTGGTTTCGTCGTCTTTTACAATATCACCACGATAATTTTTCGGTGCATTTGTCGCTGCATCAGCTTTTCTAAGTTGTCCTTCAAATTCATCCAATAGCTGTTTATTGCTGATTTCAAAGCTGTTGTTTGCTTTACAGATTCCCAAAATAAAACTTCTTGTTTTTTTAGCTTGAGGGTCTGAGGTAACTATGTTTTGCAGATCGTTCCCGTTGTATTCTTCTTTTCCAATTTGGATTCTAAGCAAGGAGTCACCGGATTTTAAACCGGGATACATGTTTTTGATGAATCCAACTTCCATTTCGTTTACATCGCCCACAACTTTTTGTTTTGCTCTAATGTAAGTTTCATAAGCTTTTTTTTGATCGGGCTTCAAACTGTCGGGATTCACTTCTTTGCCATCCCAGATAGTTTTCAATTTATGATATACACGTGCACCCTCGTAACTGTCTTCTTTAACATTTTTGCCGTCTTTACCTCCTAAAAAGTTCCATCCGTGAATGTCATCTATATATCCATTTCTGTCATCATCCTTTCCATTTCCGGGAATTTCTCTGGGATTTGTCCAAAGAACGGGTTTTAAATCCTCATGAACTGTGTCTATACCGCTGTCAATAACGGCAACGGTTATACGCTTGCTTTTCAGTTTCTTTGATTGAATGAAATTGTATGCTTTGTCTAAACTTATCCCATTGAATCCGGTTTCAGTTTTGTCGAGTTGAAACCAGTTGTTGGGAGCTTTTTTTACACTGTCAGGTGAGGTTTGTGCATTGCTTATGTTCCAAATAAATAATCCGGTCAGCAATAACTTGTAAAATTTACGCATGTTGTTTTTTTAATTGTTAAAATACTATCGATTACAGATTCAATCATTTAATGTGACGAAATTTCACAAAAAATTATAAGTCAAATTTAATTCCCTGTGCCAAAGGCAATTTGTCGGAATAGTTGATGGTGTTTGTTTGTCTTCTCATATATACTTTCCACGCATCGCTCCCGCTTTCTCTTCCGCCTCCAGTTTCCTTTTCTCCACCAAATGCACCGCCAATTTCTGCACCTGAAGTTCCGATATTCACATTGGCTATTCCACAATCGCTTCCTGCATGAGAAAGAAATCTCTCGGCTTCTTTTAAATTGTTGGTAATAATAGAGGATGAAAGTCCTTGAGGAACACCATTTTGAAGCGCAATGGCCTCATCCATATTTTTGTATTTCATGATGTAGAGGATTGGTGCAAAAGTTTCATGTTGAACGATTTCAAATGAATTTTTTGCTTCAGCAACACAAGGTTGAACATAGCAACCGCTCAAATATTCCTTGCCTTTTAAAACCCCACCTTCCACTATGAATTTACCTCCTTCAGATTTGCATTTTTCAATCGCAGTTAGGTACATATTCACTGCATCTTTGTCAATCAATGGTCCTACATGATTTTTTTCATTCAATGGGTTCCCTATCTTTATTTGTTTGTATGCATGTATCAATTTTTCTTTGACTTTGCTGTATATTTTTTCATGAATAATCAGTCTTCTTGTAGTGGTGCAACGCTGTCCTGCTGTTCCAACTGCGCCAAATACAGCCGCTGTCATTGCAATGTTTAAATCTGCTTCGTTAGATATTATGATGGCATTATTACCACCAAGTTCCAATAAACTTCTTCCCAACCTTTGTCCGACTGCTTTTGCAACCTCTTTTCCCATTCTTGTGCTTCCGGTTGCAGACACCAACGGTACTCTTGTATCATTACTCATCCATTCTCCAACTTCTCTACCTCCAGTTATCAGGCAACTTACTCCTTCCGGAACCTGATTCTTTTTGAAAACATTTTGAATGATTTTCTGACAAGCGACACCGCATAAAGGGGTTTTTTCGCTCGGTTTCCAGACAGATACATCTCCGCAAACCCAAGCCAGCATACTATTCCAGCTCCATACTGCTACCGGAAAGTTGAATGCCGAAATAATTCCCACTATTCCCAATGGATGATATTGTTCATACATTCTGTGTCCCGGGCGTTCGCTGTGCATGGTAAGTCCATGCAATTGCCTTGATAGTCCTACTGCAAAATCACAGATGTCAATCATCTCCTGCACTTCACCCAATCCTTCCTGCAAACTTTTCCCCATTTCATAACTTACCAATTTTCCCAGTGGTGTTTTGAATTTTCTCAATTCATCACCAATTTGACGTACAATTTCACCTCTTTTGGGTGCAGGCCAAAGTCTCCACACTTCAAAAGCCTTTTGAGATGTTTTTATCGCTGTTTCATAAGATGACTTATCTGCAGCAGTAACAGATCCAATTAGTTTGCCGTCAACAGGGGAAAACGATTGAATAGTTTCACCTTTTGTTTTAAGCCATTGTGATCCGGTGGACACACCATTGTTTTTTGAGAGAATTTGTAGAGTTTTTAAAAAGTCCATAGATGTGAAATGTTTTTTGATTTGAAAATCCAAAGTTACAAACTGTGTCTGCTTATATTGTATTGTTTGGTAAAATAAAACAGGTTTATTTTTTAGAAATCCAGAAAAATCACTTGAGATTTTAATAATTGACCATAATGAAAACCAGACAGCTAGATTATATGTATAAATCTATTCGGAGGCAAAAGATTTACATGTAGAGAGATATAATAGATATTTAAGAAAATTCGCAAACAATTCATCAATATTGTTCTTTTTCATTTGGGAAATCTCCTGACTTAATATCTGAGATATATTGACAAACAGCAGAATTGATTTGTTCACTCAGGTTAAGGTATTGTCTGAGAAATCTGGGTTTAAACTCTGTATTTATGCCAAGCATATCATGCATTACCAAAACCTGGCCATCACAATAACCGCCTGCACCTATACCTATGGTAGGAATATGTAAACTTTCACTGACTTGCTTTGCCAGTGCGGCTGGAATTTTTTCGAGAACTATTGCATAACACCCAGCTTCTTGAAGCAATAAAGCATCTTTTTTTAATTTTTCAGCTTCAGCTTCTTCCTTTGCCCTGACAGTATAGGTCCCAAATTTATAGATACTTTGTGGAGTTAGTCCCAGATGTCCCATAACCGGTATTCCAGTACTTACAATTCTTTTGATTGAATCTACTACTTCTTCTCCTCCTTCCATTTTAACTGAATGTCCTCCTGTTTCTTTCATAATACGAATTGCAGAATTTAATGCTTCTTTTGAGTTACCCTGATAGGATCCAAAAGGCATATCTACGACCACCAAACATCTTTCTATTCCTCTCACAACGCTTTGGGCATGATATATCATTTGATCAAGTGTTATAGGAAGTGTTGTTTCATGGCCCGCCATCACATTACTGGCGCTGTCGCCCACTAAAATTATTTCAATACCCGCATTGTCGAACAATTTGGCAAATGAAAAATCATAAGCAGTGATCATGGAGATTTTTTCATGCTTTTCCTTCATTTTTTGAAGGGTATTCGTGGTGATTTTTTTAACTTCCTTGTTGATAGACATAAAATAAATTGGTATGAAGAAGAGGTTGAAGGAGTTGGCTCTGCGTTAGAATAAAACAAATCCGATAGGTAAACCCATATGTAAAAATAGGTATCAATTTTGAAATTCAAAATTAAGTAGCAAAAAAACCGTTTTATTATACCAGAAACTATTCAAAGTAAATAGCGCAGATCGATTGAAATTAAATTATTATTAAAAAAACATCAGGTTATGGCAGAAAAATAATTCAATATTGGGTTAAACTGAATCGGTGTTGTTGTCTGTTTTTTTATTGATGTATGGAATCGCCAAAAGACATATGACTCCCAATAACACAATCAATCCTGTAGAGACGCCCCACATCAGCCAACCGAAGGCTCGGCCTGTATTTTGACTGATGCCATATATCATCAAAGTTTGCATTACAAAAATTGGAAATGAGCCTATTCCGCCGGGAGTTATGATCATGGATAATGTTGTTAGGGTCAATACTGAAAAAGCCGGAGCCATGCCCAGTAAATGTGTGCCGATCATTCCCTTAAATCCAAGATAAATTTGAAGCAGATACATGGCCCAAATAAAAAGCGTGTGAATTATAAAAGCTTTTCGTTGTTTTAGGTTTTTTATAGATTGAAAACCTTCCAAAATTCCTTTGATAAACTGCAGAACTTTGATAATAATGGTGTTTTGATGGTTTCTTTTGAACATTTTTTTTAAAATCCACCAAACAGCAAGCAGAATAACTAAGAATGCCAGCAATTTTATCCAAATAGAAGAATTTCCGGAAGCCGGGAGTGAATTTAACTCTTTTTGAAAATAACCGGCTACGGTATCAATTTGAATCAATACCGTAATTAAAATGAATATAAGATAACACAAAAAATCAAAGCTTCTTTCAACTATGATGGTTCCAACAAGTTTATCCACTTTTAGTTTTTCGTATTTTGCTAGTAAGCTGCATTTGATGATTTCGCCTAGTCTGGGGATGGCTGCATTGGCAAGATATCCAATCATGGTAACAGAAAACAAATTGCTCAATCTGGGTTTAAATCCCAATGGTTCCAGTAAAAGTTTCCACCTCATGGATCTGCTTATGTGGCTCAAAATGCTCATTACAGCTATGGGAATTATTATCCAGTAATTGGTTTGACTCAGTGCATTATAGAATTCGCTTTTCTCCGATGGAGTCATGGATTTTAATTGCCACCATACAAGAAAAATGCCCAATCCCAGAAAAAAAACATATTGCAAATAGGATAAGATTCTTTTACGCATATGGTACAAGTTACTAAAGCTTTTTAAAAAAATGAATTAATAATTAATAAACTTAATTATGCAATGATCATGTTGTCAATAAGGCGAACCTGATTGATTCGAGCGGCAATTAAAACTATCAGGGGGATTTTGCCATCCCAACTATTGATCATATTGAGATTCAGATCAGTAATTACAAAGTATTCAATGTTTATTTCTGCGTCTGAAATTTTCTTTGAGGCATTGGTTAAAATGTTTGATAAATCTCCTTCTTTCAAATTGTTTTTGACCTGCAGCAAACTTGTATATAAAATACCTGCTTTTTCTTTTTCAAATTTGGACAGTCGCCTGTTTCTGCTGCTCATGGCTAAGCCATTTTTTTCTCGGATGGTAGGAGATATGTGCAGTTGGGTATTGCTATTGTTAATTTTCAGTAGTTTTTCAATCACTTTGCATTGCTGATAATCTTTTTGTCCAAGGTATAAATGGTGACAATTAACAATGGAAAGCAACCTGTCCACCACCAT
>CAZCOL010000039.1:0-8225 GCA_964500545.1 uncultured Ferruginibacter sp. | reverse complement strand
AATATGCTGCATACGGTACAATCGTTCTCATTTTTTGACTCAACAATCAGTGAAATGTGTCCTAAGTGTAAGGCGCCCATCGTGGGTACAAATCCTATTTTTTTATCATTTTTAATCTGATTATCAAGGTATTTCGACAAGTCAGATTTTTTTTTAAATATGATCATGGCATGGGTCTGTTTAACTTCAAAAGTCTAAATCTGCATAAATTCATTAAAATATCAGTACTTTTGCAGTCAATTTATAAAAATTGCGCAACTAACAAAGCACAAATGTCTACAAAGAAAAGAATTTTATTCATTGCAAATGAAATGTCTCCATATCTTGAGTTGACAGAATTCGCCGAAATTGTCAACAAGCTTGCAGTGATGTCGAACGACAACAACCTGGAAGTAAGGTGCATAATGCCAAAATTTGGTTCCATCAACGAACGCAGACATAGATTACATGAAGTTGTCAGGTTATCAGGTATTAATGTTACAATCAATAACGACGATTATCCGCTTGTTATCAAAGTTGCCTCTTTACCCAATGCAAGACTGCAGGTTTATTTTTTAGACAACGAAGACTTCTTCAAACGAAAATTTGTTTTCAACGATGAAAATGACAATTGGTTTGATGACAATGGTTTAAGAACTGTATTATTTTGTAAAGGGGCTTTGGAAACAGTAAAGAAATTCGGATGGCCTCCCGATATTATCCATTGCAGTGGTTGGATGACAGGATTGATACCCATGTTTATCAGGTACGCATATAAGAAGGAACCAATTTTCAGTAACAGTAAAATTGTATTTACAATAGGCCATAACACATTCAAAGAAAAGCTTGGTCCAGATTTTCTCAAACTTGCTTCCATCAATGAAAATATCACCAAAAAGGAACTGGATTTTTTCAAAGACAACAATAATGTTGCGATGTTCAGGGGTGGTGCGCAATTTGCCGATGCCATAACTTTTGGCGCAGAAAATATAGATAAAAAACTACTGGAAGAGTTTTCAAAGGTTAAAGGGAAAAAAGTAATTCCCTTCGATCCTGAGAGTGATTTAACAGAGTATTTGCAATTATATAACGACCTTTCCCAGTAAGTTAATAATCCCATTTAAACTTTTTAATTAGTGCGAGGTAGAATTTTATTTTCAGGGTTTTTGCTGACAATCTCATTTCTTTTTCATTTGTCAAGTTGCACTAAGTTTGACACCACCACATTGGGTAGTGATTTGATTCCTGAAGTAGACAATATCAATACTTTTGCCGATACCTTGGATATCATAACCGTTCAAAATGCATTTGAGGGAATTTATAAGGATACAACCAAATTAACACTGTTCGACAATTATGTCATAGGTAAAACTTATGACCCTACTGCGTTTGGAAATACTACTGCAAATCTGTATCTGCAGTTAAAGCCGACTTTTTTTCCATATTTCATAGGTTTTGCACCCAAGGATACAATTGTAAAAGCCGATTCGGTAGTACTTTGTCTAAATTATAGGGGTTTTTGGGGAGACAGTACCAATCCATTGAATCTTCAGGTGTTTGAAATTCCCGGAAATGCTGGAGGCGAGTGGGACTCGTTGAATTCTTTAAGAGACATCAATTATGCACCTTCAATGGGCGCTGCTGTCAGTGATGTCAAAACAATTGATATCAGAACCTTGGGTAACTATGTCAAAGTAAATAAATTTGATTCCACCACCAATCAAATCAGAATCAAGTTATCTGACGAATTTAAAAACAGACTTTTCAGCAGAGATACTATCAGTACCTCAGCACAAAATGCTTTTTTGACTGATTCTTTGTTCAGGCTTTTCAATAATGGTTTTGCCATTGTTGCCAGCAGTGGAAATGCACTTTTGTATATCGATCTTAATAATTCAAATACAAGACTTGAGTTGCATTATCAGAAAAAAAGCAGAACGGCTAATGATACCGGTTATGCTGCTACAATTGATACAGTATATTCAGGATTTTATTTCAATGCTGGTTACCAGGGTTCCAATGTTAAAAGATCCTCAGTAGCCAACAAAATCACAAGAAGCAGAAATGCTTTACCATCAGGAGATCAGGAGCTATACTTGCAAGCAACACCCGGAACATTTGCCACACTTAGAATTCCTAAGTTGGATACCATGAAAAATGTTGTAGTTCACAGGGCGGAGATTCAAATCCAACAGATTCCTGATCCTTCAACAGATAAAATATTTACAGAACCCTCTTTCTTGTATTTGGATTTGGTTGACTCAGGAACTGCCAAATGGAAACCTATATATTATGATCTTAATCCCGGTATTTCTTATGATCCTGATTACAAGTTGCCCGGTTATCCCTATTTTCCGTTAAATGGTGAAGTCGATATTGATTATTTTGGCGGGGATCTTCGTAAAAAATATTCACTGGCTGGGGAACAGTCCTATTACATTATCAACATAACAAGACACGTTCAGCAGATATTGACCAAACATACCCCTAATTACCAGATGAGATTGTTTGCTCCACACAGTTTCTCTTATCCACAACATGGGAGCACCGTTATTCCTTATTTGAATCCAATTGCAAGAGGAAGGGTAAGAGTCGGAGGAGGTTCAAACCCTAACCCAGCATACAAAATGAGGGTCAGAATTGTTTATTCGAAAATAAAATAAACATAATTTTTTAAGCTGCTTCATCGGTTTGTTCAATATTGCTTCAATTCTTATCTTTGTGCCCTAAAATAAAATCTATGCCATATCTTTTTACATCAGAATCAGTTAGTGAAGGTCATCCGGACAAAGTTGCCGATCAAATAAGCGATGCGCTTATTGATAATTTCCTTGCATTTGATCCAACCAGTAAAGTTGCCTGTGAAACATTGGTGACTACCGGACAAGTAGTTTTAGCCGGGGAGGTTAAAAGTAAGGCATATTTGGATGTACAGGAAATCGCCAGAGGTGTTATCCGTAAAATTGGTTATACCAAAAGTGAATACATGTTTGAAGCAAATTCCTGTGGAATTCTCTCTGCAATTCATGAACAGTCCGGAGATATCAACCAGGGCGTAGAAAGAAAGAAAAAAGAAGAGCAAGGTGCAGGAGATCAGGGAATGATGTTCGGTTATGCATCCAATGAAACTGATGATTACATGCCACTCGCTTTGAATCTTGCACACAAACTTTTGGAAGAACTGGCTGTGTTAAGAAGGGAAAACAAACAAATAAAATATTTGCGCCCTGATGCTAAAAGTCAGGTTACATTGGAATATGATGACAACAACAAACCTGTTCGTATAGATGCAATTGTCATCTCTACACAACACGACGATTTTGGCAAAGACGATGCCATGCTTGCTAAAATCAAAAAAGATGTAATCAATATTTTAATTCCCAGAGTAAAGGCCAAATACCCAAAGTACTCTCATTTATTTAATAATAAAATCAAATACCACGTAAACCCAACCGGAAAGTTTGTAATTGGCGGCCCGCATGGTGATACAGGATTGACAGGTCGTAAGATCATTGTTGACACCTATGGTGGAAAAGGCGCACATGGTGGAGGTGCTTTCAGCGGAAAAGATCCAAGCAAAGTGGATCGTTCTGCTGCTTACGCTACTCGTCATATTGCCAAGAATTTAGTTGCTGCCGGATTGTGTGATGAGGTATTGGTTCAGGTTTCCTATGCAATCGGTGTAGCTCAGCCCACAAGTATAAATGTTGTTACTTATGGTACAGCTAAAGTTTCCTTGACAGACGGACAGATTGCCGACAAAATAATGAAAATGTCTTGTTTTGACATGCGTCCATATTTCATAGAGCAACGTTTGAAGCTTCGCAATCCAATGTACAGTGAAACGGCTTCTTATGGTCACATGGGACGTAAAAATGAAGTTGTGGAAAAGACATTTGTTTCACCTGATGGTAAAAAAGTAACCAAGAAAGTAGAATTGTTTACCTGGGAGAAACTGGATGCAGTTAAAGAAGTTAAAAAAGTGTTTGGATTGAAATAAATTCTCTGCTGATACTAATTTCATTATAGCCATAAGTTCAAAATCTTATGGCTTTTTTATTTGATTAAAGATTAATTTTGAATGGTGAAAAATTTCAGACATCAACACCAGCGGCCTAAAAAAAATACACTGATCATTGGCAGAGAAGCAGTAATCAATGCACTAAAGGAACGAAAGCAGTTAGATCGAATTTATCTCCAATCTAATGTACATGGGCCGGTCATTGATGAGGTGAAATCTCTTGCTTCCAAAGAGTTGGTTCCGATTAATAAAGTGCCTGTTGAAAAACTGAACAGTTTCAATGTAAGCAACCATGAGGGTTGTATTGCTCAGATTTCAAAAATCCAATATCAGGATTTGCAACAGATTATTTCATTTGTGGTAGATAAGGGAGAAACGCCATTGTTTATCATATTGGATGGAGTAACAGACATCAGAAACATCGGAGCCATCGCAAGAAGTGCATTTTGTTTTGGAGTGCACGCAATTATTATTCCGGATAAGGGGGTCGGCTCATTGAATGAAGATGCCATATTAACATCTGCTGGTGCACTTGAGCAAATTGCCGTTTGTAGAGTTGGAAGTTTGATGAAAGCGGTTGATGACCTTCACTTAAATGGAATTAAAGTGTATGCAAGTGAGATGACTGCTGACAAAAGTATTGGAACTATTGATTTTACTGAGCCGGCTGCCGTAATCATGGGTGGAGAAGAACATGGAATTTATCCTGCATTGATGAAGATTTGCGACGATAAATTTCGGATTCCTATGAGCGGAAATTTTGAATCATTGAATGTGTCTGTTGCTACAGGAGTTATTTTGTATGAAGTGATGAGGCAAAGAAGTAATTAGCGGATTTGTATAATAATACTTCTATGAAAAGATAATCTGAAAAGTTTTAATTCAAAAATTTATTTTACACCTGTAATGATTGATAGAGTCAAACTTATTGAGTGTCCCAGAGATGCAATGCAGGGATGGCATCAATTGATTCCTGTTGACAAAAAAATAGATTATATCAACTCATTGTTGAGGGTAGGATTCGATACCATTGATTTTGGGAGTTTTGTATCTCCTGCAGCTATCCCCCAAATGGCTGATACCAAAGATGTTTTGGTTAAATTGAATATGCAGGATACAAATTCAAAATTGCTGGCTATCATCGCTAATTTAAGGGGTGCAGAAGAAGCAATTCACTTTGAACAAATAACATACCTGGGATTCCCTTTTTCAATTTCTGAAACATTTCAAAAAAGAAATACGAATTCGACCATTGAAGAGGCTTTTGAAAAAGTGGAAAGAATTCATAAGCTGTGTGTTAATAACGATAAGCAACTGGTGATCTATTTATCCATGGGATTTGGGAATCCTTATGGTGATCCATTTAACGAGGATATAGTTCATCACTGGGCAAAAAGAATAACCGATCTTGGAGTGAAAATATTGTCTATTGCAGATACAGTTGGTGTAGCAACTCCATTGCAGGTTTCTGAAATTACATCTGGTTTAATTCGGGCGTTATCGAATATTGAAATTGGAGTTCATTTGCATTCAACATCAACTGAATGGAAAGATAAAATAAATGCTGCTTTGGAAGCAGGATGTAAAAGATTCGACGGTGCATTGAAAGGAATAGGAGGTTGCCCAATGTCAGGAAATCAGCTGGTCGGCAACATCAATACAGAGTGGATGATTCACTTGTTTCAGCAACAACAAATTTTAAATTCCATTGATGAAAATGCTTTGAATGAAAGTATCCGATTGGCAGATGAAATATTCACTTAATAGCTTTGTTATTTAACATGAACTTCAGACTTGAATTTACACCAAAACCATTCAATCAGCAGATAAATCATGCTGATAAGATATTTTTGGCAGGTTCTTGTTTTACTGAACAAATGGGTGCCAAATTAGCTTACTTCAAGTTTAAAACTATTGAAAATCCTCACGGAATATTGTTCAATCCTGTTAGTATCGCTCAATCGATTCATTCTTACATCGAAAACAAATCATACAATGCGGAAGACCTATTTATAAATAATGAATTGTGGGGAAGCTGGGATCATCATACAAGGTTTTCATCCATTCATCAACAGGAATGCTTGCAAAGAATCAATGAATCACAAAAAAATGCACATCAATTTTTGAAAAATGCGGATTGGTTGATATTGACTTTGGGTTCATCTTTTGTTTATGAGCTCGGAAAAGACAGGGTTGTTGCAAATTGCCATAAAGTTCCTACTGATAAATTCAATAAAAAACTGCTGCATGCTTCTGAAGTATCCTCTCATTTAGTTTCAATGATAAATGAGTTAAAAAGTTTCAACGCTTCTCTTAAGATCATTTTTACCATCAGTCCGGTTAGGCATTTGAGGGATGGATTTATTGAGAACAACAGAAGCAAGGCAAATTTGATTCAGGCAGTACATTCATCAATCGATGAAAACAATGGAATTTATTACTTTCCGGCTTATGAGTTGATTGTAGATGATTTAAGGGATTATCGTTTTTTTGCCGAGGATATGGTACATCCTAATTACAGCGCAACCAATTATGTATGGGATAAATTCAATATTGCCTGTATAGATGCAGAGACCCAACAGCTGATGAAGGAAATAGGATTTGTTAAGGCTGCGAGAAACCACAAGCCTTTTAATCCAGATTCAAATGAACATAAAAAATTTTGCAAACTAAATATTGAAAAAGCACTAGATCTACAAAGTCGTTACCCCTATCTTGATTTTTCAGAAGAAATTGAATACTTTCAGGAAAAATTAATTTAGAAACCGTAATTTAGTTCTTTATTGAATAAAATATGTAAAATATGAAAAAGCTTCTTTTATCTTTTTTAATGTTAGCCACTGCTTTATTTTCATTTTCACAAAGACTGAACAGAGTTTCCAACTTGAATAATGGAAATAAACTTTCAATTGGCTTGTTGCTGGATCAAAATGTGATAGTCAATATCAATCAGGATGGTACGATAGGAGAATGGGGAGTTGATAAATATGCAGACAGGGGGCAAAATAATTTCAGCCAAA
Organism: uncultured Ferruginibacter sp.; assembly: GCA_964500545.1. GTDB lineage: Bacteria > Bacteroidota > Bacteroidia > Chitinophagales > Chitinophagaceae > Ferruginibacter. Next base: position 1,205 of record CAZCOL010000039.1, on the reverse strand, counting down.
GAAAGTTGGAAGCGTTCGAGGGAAAGGTGGAATACTATACTGATAAGGATAATGAGGCTTTTCGCGGAAAAATCAAATATATTGGTAAAAACCTGATCACCTATTATTCAAGCAGTGATAAAGAATTTCAAGTTGGAAAAATAAAAAGCATTGGAGCATTAAAATTTACTTATTTCACCAATTATGATGATCCGTTGGCTACAGGTAAGTTGAAAATGGCCGGCTCACTAAATCTCGCTTACTTTGCTTCATACGAGAATGAAGCTGTCAAAGGCAAGTTGAAAAGTGCCGGAAATGTTGGGTATACTTACTACAGCTCATTGGATGATAAATCAATTATTGGAAAAGTGAAAAGTGTGAATGGCAGTTCTTTTATATATGCTACCACTCTGGAGCAGAATTATTCCAAAGGTTCATTGAAAACGGGCAATCAAATTCAGGTAATCAATGGAATTACCTATATCACCAGAAATTAAATTGATTTTAGTGAATACGGTCGCCTCTTACCTCGGCACTGTTCATCAGGTCCTTCTCATAACTCAGCCATTCGGCCCATCGGTTTCTGACAATTTTTTTGTCGATATAATGTTCTGCAAGGGTTATGAATAAAGTATAATGACCAGCTTCACTTTCCATGAATTTTCTGTAGAAATTTCTCATGTATGTATCGTCTAACCCCTCACTTAGACGCTTGAATCTTTCGCAGCTTCTGGCCTCAATCAAAGCCATGATGAGCATTTGGTCAAGAAATCTTTCTTGAGGACTTCCCCCTTTTTTTTGAAAGGCTATAAGCTTATTTACATAAACATCTTTTCTTTGTCTTCCTAATGGCAATTTTCTTTTTTTAAGTTCACTCAATACCATTCTGAAATGCCCCCATTCTTCGGTGACAATGGGGCTTAATTTATCCAGCAATAAAGTCTTTTCAGGATTTTTCTGAATCAGGGAAATGCATGTTGTGGCAGCTTTTTGTTCACAATAGGCATGATCTGTCAATATTTCTTCCAGCTGAATTTCGGCAAGGTTTACCCATCTTGGGTCAGTTGGCAACTGAAGCCCAAGGATATTTCTTGTGTGTTCGCTAATGTTTGATTCCATATTCAAAAGTAAAAAGTAAAAAGTAAAAAGTAAAACCTTGAACCTTAAACTTTTAAACCTTAAACCCTTAAAGTGAAAACTCGGTTTAAAATGAAAAAAATTTCACA
>CAZCOL010000038.1:16856-18343 GCA_964500545.1 uncultured Ferruginibacter sp. | reverse complement strand
CTGAAGTTCTAAACCGACTCAGTATCAATGGTTAACATAAACGGCGGTCTGCTCCATAAAGGGCAGACCGCTTTTTTTATTTTAAAAAACACTATATTATAAGACACTGTTAATTCGTAGATAAGTAGTTGTTTTTATTTTTTTTAATCAATAAACCTAAAAATTGTTGGATTTTATTTATTAATTTTGCATTCTTTATGTTTTCTAAAAGGTTATTTTTTATTGTCGTATTCTTTTCTTTATCGTTCATTTCTTGCAACAAATTCAGCAAGGTTCAGAAAAGCAAAGACTATAATTATAAGTTAGCCATGGCTGAGGAATATTATGCCAATAAAAAATACCATTTTGCTCAACAATTGTTCGAAGAGTTGTTTCCTGTATTGAAAGGAACGGAAAAATTTGAAGATCTTTATTATAAATACGCCTACTGTTTCTATTATGATGGGCTGTACAGAGATGCAGAGGGTTTGTTCAGGGGTTATTTGGAGGTTTTTCCAAATAGTACAAAAGCGGAAGAAATTGATTATATGCGTGCTTACTGCTATTACAAACAATCCCCTAAGCTTGAACTTGAACAGGTTAATACCATGAAAACAATTGGCATGATGCAGACGTTCATCAATATGCATCCTGGTTCTTCAAGAATAAAAGAAGCTACCGAAATAATAGATAAGTGTAGGCAAAAACTTGAAAGGAAAGAAGAGAGAGGCGCTCAGTTGTATTACAATATTGGAGAATTTCGGGCTGCTGCTTTGGCATACAGTGAATTATTGAATAATTACCCCGAGTCTTCTATGGGGGATTATTATAAGTTGATGGTAATTAAGTCTTATTTTAAATTTGCAAAATTGAGCGTAATTACCAAACAGGAAGATAGATTTGAAAAAGTGAAATCAGAGTTCAATGACTTTGTGGATCGTTTTCCTGAAAGTAAACACATGAAAGAAGCAGAGGAATTTAATAATTTTAGTATAAATCAAATTAAAGCAATAAAAAATGAGCAAACTTCGTCGACACTTAAGCAATAACACCAGCAGTTCGGTAGAGCCTAAAAAATTATCAGACCTGAAAGACAAGACCGGTAATGTGTACGAGTCTATTGCAGTAATTGCAAAAAGAGCCAATCAAATCAATATTTCAATAAAAGAAGAGTTGCACAATAAGCTCGAAGAGTTTGCAAGCCATACCGACTCATTGGAGGAAATTCATGAAAATAAAGAACAGATAGAGATTTCCCGTGCTTATGAAAGAATGCCTAATGCAGCATTGCTTGCTACCAAGGAGTTTTTAGAGGATAAAGTATATTTCCGTAAAAGTGAAGATAATTTGTTCAGCTAAGAACAATTACCTTAATATTTAAGAACTCTTTTTATAAAGAATACTTTAATTTTAACCCTGCGAAAGCGGGGTTTTTGTATGCTTAAAAACAAGAAAATACTATTGGGTGTTTCGGGAAGTATTGCAGCTTACAAATCTGCAGTACTGAT
>CAZCOL010000038.1:6592-16756 GCA_964500545.1 uncultured Ferruginibacter sp. | reverse complement strand
ATTCCTGTGGAAAAAGGAGAGTTGGCCAGCGGATTGAATGGATTGGGAAGAATGGCAGAGCCGGAAAATATTGTACATTGGCTAAAAGATTTTTTTTCAGCTGAAAAAGAATTGCTGAACAAGAAAATACTGATAACTGCAGGACCAACTTATGAGAAAATAGATCCTGTCCGATTTATAGGAAATCATTCATCCGGAAAAATGGGCATTGCGCTGGCATCAGCTTTTCAAAAGAGAGGAGCGGATGTAACGTTGATTTGCGGACCTGTTTCTGAATCGATCCCTGAAGGAGTAAAATTAATAAATGTAACAAGCGCATCCGAAATGCTCAATGCTTGTGTGAAAAATTTTGAAAATGCTGATATTGCAGTAATGAGTGCCGCTGTGGCTGACTATACCGTTCAGCTTCCTGAAAAAGAAAAAATCAAAAAAAACGAGCCAACTTTGAAGTTGGAGCTCACCAAAACAACCGATATACTAAAAACACTTGGGGAGCTTAAAAAAGATCACCAAGTACTCGTTGGGTTTGCGCTGGAAACTGAAAATGAAAGAGAAAACGCCCTGGGCAAATTGAAATCAAAAAAAGCGGATTTCATTGTGCTGAATTCATTGAATGACAATGGGGCTGGCTTTGGTCATGATACAAACAAAATCACCATTTTTGACAAATTGAACAACGAATTTCATTTTGAAACTAAATCCAAAAATGAAGTTGCGGAGGATATAATAGACACTATTTTAAAAAACAACCATGCCTAGAATTTGTTTTTATATTTTTTTTATTATCTTTTCTGTACAATTAAAAGCCCAGGAACTGAAAGCGAGGGTAACGGTAAATTATTCCCGTGTGGGAAATACTGTCAATAAAAATACATTTCAAACCCTTCAGAATTCATTGATTAATTTTCTCAATAACAGAAAATGGACAGCAGATTCGTACTCTCAAAACGAACGAATAGAATGTAATTTTCTATTGAATCTGGAATCAACAGATGAATTGAATGTTTACAAGGCTTCATTGATGGTTCAATCCGCTCGCCCTGTTTATAATTCCTCCTATTCATCACCCATCATTAATTTTAAAGACGACAATGTCATATTTAAATACCAGGAGTTCCAGCAGCTTGAATTCAATGAAAATCGCGTGGCAGGAAACGATCCTTTATTATCGAATCTGACTGCCATCTTTGCTTATTATGCCTATATGGTTATAGCGGTGGATGCTACTTCTTTTGCTTCTCATGGTGGAGAATCATTTTTTCAGAAAGCTCAGAATATTGTCAACAATGCACCCGACGGTAATGGAATCACCGGTTGGAAATCTTTTGATGGTATCCGAAACAGATACTGGCTTGCAGAAAATTTTCTGAACAACAGGTATAGCCAGATGCAGGATTTTTATTACTATTACTACAGACTTGGGTTGGATAATTTATACAAGGATGAAAAATCTTCCAGATCCAATATGCTGGCTCTGATGGCACAGCTTGATGAATTCAATACCCAGAATCCAAATACCATGATCAATCAATTCTTCTTTCAGGGCAAATCGAATGAACTGATCAAATTGTTTTCAAAATCTCCTCCCCAGGATAAATCCAAAGCAAGGGATATATTGTCCAGACTTGATATCACCAATGCCTCCAGATATAAAGATGAATTAAAATGATAATTTTATTTAAAGGCAATCATCTTCATAAAAAAGTAAAAGCAGCACTCAAATTTATTTTGATTCTTGGAGCGATGCCGATTTCGTGTTCCGAAAAAAAAGGAGTTCCCAAAAATCTTATACAGCCCAAATTGATGCAGTCAATCTTTTGGGATAATGCCAGAGCATCAGTATATGTCGCTGAATTATCAAAGAAAGACAGTACAATTAATGACTCACTCGAATTTTTGAAACTACAGCGATCAATTCTTGAGCATCATCATGTTTCTGAAGAACTGTATCAGAAAAGTTATAAATTTTATCTGGAACATCCATCTGAAATGATTGCTGTTCTTGATAGTTTAACTCTAAACAAAAACAAAATGGGGTTTGATATAAAGTTGGACAGAAAATCTGCGGATTTCCAATAAAAAATAAAAATTTGACTATGAAGAAATTGTATAAAAATGCGGAAGATGCTTTGAGTGATGTGAAAAGTGGTGCTGTAATCATGCTTGGAGGGTTTGGCCTGTGTGGTATTCCTGAAAATTGTATAGCTGCCCTTGTGAATAAGAATATCAATAATCTTACTTGCATCTCTAACAATGCAGGTGTGGATGATTTCGGTATTGGATTAATGCTTCAGAAAAAAATGGTCAAAAAAATGATTGCCTCGTATGTGGGAGAGAATGCCGAATTTGAAAGACAATTGCTTAGCGGAGAATTGGAAGTGGAGTTGATTCCGCAAGGTACGCTGGCTACAAGATGTATGGCATCTGGTTATGGACTCCCTGCAATTTATACACCTGCAGGGGTGGGAACCGAAGTTGCAGTTGGAAAAGAAGTAAGAAATTTCAATGGAAAAGATTATCTGCTGGAAATGGCTTTTGATGCTGATTTTGCAATTGTGAAGGCATGGAAGGGAGATACAATGGGAAATTTGATTTACAAGGATACTGCAAGAAATTTCAACCCCTTGATGGCGATGGCGGGAAAAATAACCATTGCGGAAGTAGAAGAACTTGTGCCCGCAGGAAAGCTTGATCCAAATCAGATACATACTCCCGGCATTTATGTACATAGGATATTTCAAGGCTCTAATTATGAAAAAAGAATAGAACAAAAAACGAACCGTAAAAAGTAACATTGATTTTTTTCACTTCAACTTTAAATCATCAACAATGGCGCTGGATAAATTTCAAATCGCACAAAGAATTGCTCAGGAGTTAAAGGATGGTTATTATGTTAATCTTGGGATTGGAATTCCAACCTTGGTAGCCAACTACATTCCCGATGGGGTTAATGTGGTACTTCAAAGTGAAAATGGCTTGTTGGGGATGGGGCCATTTCCATTTGAAGGAGAAGAAGATGCAGATTTAATCAATGCAGGTAAACAAACAATCACCACAGTTCCCGGTTCCGCATTTTTTGACAGTGCCATGAGTTTTGGAATGATACGCTCAGGAAAAGTGGATTTGACAGTGTTGGGTGCAATGGAAGTAAGCGATCAGGGCGATATTGCCAACTGGAAAATACCCGGAAAAATGGTAAAGGGAATGGGCGGTGCAATGGACTTAGTGGCAAGTGCAAAAAATATCATTGTTGCCATGATGCATACCAATCCAAAAGGAGAAAGTAAATTGTTGTCTGAATGTACGCTACCATTAACGGGGATAAGATGCGTAAAAAAAATCGTAACAGATCTCGCCTTGATGGAGGTAACCGGTGAGGGTTTTAAATTATTGGAAAGGGCTCCGGGTGTATCCGTTGAAGAGATAAAAAATAAAACAGCCGGAAAACTTATTACAGAAGCGGATGTTCCAGAAATGCAACTTCAGTAAATGTAAATCCGGCAGTTTTTCGAGTGATATGGGAGGTTATACTTTGGGCGCAGCTGCTTTTGTTTCTTCATTAACGCCCGCCTCGTATTTTTCAAAGTTCTTTCTGAATTGTTTTGCAAGATCTATTGCCTTTGCATCATATTCATTTTTGTCAGCCCAGGTGTTTCTTGGGTTTAGAATTTCTGAAGGAACATCAGGACAAGTCAATGGCATCATCATGCCAAAAATCGGATGAGCTTCATAGGATACATTGTCCAGTTTTCCTTCCAATGCTGCGGTAATCATAGCCCTGGTGTAAGGCAATTTCATACGATGTCCTATCCCATAGGGGCCGCCGCTCCATCCTGTATTAATCATCCATACGTTAACCTGATGCATTTTCATTTTTTCTCCAAGCATTGCAGCATATTTTCCGGGATGCAATGGCATGAAGGGTGCGCCAAAACAAGCACTGAATGTTGATTTAGGTTCTGTGACCCCGGCTTCCGTACCTGCAACTTTTGCAGTGTAGCCGCTGATAAATTGATACATGGCCTGACCCGGACTTAATTTACTGATGGGTGGCAAAATTCCGTATGCATCTGCGGTCAAAAAGAAAATATTTTTTGGAATTTTTCCAATTGATGGTTCCAGTGCGTTGGAGATAAAATTCAAAGGGTAGCTTACCCTTGTGTTTTCTGTGATTTCACTGCTGCTAAAGTCTATTTTGTTTGTTCCGTTAAAAAAAGTAACATTCTCAACAAGCGCACCCGGCTTGATGGCCCTGAATATTTCAGGTTCTTTTTCCTCACTTAAGTCAATGGTCTTGGCATAGCACCCACCTTCAAAATTAAATACGGAGTCATTCGTCCAGCCATGCTCATCGTCGCCAATCAGACTTCTGTTTGGGTCTGCACTCAAAGTGGTTTTTCCTGTACCACTCAATCCAAAGAATATCGCAGTATCTCCATCTTTTCCCATATTGGCTGAACAATGCATACTCAAGACTTTTTTGTCCTGCGGTAAAATGTAATTCAATATGGTAAAAATACCTTTCTTCATTTCTCCTGTGTAGCCAGATCCTCCAATTAGAATGATTCTTCTGGTAAAATTTACCATAGCAAAATTGTGTTGTCTGGTTCCATCTGTTGAAGGGTCAGCATGAAAACTTGGCGCTTGAATGATATGCCAATCAGCAGTGAATTTGTCAAGATCAGATTCTGCAGGCCTTAAAAACATATTGTAAGCAAAAAGGTTGCTCCAGGGATTTTCATTGATTGTCCGGATTTTAATTCTGTATGAAGGATCTGCACATGCATAGGAATCTCTGACCCAGATTTCCCTTGAAGACAAATGATGTGTCATTTTTTCAAACAAGATGTCAAAATATTTTGATTCTACCGGAATATTGAAATCATTCCAGTTGACTGTATTTTCGGTTATACTGTCTTTTACTATGAATTTATCTTTGGGGCTTCTTCCTGTAAATTCTCCGGTTTTAATCACCAAAGCTCCGGTATCATTCAATACTCCCTCATTTCTTTGCACCGTCTGAGCAATGAGGTCATCTGGTGTTTGCTGATAGTGAACATGCTTATCGGTAGTGATGCCTAATTCCTTTAACGCGTTCAATGGAGCTTCCAACAAAGTGGTATTTTGCATAAAATACATTTTAATGAGAGACAAATGTAATGCTCAGTATTTTATAATCAAATTCAAAAACAGTTCAAATTATTTAAGAATATCTAAAAAAACGATGTAAAATTGACATTGATTTAACTTCATTCAAAAAATAATAAATCAGTTTTAGTAAATAATGCTTAACGTTAAATAGAGATTAATTTTAAATAAACTTTTCAACTTTTTTGCCAAATCTGGGGTTGAGGAAAGAAACTCGTATCATGTTTAGTTTTAATTTTAAGTTGATGAATATTTGAAATTACGTTGGTTTCTAATAAACATCCGTTTCTATAAACAGACTAATCCTTGTAACTGCCCTAAGAAAATAGCCTTATAATAATGAATTAAAAGCTAATTTGCATTAGAAAATAACCATCAGAAATGAAATATTTACCACTGAACGCAGAAATATTTATCAATAATCGCCGTCGGTTTGTTGAAAAAATGACAAACAGCTCTATAGCTGTATTTAACAGCAATGACGAGTTGCCTACAAATGGAGATCAATTGTATAAATTCAAACAAAATTCTGATCTGTTCTGGCTGACAGGAATTGAGCAGGAAGATACTATGTTGATTTTATTTCCTGAAAATCCGGATCCTAAATTCAGGGAGGTGCTAGTATTGGTAAGACCCAACGAATTGAAAGAAAAATGGGATGGGCATAGATTGAGGAAAAGTGAAGCACAGGCAATTTCAGGAATTGATACCATTGTGTGGCTGGATTCATTGGATGGCTTGTTGCAAGCATGGGTTCATCTTGCTGAAACGATCTATTTGAATACCAACGAAAATGATCGAAAGTCAAATTATTTGCCCGTAAGGGATTATCGATATGCTGAATGGATGCGCTCCCGTTATCCATTGCATCAATATAAACGCAGTGCGGTCATTTTAAAAGAATTAAGGTCTGTTAAAACACAGTTGGAGATAGACGTGTTACAAAAAGCAATCGATATTACAGACAATGCTTTCAGAAGGTTGTTGAAATTTATCAGACCCGGGGTAATGGAATATGAAATAGAAGCGGAAATATGGCATTCGTTTTTATCTCAGCGGGCATCAGGACCCGCATACGGGTCTATCATAGCAAGTGGAGACAGGGCAAGGGTTTTACATTATATTGAAAACAATCAGGAGTGCAAAGACGGCGAATTGTTGCTGATGGATTTTGGTGCTGAATATGGCAATTATTGTGCTGACTTAACCAGAACTATCCCAGTGAATGGAAAATTTTCCAGAAGACAAAAAACTGTATATAATGCTTGTTTGCATTTACACAAATATGCGGCCAGTATATTAAAACCAGGAATAAGCATCGTTGATTACACCAAAAAAGTGGGCGATGAGGCAACAGTAGTATTTCAAAAGATTGGATTGTTGCGCAAGTCTGACATAAAAAATGAGGATCCTGAAAACAGAGCGTATACAAAATATTTATACCATGGAATATCCCATCATCTGGGTATAGACGTACATGATCTTGGAACAAGAACTTCACCAATTAAAGCCGGAATGGTTTTTACAGTAGAACCCGGAATTTATATTGAAGAGGAAAAAATGGGAATTCGAATTGAAAACAATTTTTGGATTACCCGAAACGGCAACAAAGATCTTATGAAAAACATCCCAATAACGGTTGAGGAAATTGAATCAATCATGAAAAAATAAATTCCCTTATTGGTATCAATTTAACCAAAATGAAAAAACAAATTCCGAATATTTTTACCTTGTTGAATCTTGTATTTGGATGCTTTGCAATCATTGCCGTCCTTCAAAATGGGATTGTTTTAAATGAAGCTGCTGATGGTACTCAATTGGTTGAAATGCCGGAAAAGGTTTTTATGGCTTCTGTTTTTATTGGGTTAGCCGCATTGGTTGATTTTTTTGACGGCTTTGTTGCAAGGTTGTTCAATGCAACTTCTGAAATGGGAAAACAACTCGATTCATTGGCTGATGTGGTTAGTTTCGGTGTTGCGCCTTCTATGATTCTTTTTCAGTTTTTGAGAATGAGTTTTGCCGCCGAAGAAAACGGAATAGAAATCAGCATTCTTTTTTTGTTTCCTGCTTTTTTTGTTGCAGCAGCTGCAGCATATCGACTTGCTAAATTCAATCTGGATAAAACACAGGAAAAAGTATTTAAAGGGATGCCCACCCCGGCTGTCGGCTTGTTAATTGCTTCATTTCCGGTGATTTACTGGTATCAGGATGATCCGGTTTTTATTCAGATTCTTTTGAGCAAGTGGTTTTTGTATGCTTTAATACTATTTTTATCTTGGATTATGTTGTCAAATGTATCTATGATGGCGCTAAAATTCAATTCATTTGGATTTAAGGAAAATTCACCTAAAATTATTTTACTTGCAGTTTCTTTGTTGCTGATCATTTTTTTCAAATGGATAGCAGTTCCTCTAATATTTGTTTCTTACATTATTTTTTCAATAATTTTCAGAAAACAAATTGCAGGCTATAAATAACTGCAGTTTTGAATCATAATATTTCGAATGCTTTACATTATTCCTTCACCGATTGGTAACCTTGCAGATATTACGTTCAGGGCAATCGAAATCCTGAAGTCAGTAGACCTTGTTATTGCAGAAGATACCAGGACATCCTCTGTATTATTAAATCATTATGGAATCAATAAGCCGCTTTCACCCTACCATCAGCACAATGAACATAAAATTGCTTCGCACCTCACCGATCAGATGATTGCAGGAAAAACCATAGCATTACTAACAGACGCCGGTACTCCAGGCATCAGCGACCCCGCTTATTTACTGGTGAAGTCGTGTGTTGAAAATGACATTGAAGTGAATTGTTTGCCTGGTGCAACGGCATTTGTTCCTGCATTGGTCAACAGCGGGCTGCCTATAAACAGTTTTTGTTTTGAAGGCTTTTTACCCCTAAAAAAAGGGAGACAAACTTTTTTGAAAAGATTGTCATCGGAAAATCGTACCATGGTTTTTTATGAAAGCCCTATGAGGTTGATTAAAACACTTGGCCATTTCATTGAGTATTTTGGTGCAGACAGAAGGTGTTGTGTTAGCAGGGAGTTGACGAAAAAATTCGAAGAAAACAAAAGGGGTACTTTGCAGGAAGTGTATGATTATTTCAATTCGAAATCTGTAAAGGGGGAGATTGTCATAGTAGTGGAGGGATTGGAAGAAAGTAAAAATTTAAAATTAAAAAATAAAAATATTCCATTAGCCTAGGTTAATTCAGCAAATCAAAATTTTCAATATTCATGAAGTCAATATTATTCATTGTAACTTTTTACTTTTCACTTTTTACTTTTTCTTTTGCTCAGCCTACTCGTTGGCAACAACATGCCAACTATATTATGAACATAGATGTAGATACTTTTACCAATAAATTTACCGGAATCCAAAAGCTGGAATACACCAACAACTCGCCTGATAAGTTGGATAAGGTATATTACCATCTTTACTGGAATGCATTTCAGCCCAATAGCAGTATGGATGTAAGAAGCAGGGAGTTGGGTAAAAAAAATATCAATGGAAGGCAAGATTGGGATGGTAGAGTAAAAGACAGGATTTTGAATTTGAAAGAAAATGAAATCGGATTTCAGAAAATATTATCCTTGAAAATGAATGGTATATCTCAGCCATTCAAATACCACGAAACGATTTTGGAAGTGCAGCTTACAAAACCCATAATGCCCAATTCCAAAGTTATTTTTGATATGGAATTTGAAGCACAAATACCTTTGCAGGTTCGCAGAAGCGGTAGAGATAACCCTCAAACAGGCGTTCGTTACAGCATGAGCCAATGGTACCCTAAAATTTGCGAATATGATTATGAAGGCTGGCACCCAACGCCTTATATAGCGAGAGAATTTTACGGTGTTTGGGGTAATTATGACGTTACCATCAATATAGACAAATCCTATAAACTCGGAGGTACAGGCGTATTGGTAAATGCCAATGATATCGGCTGGGGTTATGATAAGCAAGGAACAGAACTTAAATCAATTCCAAATAAAAAAAGATTGTGGCATTTCAAAGGGAATAATATTCATGATTTTGTTTGGGCAGCAGATCCTGATTACAAGCATTTAGTCAGGCAAGTGCCCAATGGACCAGCATTACATGTCATATACAATGAATTAAGAGGCAACCTTCAAAATGATTCCGCATGGATTAAAGTCGCTGAGGCGGCGGTAAAAGTGCTTCCATTCATTGAAAAAAACTTTGGAAAATATCCTTATCCCCAATATTCCTTTATTCAGGGTGGAGATGGCGGGATGGAATATCCAATGGCTACCCTCTTAAGTGGTCCATCATTGGGTACTGTTTTTCACGAGTGGATGCATAGCTGGTATCAAATGATTCTTGGTACCAATGAAAGCATGTATGCATGGATGGATGAAGGTTTTACAACCTATGCGGAAGATTTGGTTTCAAAGTTTTATAACAACAAATCCTCTATTGAAGAATATGAAGATGCGCTTAAGTCCAACCCTGGAAATGAAAATCTGAAATCACTGATTGAAGCATTGCCAATAGACCATTCAGGATCTTATGCAAGTTACTTTTCTTTGGTAAAAAGTGGATTGGAAGAACCCATGTGTACTCACGCAGACCATTATAACACCAATTATGCATACAGTCTTGATGCCTATTCCAAAGGCGAAGTCTTTTTGGTGCAACTGGGGTATGTTATAGGAGCGCCTGCAAGAGACAAAGTTTTATTGGAGTATTACAAAAACTGGAAATTCAAACATCCCAATCCGACTGATTTCATTCGTATAGCCGAGAAGGTTAGTGGCATTCAACTGGATTGGTATAAGGAATATTGGGTCCATTCTGTCAAAACAATCGATTACAGCATTGACAGTTTATGGGAAGAAGATGGGTATTCAAAAATCAGAATCAGAAGAACAGGGCAGATGCCTATGCCGGTGGATCTGCAGCTTACTTTCAAAGACAGTACAACAGAGATGCATTTGATTCCGCTTAACCTCATGTTTGCGAACAAACAAAAGGAAAATCA
>CAZCOL010000038.1:0-6492 GCA_964500545.1 uncultured Ferruginibacter sp. | reverse complement strand
GAGGATTTTTTGATTAAGGGTCTGCTCCAGTTCCATAGGTCTTTCAATGGGGCAACCGCTCTTGAAACCACTGCGTCAAATTTCCTGTTCTTGATGTCCTCTGCCCGTGTATGCTGTACCGTTATGTTTTTGATGCCGGCAGCAGTTGCGATTTCCTGAACAACAGTCAGTTTTTTATTAATGCTGTCAACAAGATGAAAATTAGTATCCGGAAAAAAAATAGCCAGAGGAATGCCGGGGAATCCTCCGCCACAGCCAAGATCCATGACTGACTGCTCCGGTAAAAAAGAAAAATTAGCTGCTATGCTCAAAGAATGCAAAACATGGTGAAGATAAAAGTTATCCATGTCTTTTCTGCTGATCACATTTATTTTACTGTTCCATTCATGGTATAATTCTTTCAGCAGGCCGAATTGCTTGGTTTGCGTTTCACTGAAATCTTCAAAATATTTAGTTATTGTATCCATTATTTAATGCTAGGGTAGTTTAACTGTAAAGCAAAGTAATTAAAATATTTATTTCCAATGTTGTGCAGGTTTTTTGATGAGTGAGCTTGCAAAAATCAAGTAGTAAAAAAACATCCAAATATCAAATATCAAAAAGTAGGGAAATAGATCTTTTTCGTTTAGTTTATTCATTGTCTTTGAATACACAAACAATTGTAAAATAAATCTGATTCCAAAAACAATCAAACAATATTTCCATTCGTAAAAAATCAAGGAACTGATAAATAAAGGATAAAACAAAAAGTGGGATAGGGAATACAAACCCAAAAAGAATTTGTGTATTTTCTTATAATATTTACCTGTAGTATAATGGCGCTTTTTTTGTGTCATCCATTGTTTCCAGTTTTTTACGGGCATGCTTAATGTAAAACTATCTGGATTGATATTTATGGATGTATTTGATTTGGTCGCAGCCATGTTGATAAACAAATCATCATCTCCTCCTGGAATGTTATTATGCGAAGAAAATCCTTTGTGTCTGAAAAAAACTGTTTTTTTATAACTGAGGTTTCTGCCTACACCCATGTAAGGGATTCCAGCAAGAGCATAACTCAAATATTGTAATGAAGTATGAAAGCATTCCCATCTTACAAGTTTATTGAAGAAGCCCTTTATTTTATGAAACGGACTGTAACCCAAAACGATTTCGGTACAATCGTTATAAGCATTTTGCATACTTGCTATCCAATGTTCAGTCGCAGGGACACAGTCTGCATCTGTCAGCAATACTATTTCATGCTTTGCTGATTTGATGCCAACGGCCAGTGGAAATTTTTTACCGGGAATCATTTTGGCTTCTTGAGTGAGCTCAACAACAGTAAGGTGTTTGTATGTTTTTTTAAATTCTTCCAGAACATATTTTGTGTCATCATAAGAATTGTCATTCACTACGATGACTTCATGAGTAGAGGGGTATTGTTGAATCAATACACCCGGAAGGTTTTTTGCAATATTGGATGCTTCATCCCTTGCGCAAATGACCACACTTACGGGATGTGTTTGTGAGCTTTTTTTTGTATTGGTTTTATAAATGGCTAGCCTTAAAAAGAAAAATAAAAAATAAAAAATCTGAATTAAACCGAAAAAGCAAAATGTGAAAAATAAAATTATCTGCCAGTTTAAGAAAGTAAACAATGAGTTGAAGTTCATGGCTGCAAAAATATGTCATTGCCATGATTGTTTATTAAGCTGATTCATTTTAGAAGTGAAAATTTTATTGGTGCTATATTTGCAGTTGAAACCAATGATGAAAAATGGCAAAACTTCAATTTGATATTCAACACAGGGATACTCACTCGAAGGCAAGAGCAGGAAAGATAAAGACAGATCACGGAGAAATAAATACGCCAATTTTTATGCCTGTGGGAACTGTTGGAAGTGTGAAAGGAATATCTCAACAACAACTGAAAGAAAATATTGGTGCTCAAATTATTTTGGGCAACACATATCATCTTTACCTAAGGCCGGGTTTGGAAGTGTTAGAAGCCGCAGGTGGGTTGCATAAATTTAACGGTTGGGATAGACCTATATTAACAGACAGTGGCGGGTTTCAGGTTTTTTCATTGGCAAGCAGCAGAAAAATTACAGAGAACGGGGTTGTTTTTCAATCCCATATTGATGGAAGCAAGCATTTGTTTACACCTGAAAATGTAATGGACACGCAAAGAATTATTGGGGGAGATATCATCATGGCTTTTGATGAATGTCCTCCGGGTGCAAGTGAATTTGCTTACGCAAAAAAATCATTGGAATTAACGCACCGATGGTTGGACAGGTGTTTTGACAGATTCAATTCAACTCCTGATAAATATGGGTACACGCAAAATTTATTTCCTATTGTGCAGGGAGGGGTGCATCATGAATTGAGAAAACTGTCGTGTGAGTTCATCGCTGGCAAAGATGCTACCGGAAACGCAATTGGCGGATTAAGTGTTGGTGAGCCAACAGAAAAGATGTATGAAATCTGCGCATTGTGCTGTGATCATTTACCACTGGAAAAACCTCGATATCTGATGGGTGTTGGAACTCCCTGGAATATTCTAGAAGCCATTGAAATGGGGGTGGATATGTTTGATTGTGTAATGCCAACAAGAAATGGCAGGAATGCGATGTTGTTTACTGCAAATGGCGTGATCAATATCGACAATAAAAAATGGGAGAAAGATTTTTCTCCCATTGATGAAACTATTGGATGTGAAATGAGTGCCTATTATTCAAAAGCTTATTTAAAGCACTTGATGAAATCAAAAGAACTGTTGGGACTTACCATTGCGAGTGTTCACAATCTGGCATTTTATCTTTGGCTTGTTAAAGAAGCAAGAACTCAAATCATTTCAGGAAATTTCAAAACCTGGAAAAACCAAATGATTCCTAGTATGCAACAGAAATTGTAAGTTCACTCAGTGCAAATCAATGCACTTATTCTTATAAAATATTGGCGGAAGTAAGTGTTGTAGTGCTATTGGTATTAATCACTTCCTGTGTACCCAATTGAGGCACATCAACAGTTACATTCAATAATAGATCATTTTTTACCATGCCGTATTTTGGTGCATAATAGGAGTAATTGCTTTGAACAATAGTTGGAGTTAGATTTCCAATGAAAGGCACACTTATCGATACATTCTGCAACTCTGTTTTTACTTTAATTACATTGGTATAATTGGTTCCGTTTATTGATAATGAGCTTCCTTTTTCTTCTATAGTGTTTTTAATTGTTCCAGTTATTGATACAGTTGTTCCCTGGGCATCAAATTGAGTAAAAAACGGTGTAGTCCAACTGGTGCCTGCATTTGCATTGTCAATTAGATATTTTTGTTCTATGGCAGGTTGCTGTGGTATTACTTCTGAATATTGGTAGTACTCATTGCCAGTTATATTATAATATTCATTGGTGGTACCTGAAGAACTTGTATTATTAAATACATGATATGTTCTGCCATTAACGATAGAATCATTGGCAGTAGCAGTGAGGGTGTATGTAGAAATTTGTCCGTTGGAATTGTCTGTGGTACTGTAGTTCCACGTGGATCCTGCCGAAAAGCTGAAATAACTGCTTGGTCCTGATACTACAGGCTGACTTTTCTTACATGAAGCAAAAAATAAAAGGCAAATTGCGGGGTAATAAATTAGTTTTTTCATATAATCGTTACTTTTTTTTGTAATATTAGTATTTTTTCTTTAAAAATTAAAATATTTCTCCTATCTTCGCGCTCCAAATTTTATGGCCAAACAAGCATTAATTAAACAAGACGGAACGATCATTGAGGCATTGAGCAATGCCATGTTCAAAGTTAAGCTTGAAAACGGACATGAAATTTTGGCTACCATATCCGGTAAAATGAGGATGCATTATATCCGTATTCTTCCGGGAGATAAGGTAGGGGTTGAAATGAGTCCGTATGATTTAACCAGAGGACGTATAATTTTTAGGTACAAATAATTTTAATAACACTGTTCTAAACAGTAATTGTAATAATAAGTAAAACTTAAAAAGATGAAGGTAAGAGCTTCAATTAAAAAACGCAGTGCTGATTGCAAAATTGTGAGAAGAAAAGGTCGTTTGTATGTAATCAACAAAAAAAATCCTCGTTTTAAACAAAAGCAAGGGTAATTCAAAATCAATTTAAAACCAAAATACAATATTTAATATGGCACGTATTGCCGGTATAGATCTACCAAAAAACAAAAGAGGCGAAATTGGACTTACCTATATCTATGGTATTGGTCGTTCTACTGCTAAATACATTCTTACAAAGTCTGGGATTGACCTAAACAAAAAGGTTAATCAGTGGTCAGATGATGAGCAGACAGCTATTCGTAATGTGATCAACTCTGAGTTTAAAACTGAGGGTGCTTTGCGCAGTGAAACTCAGATGAACATCAAGCGTTTGCTTGACATAGCTTGTTATCGTGGATTGCGTCATCGTAAAGGATTGCCGCTCCGCGGACAGCGTACTCGTACTAACAGTCGTACCAGAAAAGGTAAGCGTAAGACAGTTGCGGGTAAAAAGAAAGTAGCGAAGAAGTAATAAATGATTGCTCCGAACATGGTTCGGGTAATTGATTATACAAGACTTAGTTTTTGCTGAATCAACGCCGGATAGCTTTTAAGTCGGCAGGAGGGTTGGTTCAGGCCTGAGGAATCAGGTAAATTTTTGATTACCTATTTTAAAAATTTATGGCAAAGGCACAACAAAAAGGGCAGAGCGCAAAAGCGGCCGCAAAAAAAAGAGTTGTAAAAGTTGATAGTTACGGTGATGCTCACATCGTGGCAAGTTTCAACAACATCATTATCAGTTTAACCAACAAGCAGGGACAAGTGATATCCTGGTCTTCTGCTGGTAAAATGGGTTTCAAGGGAAGCAAGAAGAATACACCTTATGCTGCTCAAATGGCAGGCGCAGATGCTGCTAAAACTGCTCTAGATGCAGGTTTGAAAAGAGTGGATGTTTTTGTTAAAGGACCGGGCAGTGGTCGTGAAGGTGCTATACGTTCCCTTTCACAAAGTGGATTGGAAGTTGCCATGATCAAAGACATTACTCCATTGCCACACAATGGTTGTCGTCCTCCAAAAAAGAGAAGGGTTTAATTCAATAATATATTTTTTAACGGGTGCATCATTCATTTTAAAAGACCTTTACAATGATGCATCGTCACTAAAAGGTCATATTTTATACTATGGCACGTTACACAGGCCCCAAAACAAAGATCTCTCGTCGTTTCGGCGAACCAATCACCGGAAACGGAAAATGGTTGACTAAAAACAGCAACCCTCCCGGTCAGCATGGCGCGAACAAAAAGCGTAAAACCCTTAGTGAATATGGTGTTCAGCTTAAAGAAAAGCAAAAAGCCAAATACACTTATGGTTTACTTGAAAAGCAATTCCGCAAAACATTTGAAGAAGCTGCCCGCAGAAAAGGAGTAACCGGTGAAAATCTCATTAAATTACTGGAAGCCCGTTTGGACAATACAGTATTCAGAATGGGTATTGCACCTAGCCGTCAGGCTGCACGTCAATATGTAAGTCACAAACATATAACCGTTAACGGCGAAATTGTAAATATTCCATCATACAGTTGCAAGCCCGGTGATGTGATTGGTCTTAAGATTAAGAGCGCATCGAATGCCGCTATTTCAGGAACACTTCGTGGAAAAAATCCTAAATTCAGCTGGATTGAATGGAGTGAATCTGATATGAAAGGGACATTTATCACTTATCCTGAAAGGGAGAGTGTTCCGGAAAATATTAAAGAGCAATTGATTGTGGAATTGTACAGTAAATAATTCCTGATCATCGACTATAGTTTTAAAAATAAAATAAAAGAAACCCGGACACTCCGGATTAATAAACACTAAATCAAAACAACAAAATACAAATGGCCATTTTTAATTTTGTTAAACCAGATAAAATTGTTCTTCAGAAAGCAAATGACTTTGAAGCTCAATTTGAATTTCGTCCATTGGAACCAGGTTACGGTGTAACTATTGGTAACGCACTTCGCAGAGTATTGTTGAATTCTTTAGAAGGATATGCTATTACAGGTGTTAACATTGCCGGTGCTGATCACGAATTCGCAACTTTAAAAGGTATTACAGAAGATGTAACTGAAATCATTCTTAATTTGAAGCAAGTGCGTTTCAAGTCGAAGATTGATGGAGATGTGAATTCTGAGAAAATCACGCTTTCCATTAAAAATACCAATCAGTTTACAGCCGGAATGATTGGGGATGCTTCGCCTTCTTTTCAGGTAATGAATCCTGATTTGATGATCTGCACGCTCGATAGCAACGCTAAATTGGAAATTGAAATCACCATAGGCAAAGGACGCGGATATGTTCCTGCGGAAGAACAAAAGGACAAGAATTCTCATTTCGGATATATCCCTGTTGATGCTATCTACACCCCAATCAAAAATGTAAAATATTTGATTGAGAATACTAGGGTAGAGCAACGTACAGATTTCGAAAAGTTGATTATGGAAGT
>CAZCOL010000037.1:0-19587 GCA_964500545.1 uncultured Ferruginibacter sp. | reverse complement strand
AAAATGTTGACCAAAGTGTTTTAATAAACCAAATTGAAAAGCTAAATAATAATTCAGCTATTGATGGGATTCTTGTTCAACTTCCACTTCCAAAGCAGATAAATGAACAAGACATTGTGAAAAGCATCAACCCATCGAAAGATGTTGATGGGTTTCACCCACTGAATACTGGAAAATTATTGACTGGAAATCCTGACTTCATTCCAGCTACCCCTTTTGGAATTCTTTTAATGCTTTCACATTATAATATCGAAACATCAGGAAAAAAAGTTGTGGTAATTGGAAGAAGCAACATAGTTGGAAGGCCTATCAGTATTTTATTGAGCCAACCAGGTCAAAATGGTAATGCAACTGTAACTGTATGTCACAGTAAAACCAATAATATAGAGCAACTTTGCTTGGAAGCTGATATTGTTATTGCCGCAGTTGGTATTCCAAATTTTGTGAAAGGGAACATGATAAAAAATGGAGCAGTTGTAATTGATGTTGGAATAACCCGCGTACCTGATAATTCTAAAAAACTGGGATATAGTATTAAAGGAGACGTAGCTTTTGATGAGGTATTTGAAAAATGTAGTTACATTACTCCAGTTCCCGGAGGAGTAGGTTTGATGACTATTGCAGCATTACTGAAAAATACGCTACATGCCTATTATTTGAATCAAGGCATTTGATTCATGATTATTTTTTACCTTCATCAACTAAATAAACAGTTTACGTCTCATTCAAATGAGTTCAAATCAAACACTAAAAACAACACTTGCAGGATTTCATTTAGACAGTTGCTTAATGAATGCTTCCGGTGTTCATTGCACGGACGAGAATGAACTTTCAACTTTATTAAATGCAAATGTTGGCGCATTGGTTACTAAAAGTTGCACGCTAGAAGCCAGAACAGGTAACCCTTTGCCAAGATATGCTGATATTCCTAATGGCAGTATCAACTCCATGGGATTACCCAATCATGGCTTAGCATATTATCTGGAATTCATTGAAAAATCCCAGCATCTTCACAATAAAATAACTATTTTATCCATTGCCGGTCTATCAAAAAAAGAAAACCTGGAATTATTAAAAAATGCTGATAAAGCAGATTCAATCAAACTAATTGAATTAAATCTATCCTGTCCGAATATTCCAGGAAAACCGCAGACTGGTTATGATTTTGAAGCAAGCGAACAATTACTGACTGAAGCATTCGAAATTACTACAAAATCAGTGGGTGTAAAACTGCCTCCCTACTTTGATATGGTTCATTTTGAATCAATGGCAACTGTATTAAAAAAATTTCCGGTTGCTTATGTTTGCTGTGTAAACAGTATCGGTAATGCTTTATGGATAAATGTAGAAAATGAAAGCGTAGTCATTAAACCTAAAAATGGTTTTGGAGGATTGGGTGGTATGTATATTAAACCAACCGCATTAGCGAATGTTAGAATGTTTTATAGTTTACTGGATGGAGTTGATATTGTTGGATGTGGTGGCATTCAAAATGGTCAGGATGTATTTGAACATATTTTGTGTGGGGCAAGCATGGTTCAAATAGGTACAACGCTTTGGCAAGAGGGTCCTGCATGTTTTGATAGAATAAGCAATGAATTGTCAACAATTATGCAACAAAAAGGATACGCTACAATAGATGAATTTAAAGGCAAACTGAAAAGCATGAACTAATTATGAACAATAGAATCTCTTTTCTTAAATCTCTGGTTGATATTGAATGTGTAAAATTTGGAAATTTCACTTTAAAAAGCGGTCATCAATCTCCGATTTATATTGACCTCAGAAATATTGTTTCCTACCCTGAATTATTGACA
This sequence comes from uncultured Ferruginibacter sp., assembly GCA_964500545.1. Classification (GTDB taxonomy): domain Bacteria; phylum Bacteroidota; class Bacteroidia; order Chitinophagales; family Chitinophagaceae; genus Ferruginibacter. The sequence continues at coordinate 17,770 of CAZCOL010000037.1, read as the reverse complement.
AATCTTGCACTCTTATTCAAAGAAGAAATAAACTTATCAGCTCAAAGAATATGCGGTGTCCCTTACGCAGCTTTACCAATAGCCACCATGATATCGGCTCATACCGGTTTACCAATGTTGATTAAAAGAAAAGAAGCAAAAGGTTATGGAACAAAAAAAATGTTAGAGGGAGCTTATAAACCAGGCGACAAAGTAGTATTAGTTGAAGATGTGATCACCAGTGGCCAAAGCTTAATTGAAACCATCAAAGTACTTGAAGATGAAGGACTCATAATTGAACAAATTCTGGTAGTGCTGGATAGGGAGCAAGGAGGAATTGAAAAACTTACTAATCAAGGATATAATGTCTCTGCTTTATTTTCTGTTTCTTCATTAATTGATTTGCTGATTTCAGAAAACAAAATTGATGTAGAAACTTACAATGAAGTGAAAGTATTTTTAAATAACAATCATTCCATTACCCCAATTCAAGAGCAAACAAAAAAATATTTTCCGCAAACACATCAACATCCTACTGCTCAAAGACTGCTAAACATAGCGAATACAAAAAAAAGTAATTTAATTGCATCGGTTGATTTGACTAGTGCTCAAGACATAATTAATTTCTTATCTATTGTTGGAGAAGATATATGTGCGGCAAAACTTCATGTGGATATCATCAAAGATTTCTCACAGGAATTTATAATGGAACTTAAGTCCCTTTCAGAAAAATTGCAATTCTTGATAATTGAAGACAGAAAGTTTGCCGATATTGGAAATACACAATTTTTACAACTCAGTCAAGGTATCTATTCTATTGCATCCTGGGCAGATATGGTGACAATACATCTTATTGCAGGAGAAGCCTCTCTAAAAGCAATACAGGATTGGGATACAGCGATAAAACCTGCATTAATTCCAATAATAGAAATGTCCAGTAAAGGAGCTCTTACCGATAACGATTACATAGAAAAATGCAAACAATTCTTATACAACTATGCTGATGTCATTGGGGCGGTTTGCCAAAACACCACATTAAAAACGGGATTTTTGAAATTTACTCCGGGAATAAATCTATCTGCCAAAGAAGATAACAAAGGGCAAAATTACAATTCGCCATCTCATGCTATCGAAAACCTACAATCTGATTTTTTGATTATTGGCAGAGGACTTTATTTATCTGATAACCCCAAAAAAGAAATTGATAATTATTTATCCGAGGTTAGAAAAATGGATTTCTTTTCTGAAATAAAATAATTGAAAACAGTTTTTTTAAAAAATTTCAATTTTTTAAAAATTAGTTTGAAAGAATTCTTTTATTAATTTCCTTTGCTAAAAAAATTACATTATGCAAACATCAGTGCCGCTCAATGCGGTCTACAAAAAAAACTCCGATGCATTCATTCCGGTAGTTGATTCCAAAGAGTTCTCATTTGTAGTAAACAAATTGAGAACTTTTTTTTTACAGCAAGGTTTTATAGAAGTTCACACGCAGAACAGAATTAGCATTATGGCTGCTTGTGAAAATCCACATTCCATTGCCAGTTACAAATTTGCTGATCAAATTCTGCCTTTACCGCAAACCGGTCAAATGTGGTTAGAGTACGAATTATTGAAAGCACCAGAAGAAAAAGGATTCTTTTGTGTTTCAACCAGTTACAGAGATGAGGTAAATCCTATACCTGGAAGGCATGACAGAATTTTCCCCATGTTTGAATTTGAATTAAAAGGTGGAATTGAAACTTTAGAAAAATTGGAAGTTGAATTATTGGCTTATTTGGGTTTTAAACAACCAATAATGGGTAACTACGAAGATGTATGTAAAAAATACAACATTTCAATTATTGAGGCGGAAGATGAATTGAACATACAAAAAGACTTTGGGGATGTTTTCTTTTTAAGATTATTTCCTGAGAGAACAAATCCTTTCTGGAATATGAAAAGAAATGAGGCCGATAAAGAATTATCTAATAAAATTGATGTATTGCTTCATGGTATTGAAACCATTGGTAGTGCCGAAAGAAGCTGTGATGCTGAAGAACAAAAGAACGCTTTTTATACCATCGAAAATGGTCGTTATGCTGAAAAATTGTTCGAACTTTTCGGAAAAGAAAAAGTTGAAGAAGAATTGAATGATTTTTTGGGACAACACTTTTTTCAAAGGTCCGGCGGTGGAATAGGGATAACAAGAATGATCAGAGCTATGAAACTGGAAGGATTAATGTAATAATTTACTAGCTGTTGTGATTATTAATAATATTAATCACAACAGTTTTTTACAAAGTATTTTTCTTTACTAAAAAATACTTTGTAATTTCGCCTTCGAAAAATAAGCATAAATCGCTTATTAAAATAAAACTTGTATATGCTCATAATACGGATGAGCGTTTCTACAGTTTACCATAAATAAACTACTACAAGTGAATGCCTTCTTTGAGGCCCTATCCTCGCATTCATTTGTGTGTTAAAATAAATTCATTGAACACACGCATCTACATAAAAAAACACGACAATTTTGATATAAAGTCTGCTGCGCTTCAAAAAGAATTAAAATCTGTTGGATTTGACGGATTCATTAGCACCTATTCACTCTATGACCTTTTCAATGTAAAGGAAAGCGAAATCGCCCTCATTACCTCTTCAATTATTTCAGATTCCGTTTCCGGTAATAGCATTTCGGAAATTCCTAAACACGAAAATATTTTTGCAATAGAATATTTACCCGGGCAATTTGATATAAGAGCTGACGCAACAATGCAATGCTGCCAATTGTTGTTTGGACATAATGATATAATTGTTCAAACTGCAACTGTTTACGGATTAGATCATTTTAATGAATCGGATATCCCCTTCATCAAAAAATACTTAATTAATGCTATTGACTCCAGAGAAAAAGATTTATCTGTATTAAAGCTACATCAAAGCAAAAAGCCATCAGACATTCAAATAATAGAGGGTTTTATAAATTATAACAATGAAGCACTTCAGGATTTTTTGAAAGAAAAAAGACTTTCCATTGATATCAATGACCTGATCTGCATTCAACATTACTTTAGAGAAGAAAAAAGAAATCCGACCATAACAGAAATAAAAGCAATCGATACTTATTGGAGTGACCATTGCAGACATACTACTTTTTTGACTGAATTAACTGATATTGTTTTTTCCGGAGATTTTAGTAAAGAAATGGAATCAACATTTGAGCGTTATTTAAAAATAAGAACCGAGTTGGGTAGAATTGATAAAAAAATAACCCTAATGGATTTGGGTACAATTTTACCGAAATATTTCAGCTCCAAAAATTTATTACCCGAATACTACAATAGCAAAGAAAACAATGCAGCTACAATAACAATAGATGCAGATGTGAATGGTGAAAATGAAAAATGGCTTCTTCTGTTTAAAAATGAAACACACAATCATCCTACTGAAATTGAACCATTTGGTGGCGCTGCAACATGCATTGGTGGTGCAATTAGAGATCCTTTAAGTGGCCGTGCATTCGTTTATCAGGCAATGAGAATTAGTGGCGCAGGTAATCCGCTTGAAAATATAAACAATACGATTCCTTCAAAACTACCTCAACAAAAAATCTCCAAAGAGTCGGCTTTAGGCTACAGCTCTTATGGAAACCAAATAGGATTATCTACTACTTTGGTTACTGAAATTTATGACGAGGGTTATAAAGCAAAAAGATTGGAGTGTGGTTTTGTAATTGGAGCTGTAAAGAAAACATCGGTAAAAGAAATTGATCCAGTGGAAGGAGATGTTGTATTGCTCATTGGAGGTGATACCGGTAGAGATGGAATTGGAGGTGCTTCAGGGTCTTCGTTGCAACATAACGAAAGTTCAATTTCAACCATGCAATCCGAAGTACAAAAAGGAAATGCAATAACCGAAAGAAAAATCCAAAAATTATTTCGAAATCAAGAAGTTGTTCAATTAATAAAAAAATGCAATGATTTTGGAGCCGGAGGTGTTTGTGTTGCTATTGGTGAAATTGCAGAAAGTATTGAGATTGATTTAAACAAAATACCATTAAAATACGAAGGACTGGATGGAACTGAAATTGCTCTTTCGGAATCTCAGGAAAGAATGGCAGTTGTAGTTTCCAAAAAAGATGCTGAAACATTTATTAAATACGCTGAGATTGAAAACCTCAAAGCTACACAGGTTGCTACGGTAACCAATGAAGGAGCGTTGAAAATGAAATGGAATGGAAAAGAGATTTTACATTTAAAACGTTCCTTTCTTGATACAAATGGTGCTGCAAAAAAAATAAATGTAATTGCGAATGTTGATGGGCTATATGCAAATAATGTTGTCAGTTTTAATAAAACAAACTTTTTACAAGTACTATCAAGCAAAGAAGTTGCATCACAAAAAGGAATGGTTGAACTCTTTGACAGCACTGTTCTTGGCAACACTCTATTAATGCCTTTTGGGGGGAAATATCAGCTGACACCATCAGATGTTTCAGCACACTTTATTTGTGATAACAGTTATACTTCAAAAACTGTAAGCATCGCATCCTGGGGTTATCATCCTGGTTTTACTTCACAAAACACCTATCTCGGAGGAATGTATGCTGTTGTTGAATCTATTTCCAAAATAGTGGCAGCAGGAGGCAATTACAAAAATATTTATTTGAGTTTTCAAGAGTACTTTGAAAAACTTGGAAATGACCCCCTCAAATGGGGAAAACCATTTTCGGCATTACTTGGAGCATTTGAAGCTCAGTTGAATACAGGCGCAGTTGCCATTGGCGGAAAAGACAGTATGAGTGGCACATTTAAGGAAATGAATGTTCCTCCTACATTAATTAGCTTTGCTGTAACCACTGAAAAGTCGACAGGTATTATATCTTCTGAATTTAAATCTGCTAACAATTTTATTTATTTATTCCAAGTTCCGGTAAATGATAAGAATATCCCCAATTGGAATTTATTAAATTCAGGCTGGGAAAAAATTTACAACGGTATTCAATCAGGAAAAATAATTGCAGCAAAACATGTAAAAGATGGGGGAATAGCTTCTGCAATTGCTCAAATGTGTTTTGGCAATAAAATTGGCGCTGAAATTTACACAGAAAAAGATTTATTAAAACTCAATATTGGTAGTATTGTTATTGAATCCAAAGAACTTTTAGAAAACAACTTTCAATTAATTGGCAAAACTAATTTTTCCGCTAATCTGGAATTCAATCGGGTTCTTATTCCTATTGAAGAAGCGATCGCTACATGGTCAAAAACATTTGAAAATATTTTTCCTACAAAAACAAATAAATCACCGATTGTAATTCCTGACATTTCCGTTCCCTCTAAAAAAATAAAAAATATAGGATTCGGTAAGCCTACGGTATTTGTTCCGGTATTTCCGGGCACTAATTGTGAATATGAAACTGCACATTCATTTAAAAAAGAAGGCGCTAACATCCTAAACAAATCATTTAATAATTTAAATGATTTACACATTGACGACTCAATAGATGCTTTTAGCAAAGCAATAGAAAAGTCGCAGATTATTGTTTTTAGCGGAGGATTTAGTGCAGCAGATGAACCGGATGGTTCTGCGAAATTCATTGTAAATGTGCTGAAAAATGAAAAAATAAAAAATGAAATTCATTCTTTTTTAAGTAATGGAGGACTAATTTTGGGTATCTGCAATGGGTTTCAGGCATTAATAAAATCAGGTTTATTACCCTATGGTGAAATAAAAAATTTGACTTCATCCTCACCTACTTTAACACATAACACTATCGGCAGACACGTTTCGCAAATGGTTACAGTAAAAGTAATCAATGATAATTCTCCCTGGCTACAGGGAATGATAAACAAAACATATATTGTCCCTGTATCGCACGGTGAAGGAAGATTTTATTGTAATGAATCCACATTAAAAGAATTGATTAAAAACAATCAAATAGCAACTCAATATTTGGATGAAAACAATCAACCCACTCATGTATTTCCTTTCAATCCAAATGGTAGTCTATTTGCTGTAGAAGGTTTAATTAACTCCAATGGGAATATTTTTGGAAGAATGGCACATCCTGAAAGAGTACAAAATGGAAGATTAAAAAATATTCCAAACGTAGAATATCACAATATTTTTAAAAATGGGGTTGACTACTTTTTATAAAACAATTATTTAAACCAGCAGTATATGAATATCGAAAAGTTAGAAATGATTTATGAGGGAAAAGCAAAAAAAGTTTTTGCTACAAATCATTCAGAATACGTAATCATTCATTTTAAAGATGATGCCACTGCTTTTAATGCTCAAAAAAAAGGAAGCATACAAGATAAAGGAGTCCTCAACAATGAAATAACTTGTTTGATTTTTGAATATCTGATTTCTCAAGGAATCAAAACTCATTTTGTAAGGAAATTAAATGAAAGAGAACAATTGTGTAAGAAAGTAAGCATTATTCCTCTTGAAATTATTACCAGAAACATTTTGGCTGGAAGCACTGCCAAACTCTTAGGAATAGAAGAGGGAAAAATTATTTCTAATGTTGTGTATGAGTTATGTTACAAAAAAGATGAGTTAGGTGATCCCTTGATTAATGAGCATCATGCTGTTGCATTGGGAATAGCCTCCTATGACGAAATCAAAGATATTTTTTCAACTACTGCGATTATCAACACGATTCTAAAACAGCATTTTTTGAAAGAAGAAATTTTATTGATTGATTTTAAAATAGAATTTGGAAAAGATCATGAGGGCAATATTGTTCTTGCAGATGAAATTAGTCCTGATACTTGCAGATTTTGGGATAAAAACACACTGAAAAAGTTAGATAAAGACAGATTTAGAAGAGATTTAGGAGATGTAAGAGAAGCCTATGTTGAAATTTTACAAAGATTAAAAAAATAAAAAAGTTATGCTGTTAGATAAAATGAGCGAAGAATGTGGCGTATTTGGTGTTTATTCAAAAAAAAAGATTGATACTTTTTCTTTGATGCAATATGGTTTAATTGCACTTCAACACAGAGGACAAGAAGCATGCGGACTTTCATTTTTAACAGACAGAAAAATATATTCATTTAAGAAAGAAGGATTAGTAATTGATGCATTTGCTACCATTGAGAACCCCGCTTTATATCAAGGTAATGCCGCCATTGGACACACAAGATATAGTACAGCCGGCGGACAAAGCAAAAGAAATATTCAACCCTTATATACTACTAATTCTTTTGGTGACGTTTTTATTTCTATTGCCCATAACGGCAATCTTGTAAACAGTAAATCTTTAAGGGAAAAATTAGAGATCGAAGGAATTGAATTTGTGTCAAATAATTCTGATACTGAAGTGATGTTGAGAATCATCCAAAAATACTTTAATGAAGGATTAGAAATTGCTGTCAAAAAAGTATTTGAATCTGTAAAAGGGGCATATAGCTGTGTTTTACTAACGCAAGACAATCTGATAGCATTTAGAGACCCTCAGGGTATTCGCCCTTTATCATTAGGCAAAATGGCTGATGAGACATTTGTTGTGAGCAGTGAAACTTGTGGTTTAGACGCTATAGGTGCTGAATTTGTCAGGGAAATTGAACCAGGTGAAATGATCGTTATTGATAACAATGGCGTTCATTCTGTTAACATTCAAAAAAATAATAAAAAAGCCCTTTGTTCTTTTGAATACATTTATTTTTCAAGACCTGATAGTATGTTGGAAGGAGATAGCATCTATAAATTTAGAGAGTTGTCCGGTAAGAAAATATGGGAACAATCAAAAATTGATGCTGATGTTGTTATTGGTGTCCCTGACTCAGGCGTACCTGCAGCTATTGGCTATTCTAATGCATCCGGAATTCCATTTCGCCCAATCCTTTTAAAAAATAAATACTTGGGCAGATCTTTTATTACTCCTTCTCAGGAATTAAGAGAAAGAACAGTGATGCTGAAATTAAATCCTATTGTCAGTGAGATTAAAGGTAAGCGTGTCATTATCATGGATGATTCTATTGTAAGAGGTACAACCAGTAAAAGATTGGTGAATATCTTTAAACACGCAGGTGCAAAAGAAATTCATTTTATTTCCGCTTCGCCTCCAATCATAGCACCTTGTTTTCTTGGTTTAGATACTCCTGAAAAAGAACATCTTATAGCAGCCAAATTATCAAAAGATGAAATCAAAGAATACCTTGATGTAAACAGTTTGACCTATTTGTCAATAGATAATTTACAACTTTTATTAAAAGAATGCGGATACTGCTATGGATGTTTTACAGAATCTTATCCAGTTGAAAGAAATGAAAATATTCATCAATCAATAACCGTAACAACATAATTCATTGGACTATGAGTACTTATAAAAATGCCGGTGTTGATAAAGAAGAAGGCTACAAAACTGTTGACTTGATAAAGCCTTTCGTAAAAAAAACTTACAATAATAATGTCCTTACAGAATTAGGACAATTTGGGGCACTATATGAATTAGGAAAATATAGTAACCCTGTATTGGTATCAGGAACTGATGGTGTAGGAACTAAAATAATGCTGGCTCTCGAAGTAAACAAGTTAGATACAATCGGAATCGATTGTTTTGCGATGTGTGCAAATGATATTGCTTGTCATGGAGCTAAACCATTGTTTTTTCTCGACTACCTGGCCTGTGGTAAACTTGAGGCAACGAAGGCAGCCGAAATTATAAAAGGAATGGTAAGTGCATGTGAGCAAACCGGGTGCTCTTTAGTTGGGGGCGAAACAGCTGAAATGCCAGGCATGTATAAAACAGGCGATTATGATGTTGCAGGATTTTGTGTAGGTGTTGTAGAAAAAGAAAAAATGATTACAGGACATTCCATAGATGAAACTGATATCATAATAGGTATAGCGTCGAGTGGTTTACATAGCAATGGTTTTTCTCTTGTAAGAAAAATATTACCGGATGTGTATGAAATTTTTAATGATGAACCCATTTGGAAAACATTACTTACTCCTACTTCTTTATATAGCTCAATCATTGGTTTATTAATTGAAAAATCCGTTGTTAAAGGAATAGCGCATATTACAGGTGGAGGTTTATATGAAAATGTTCCGAGAATTATTCCGGAAGGATTATGCGCAAACATCAAAACAAAAAATATTCCTCGTCAAGCTATTTTTGAATTATTACAGGAAAGAGGTTCCGTCGACACAAAAGAAATGTATGGAACTTTCAACATGGGCGTTGGTTTAGTATTGGTTGTAAACAAAAATGAAGCGGAAGTTGTAAATAAAATAATTGATTCGCAAAATATGGTTTCTTTTATTTTAGGGGAAGTGGTTAAAGACCACGATAATAAAATAATACTTAATTAATGAAAATAGCTGTTTTTGTTTCCGGTAATGGCAGCAATCTTCAATGTATCATTGACAAATGCAAGTCGAATGAACTGGAAGGTATTGAAATATCAATTGTAATTGCTGATAGAAACTGCTATGCTGTTCAAAGAGCAAAAATGGAGGAAATAGATTGTATAACTTTCGATAGAAAAGAAAACTGGCAACAGAATATTCATATTTTACTTAAAGAAAGAAATATTGAATTAATTGTATTGGCAGGATTTTTATCTATTTTGGAAAAATATTTTTGCAGCCAGTGGGAAAATAAAATAATCAATATTCATCCTTCTTTATTGCCTAAATATGGAGGAAAAGGTATGTACGGAATAAAAGTACATCAGGCAGTAATTGATAATAAGGAACAAGAATCAGGTGCTACTGTCCATTTTGTTACAACACATATTGATGAAGGCGATATAATATTACAGGAAAAAATAGATATAAAAGAAGAATCAACTGCTTCATCTTTACAAGAATTGATTCACCTTATTGAACATCGTTTGTTGATTAAGTCTTTAAAATTAATATATGCAAAAGCACAAAGCACTCATTAGTGTTTATGACAAAAAAGATATTGAGTTATTTTCACAAACACTCATCCATCATGGTATTGAAATTTTGGCGACAGGTGGAACTTTGCAGCATTTGTTAAATAAAAAAATACCAGTTACAGATGTTGCAGCATATACCCATTTTCCAGAAATGCTTGATGGCAGAGTTAAAACTTTACACCCTTCATTATTTGGAGGAATTTTGTATAAAAGAAAGGATAAAAAACATATTGATACAGTAAATAAACATGATATCATTGCTATTGACTATGTTGTTGTAAATCTATATCCTTTCGTTTCCAAACAACAAGAAAATCTAACAGAAGAAGAACTGATAGAATTTATTGATATCGGAGGCCCTTCCCTATTAAGAGCTGCCGCAAAAAACTATAGTGATGTAACCGTAATCACAGATGTTGAAGATTATAAAATTGTTACAGAGGAATTAAGCTCTTTTGGTATAAGCACCTTGAAAACAAGAAAAAAACTTGCTGCCAAAGTATTTAGTCTTACATCTGCTTATGATGCATCTGTAGCAAACTTTTTAAATGAAGAACCATTTCCAATATTTTACAACAGAACATACCAACTAAAAGAAATACTCAGATATGGTGAAAATCCGCATCAGGAAGCAGCAGTATATGCTGATTTAATTGAGCCATACAATATCAATCATTGGGAACAAATCCAAGGAAAACAATTGTCATACAACAACTATAATGACATACAATCAGCAATTGCAGTGGTAAATGATTTTATAGAACCAGTTTGCTGTGCCGTTAAACATAAAACACCTTGTGCAGTAGCAGTAGGTACAAATGATACAGATTCATTTGAAAGGGTTTATCAAGCAGATCCAGTTTCTATTTTTGGAGGTATTGTTGCTTTCAATTCTAAAGTGACTGCAAAAACAGCTGAACTTTTAAATCAAATATTTCTCGAAGTAATCATCGCAAAAGATTTTGAGGAAGAAGCAATTGACATTTTTAAACAAAAGAAAAATTGCAGAATTATCAAGATAAGAGATATTGCAAAGGAAAAAAAACAAACTATTTCGATTGATGGAGGATTATTGGTTCAAACCAAAGACAATTTAAATAGCAACAATATCAAAGCTGTTACAGAAAATCATCCAACTGAATTACAGATTAAAGAAATGATTTTTGCTCAGAAGGTAGCGAAACATTGCACATCAAATGCAATCGTACTATCAAAAGATTTTGTTTCTGTAGGCATTGGAAGTGGACAAACGAACAGAATCAGAGCAGTTGAACAAGCTATTGAACAGGCAATTAATAAAAAAATCGATTTGTCAAAATGCGTTTTAGCATCAGACGCTTTTTTTCCTTTTGATGATATTGTTCATACTTGTGCTAAGTATAAAATAAATGCTATAATTCAGCCGGGGGGATCTATTAATGACAAGGACTCCATACTCGCTTGCAATCAACATCATATTGCCATGCTCTTTACAGGCATCAGACATTTCAAACATTAAAAATGAAAATATTAATTATAGGAAGAGGCGCCAGAGAACATTGTTTGGCTTGGAAATGCAGCCAAAGCAAGTTGGTTTCAGAAATTTTTGTTGCAAAAGGAAATCATGCAATCAATAAAATTGCAACAATCATAGACATTGAAGAAACCAATATTCAAGAACTGCTTCAGTTTGCATTAACTGAAAAAATTGATTTGACTATTGTTGGAACAGAAACACCCTTGGAATTAGGTATTGCAGATTTATTTATCACTCATGGACTCAACATTTTTGCTCCGTCAAAAAATGCAGCTAAAATTGAATCCAGTAAAGATTTTGCAAAAAAATTGATGCGTGAGTGTGGAATTAAAACTGCGGACTATCAGACATTTACAAATTATGAAGAAGCGAAAAATTATATTACCAATCAAGGTGTTCCTATTGTAATTAAGAACGATGGATTAGCGGCAGGAAAGGGTGTAATAGTAGCTAAGAATTTAGAAGATGCTTATCATGCAATAGACATTTTTTTGAATAAAAATATTTTCGGAGAAAAAAAAGTTGTCATTGAAGAATACCTAGAAGGAGAGGAATTCACATTAATGTGCTTGGTGCATAAGAATAGATTTATTGCTTTGCCTTTTTCTCAAGACCATAAAAGAGCTTTTGATGATGATTTGGGTCCAAATACAGGCGGAATGGGCGCTTATTGCGATATGCCCCAAATGGATTGTTACGATGAATCAATAGAAAAAGTAATCATGCCTATAATAAATAAATTATCAGCAGAACAAATTCCGTTTACTGGTTTTTTATATGCTGGATTGATGATGACTAAAAACGGCATACGAGTGATAGAATTTAATGCCAGATTTGGTGACCCCGAATGCGAAGTAATACTCCCTGTTCTGAATATAGACTTGGTAGAAACTATCCTAAATTTAATGGATGAATCAAAAGAGTTCACTTCACACCGCATCACTGCAATGAGTAAATGTATAGGAGTAGTAATTGCTTCCAAAGGTTACCCTGAAAAACCTGTTGTTGGAAATGAGATACTTTTTCCGGAGGATGAAAACATTATAGTATTCCATGCAGGAACGAGTTTTAACGAAAGAAATTTTGTTTCTTCTGGCGGAAGAGTTGTTGTAATAACTGCAATAGGAGAAGATTTAAAAATGATAAAAAATAAAGTGTACAATTATATTGACTCGATGAAACTATCAGATCAATTTTTCTACAGAAAAGACATCGGTAGTCGCGCTTTACAATTTTTGACTAATTAATTAACTGAAATATGAATAAAGTTATTATCCTTGATTTTGGATCACAATACACACAGTTAATTGCAAGAAGAATAAGAGAACTGAATATTTATTCAGAAATCCATCCGTTTAATAAGTGTCCGGAAATAACTTCAGATATAAAAGCAGTTATTCTATCTGGTAGCAAAAATTCGGTAAATGCTGAAAATCCTTACCTAATAGACTTAGATTCTATTGCAAGTAAAGTTCCCATACTAGGAATTTGTTATGGCAGTCAGTTAATCACTTATTTAAAAGGAGGAAAGGTAATTCCTTCTGCTATAAGGGAATACGGGAGAGCTCACATAAATATTTCTGAAAACGAATTGTTTGCAGGAATAGAACCAACACAGGAAGTATGGATGTCACATTCAGATACAATTAGCGTATGGCCTGAACAATTTAATATTATAGCTTCAACCAATGATATACCTGTTGCTGCATTTCAAATAAACAACAGTTCTATATATGGATTACAATTTCATCCTGAAGTAAGTCATACTGCCTGTGGAAATAAAATTTTTAAGAACTTTTTGTACGAAATCTGCAAAATAAAACCCGAATGGACACCTGATAACTATACCAACGAAACCATTCAGTCATTAAGAAGTACCATATTAAATGATAAAGTATTGCTTGCATTAAGCGGTGGCGTTGATAGTACTGTCGTTGCCTCATTATTGCATAAAGCCATCGACAAAAATCTTATTTGTGTTTTTGTAGATAACGGACTGCTTCGTAAAAATGAATATCATGAAGTGCTAAAGTCCTATAAAGAAATGGGATTGAATATTCTTGATATAGATGCAAAGGAAATTTTCTACAAAAATTTAGAAAACATAGAAGATCCCGAGCAGAAAAGAAAAATCATTGGCAAAACATTCATTGATGTATTCGAAGATGTAGCAAATGACTTTGCTGATATAAAATATCTTGCTCAGGGAACTATATATCCAGATGTAATTGAATCATTTGGTCAGCATTCTTCTACAATAAAATCACATCACAATGTAGGAGGACTTCCCGAAAAGATGAAGTTGAAAATCATTGAACCATTGAGATTATTATTCAAGGATGAAGTTAGAAAAGTAGGGCGAAGTTTAATGGTCCCAAACAATATTCTGGAACGTCATCCGTTTCCAGGACCTGGCCTTGCCATTAGAATATTAGGGGCTGTATCAAAAGAAAAAGTGAATTTACTGCAAGCAGCAGATGCAATATTTATTAATAATTTAAAAGAAGCTGGCTTATACAATAAGATTTGGCAGGCAGGAGTAATATTGTTGCCTGTTAAAAGCGTTGGTGTAATGGGAGATGAAAGAACTTATGAAAATTGTGTTGCGCTTAGAGCAGTTGAAAGCATAGATGGTATGACAGCTGACTGGTATCCAATTCCATACGAATTGTTAGGAAAAATATCCAATGAAATAATCAATCAGGTGAAGGGGATTAACAGAGTAGTATTCGATATAAGCTCCAAACCACCTGCGACTATTGAATGGGAATAATACAATTGTTTGATTATTAGCAATTTTATTTTTGTATAACTTAATTATTTTAAAATGAAAAAAATAATAGAAAAAGCTTTCACATTTGATGATGTATTGCTTACACCTGCTTACGCATCAATACTTCCCAATCAGGTAAACGTTTCTACCCTGCTTACTAAAAAAATTCGATTAAACATACCTTTGATGAGCGCAGGAATGGACACTGTTACCGAAGCTAAAATGGCCATTGCTGTTGCCGGTGAAGGAGGTATTGGTATTCTCCATAAAAACATGAGTGCTGAAGCACAAGCACATGAAATTAAAAAGGTAAAACTTGCAAGAAATGTAATCATACAAGACCCTTTTCATTTATCCGTAAATCATTTTGTACATGAAGCAGATAAGTTGATGTTGGAGTATGATATTTCATTTATTCCAATCACGGAAAACAATAAACTAATAGGTTTAATAACGGCAAGGGATATACGCTTTGAACCTGACAGAAACAAAAAGGTATCAGAAATTATGACTCCTTTTGAAAATCTCGTTACAGCCACAGATGTTTCATTAGATGAGGCGAGACATATCTTGATGAAAAACAAAGTCAAAAGACTTCCAATTATAGATAAGGATAAAAATCTAAAAGGGCTTGTAACGCTCAAGGATCTTGAAAAAACAAAAGAATATCCCAACGCTGTAACCGACATTTCTGGCCGACTACTGGTAGGTGCTGCCTTAGGAGTAACAGCAGATATGATGGAAAGACTCGAAAAAATTGTAGCTGCTGATGTGGATGTAGTAGCATTGGATACTGCACATGGTCATTCTTTTGGAGTAATTGAAGCTGTAAAAAAAATAAAAAATAAATATCCTGATTTAAACGTAATAGCAGGAAATGTAGCAACCGCTGAAGGAACGAAAGCCCTGATTGATGCAGGTGCAGATGCTGTAAAAGTTGGAATTGGGCCAGGATCTATTTGCACAACAAGAGTGATTGCAGGAATTGGGGTTCCACAAATAACTGCTATTATGAATTGTAGCGAAATAGCCCACAAAGAAAACATACCAATTATTGCCGACGGTGGTATCAAATTCTCAGGGGATATCGTAAAAGCATTGGCAGCCGGTGCAAATACTGTTATGCTTGGAAATGTTTTTGCCGGTTGTGAAGAAAGTCCCGGAGAAATAGAGTTGTACAGAGGACGTCAATACAAAGTATACAGAGGAATGGGTTCTGTTGGGGCAATGAGCAACGGAAGCAGTGACCGATATTTTCAGGAAGACACGAAAAAATTTGTCCCTGAAGGTGTTGAAGGTAGAATTCCTTACAGAGGAAAAGTAAGTGAAACCATTTATCAAATGATTGGAGGACTAAGACAGGGTATGGGATATTGCGGTACTAAAGACATTCCTTCATTACAAGAATCTGCCACTTTTATACAAATTTCAGGATCGGGATTAAAAGAAAATCATCCACATGGCGTTGAAATAACAAAACAAGCTCCTAACTATTCAAGTGGTAATGAGTAATAGTATAAAATCTCTTTTTTTAATTAATTACTCCTCTATTATTGCTGTTGAAGAATATGCGGTTGATTAAATGTATTTTTAAAATACAACTTGTTTTTAAGGGTATTAATAAAATTAAATTTTATCTGAACCAACAGGAAGGATAAAAGGCCTGAAATACATCCCAACAAGGCTCCTATCGTGACATCAATTAAAAAATGTTGAGCTAAATATACTCTTGAATAACCTACTAAAACTGCTGCAGATAATATTAATAATTGCCAGTTTTTATTTTTCATAGTTAATACTAATACAGTAGCAATTGCAAAAGCTGTGGCAGTATGCCCTGAAGGAAAACTAGAATAACCACTTTTAGAAACACCATCTATAAAATTCAAGTAAGTACCTGGTTCAAAATACAATTTAGGTCTTGGAGAATTTACCATATTCTTAATAATCTGTGCACCTAAACCAGAAATAAGAAAAGAGTAAAAAACATTAATTGCAAGATTTTTATTTTTATAATAGAAATAAAGTAATCCAATTAAACAACAAGCGAAAATGCCATCCCCAATAAATGTATAGTTAATAAAAAAAACATTTAACCAAAATGAATGATAAGAATTCAGGAGCACAAAGCTCACCTTCTTACCGTAAAAACCCATGAATGAAAAACTAAGAAATAAAAGAAAAAGGAAAGACAGGAAATAGGTTTGTTTTAATTTGATTTCCTTTAATAAATTTTGCATTTTTATTGGTTTATTGTTATGCAAAATATCAAAGTGATTTTACCAAAATATTACTCAATTGTTATCTTAATATTACCAAATTCAATACATAACGCTTATTTGGTTTTTCGCTTAACCATCTCCATTACTTGTGATTCTAATTCATTTTTGTAGTCTCTGAGCTTATTTGATATTTCAATGGAATGTGTAGCAATAATTTGAATGGCAAGTATTGCGGCATTTTTGGAAGCGTTTAATGCTACAGTTGCTACAGGAACACCATTAGGCATTTGTAATATTGACAAAATAGAATCCCAGCCGTCAATTGAATTAGAAGACTTTATAGGAACTCCAATAACAGGAAGTATTGTATTGGCAGCTACCATACCGGGCAAATGTGCTGCACCTCCTGCTCCCGCTATAATTACTTTTATACCTCTCCCCTCAGCTTCTTTTGAATAATCAAACATTCTTTGAGGTGTTCGATGAGCAGATACTATCGTCATTTCATAAGAAATTTCAAAACGTTGAAGCAAATCTCCTGCATCTTTCATTACTTCCCAATCGCTCTCGCTTCCCATAATAATACTAATAATTGGCGCCATAAGTTTACATTATTTTTTGAATCATTTAGATTTAACAGTAATCAACTGCTTAATTTCTTGAACCTTATTTATTAGTTCCGTTTTATCACTATTTAAAATAGTAACATGACCCATTTTTCTTCCGGGCTTAGTTTCTTTCTTCCCATAAATATGAACAAATGTTTTATCCATACCTAAAACTTCGTTCAGCCCCTCGTAATCTGCAATACCAAAACAGTTTGCTTCTCCTACCAAATTTATCATTGCGGAGTTTGAAATTTGATTTGTATTACCCAATGGATATTCAAGTAAAATTCTCCAAAACATATCAAACTGACTACAGTAATGGGCTTCTATTGTGTGATGACCACTATTATGAACCCTTGGGGCAATTTCATTCACCCACACTTTATCATCCTTATCAATAAACATCTCAACTGAGAATAAACCAGCACTTTCTAAATTTTTAACAACATTCAATGCAATCGATTCTGCTTCAGTATAAACAGAATCCGATAATTCTGCTGGACATAGCTGATGACTCAATAAATTTAATTCCTGATCAAAAATCATTTCTACCGGCGGATAAACTGCAGTTTGATTATTCTGCCCAACAGCTACAATCAAAGCAAGCTCTTTCTTTATATCAATACATTTTTCTAAAACACTTGGTTTATCAAATGCTTTTGCTATGTCTTTTTCAGATTGAAGAACCTGAACTCCTTTACCATCGTATCCACCCTTTGCAAGCTTATGAACCGCGGGTAACATAGAAATATTATCCAGAAGTTCTTGAATGGAATCGGTAACAA
>CAZCOL010000036.1:7456-20187 GCA_964500545.1 uncultured Ferruginibacter sp. | reverse complement strand
TTAGACCTTTGATAAAGGCCTATGGGTATGAATTTGAATTGCCCAACAAGTAAGAAATTAGTTTTTAATTGTTTAATTTTAATAAAAAAACCATGCGCATAGCTTTTATTTTACTTTTTACTTTCTCGGGAATTTGTTCATACGCTCAGCGGCCGGTTCTCGAAAACGAGACCATCACCTATTCTCAAAGCACCTTCTTTAACGGAAGCTCCATTAAATTGGCCTCCGGAACCAGAGAGGATTCAACTTTTGCCTATGTTTTGATGGGAAAAGCTCATTTGCCGGCATACTGGAAAAACCTAACCATCCGCGTTGAAGAGGTTTATAAAAAAGGGGGCAAGTACTATGCGAAAGGAGATCTTTACAACGGAAAAAAAATGATTGGTCTTGCTGGCAATAAGGTGGTTGTCGATGTTGAAAGAGCTATTGACAACAAAGAAATTGTTGATGCTGCTCAATAGTAATTAGCTAAAAGCAAATCATTGATGGTATAAACTTCTATTCAAAAAATTACTGCTTTACTCAATTACTCTTTCATCCATTTTCTAGTAACTGTTTCTCCTTTATCGGAAACCAATTTCAGATAATAAATGCCTTTTGAAAGCAACTGGATATTTTCTGTTTTTTCGTTGGCGCCTGTTTTTATTACCCATTCCTCTCTCATAATTATCTTTCCTGAAAAATCTAAAATTTGAATTTCAGATTTTGTTTCTGCATCAGCTGTGACCGTAATCTTGATTTTATCCTTTGCCGGAATCGGGAAAATTTTATCAAGTGAAATGTTTTTTACGCTTTTATTACCTCTCAATAATATTGTTTTACTGAATGAATATTTTCCGTCATTATCCAGCTGTTTCAGACGATAGTAATTTTTTTCAGCTATTTTTTCATCGATGAAAGAATATTCAAAAGCTATCAAATTGGAATTAGTGCTTGATTTACTTTTTACAAAACCTATTTTTTCAAAATCATTTCCATTTGTGCTTTTCTCTATTTCAAATCCGTTGAAATTCATTTCAGCAATCGTGTTCCATTTTAAATGAGCCTTACTTTCTTTTACAACACCGGAGAACTCTCCAGCTGTAATTGAAAGCACCCCAGTTCCAGAAATATTCTGTGCATATCCTCTTTCTTCGATTCCTCTGTTTTCTGTCCACAATGCTACAGCCTGATTATTAATAGCATCTGTAAATGCGAATCTTCCTTTTGGATTACCTAGCGTTGCTGTTGTTGAACTCAACTCTCTTCTGTTGCCCGTCCAAACAAAATCCCCATTGCTATTGAGTCTTGTTGCATAGATTTTATAATCCTTGTCATAGCTGATAAAAAATGGGCCGTCACTTAACAGCGCAAGTTTACCTGCCTGTGTATCAAAATCGGTACTGATTGGATAAACTTCTTTGCCTAAAGGATTCAATCTTACGGTGCCGGTTGATGTATCAAACTTTTGAACATAAACCCCATAGGCAGTTTGGTTTACATCACAATAGGTGCTTACAGACCAGATGTAGGGGGAGTTTGTTTCATGAGCTATGTTGGTGGTTTGCTGAAGTGGATCAGACCCTGTTGAATAGGTTGAAACAGGGCTTCCATTAATTCCCCACGGCAAAGTACCGTCTGCATTTATTTTTTGCAAAAAAGCAGAAAATCTAAATCCAGAACTTGCATAATATCCAAAATAGGCGATATTACCAATCGACAAAATTGAATAATTCCTTGCGCCTGAAGTTGAAAGGTTTGAAAGTTGTACTGGAGCCAACCACAACGGAACACCATTCATTGAGTAACGTTGTGCGTATGGTGTAGTGTTGATTCCTATTCCTCTTTTCTGAAAAACCAACGTAAAATCTCCGTTAGGGTGTGATACTATTTGTCCTCTTGTTGTGTTAGAAGCACCAACTTGTACAGAAACCGCATTAGTCCACATGATTGTACCTGCGCTGCTTATCTTTTGAAGATATAATGTCGACGGACTATTATTATTCCATGCAACATAAACATTGTTTGTTGGCGACATTGACGGATAGGGTGCAAGTCCTGGTCCCAGAACAACGCCATTTCCCCACGGCAAGCTGCCGTCTGTATTTACCTTTGATACAACTGCATTGAGCACACCCGCCACTTCGTACTGATATCCTATAATCAGATTGTTCTGGGCATCCACACAAACATTAAACACAAATGTTGCAGAGCCGGAGGGCTGGTTTGAAACTGGTACACCATGAAGTCCTAACAACTTTGTTCCATCAACATCCAAAAGCTGTGCTCGCATATTATAATTACCTCCAATGCTGGTATAAAAAGCAATCCATGTCTTGCCATCGCTTGTGTTAATTGCCTGTAAATCGGAAACTTCTACTTCAGAAAAATCAAGATTTACGAATGTATTTGGATTCCATTGCGCTGTTATATTGGTAAAGAAAAAAAAGCACAATAATAGTGTGAATACATTCTTCATTTTTGGAGAGTTTAATAAAATAAATAAGTCTTACGACCAGCGACTAAATAATTTATCTCAACAAGTTAGGATTTTTTATTTAAAAAATCTATGCCCTTAATTCCTTAAACAAAAAACCGTCCTTAGAAAAAGACGGTTTTGATTATTTAAATACTAACCCAACTTTCAATTATTGAAATAATTGAATTTTTTTATAGACTGAGGCGAATTGAATTCGCTCCAACTTTTATTAAAATTTCTGATTTGCCGAATTAAAAACGATTCAAACAATTCTGTTAAACAGTGTTTGTTTTAAGATGTAGCTATAATACTTGTTTCAATTCATTAGGCCTGCATCTCTTTTATTTTTTCTCTGATTTTTGTTTCTATTTCATTGGCCATCTCAGGATTGTCAACCAGCAATTGTTTTACAGCTTCTCTTCCTTGTCCCATCTTGTCATTATTATAACTGAACCAGCTGCCACTTTTTTGTACAATTCCAAGCTCTACCCCCATATCAATTATTTCTCCAACTTTTGAAATGCCTTCTCCATAAATAATATCAAATTCTGCCTGACGGAATGGTGGAGCTACTTTATTTTTTACGACTTTTACTTTAATGTGGTTGCCGATAATTTCGTCTCCATCTTTTATTTGTGTCAGTCTGCGAATATCCAAACGAACAGAAGCATAAAACTTCAAGGCGTTTCCCCCGGTTGTAGTTTCGGGATTACCGAACATTACGCCTATTTTTTCCCTTAACTGATTGATGAAAATGCAGCAGCTGTTTGTTTTTGAAATAGTTGCTGTGAGCTTTCTCAATGCCTGACTCATCAATCTCGCATGCAAACCCATTTTACTGTCCCCCATTTCTCCTTCCAACTCTCCTTTTGGTACTAAAGCAGCAACCGAGTCTATTACCACTACATCCAAAGCGCCCGAAAGAATCAATCTGTCAGCTATTTCCAATGCCTGCTCCCCATAGTCTGGCTGTGAAATCAACAAACTATCTATATCGACACCTAACTTCTGTGCATATGTACTGTCAAACGCATGCTCAGCATCTATAAAAGCACACATTCCACCTTTTTTTTGCGCTTCTGCAATTACGTGTGTAGCCAATGTGGTTTTACCTGAAGACTCGGGACCATATATTTCTACAATTCTCCCCTTGGGCAAACCCCCGATACCCAAAGCAACATCCAGGCCAATTGAACCGGTTGAAATTACCTCCTGCTCGGTTTGGGTTTTTTCATTCATTAACATGACAGAACCTTTTCCAAAGTCCTTGTCGATTTTTTCCATGGTCAGCTTTAGTGCTTTTAGTTTTTCTGCGTTGCTCATAGTTTTTCTGTTTTAATTGATGTATCTGTATGTTGTTTTATCCGTATCGGAACACAAAGATAGGGTATTGTTTTTAATAAACTAATTTATTTAGTATTTTTTTGCTAATTTTTTTATACATCAATTTGTGGGGTAAAAACGTCGTTTTTTAAGTCTAATTCCCAATAATCCAGTGGGATTTTCATAGATACAATTCTGTAAGTGAAAATGATAAGCGATAAATGCTACTGTTTTTTTAACTGGTCGATAATATTATTGAGCACAGCTTCGTCTATCTTGACAGGATATTTTTTATGCAACTCTTCCAGCCATTTCTTTTCAATGATGGGTTGATAGTCGTTGATGATGAGGCCTCTTGAATCCTCAAAACTTCTTTGCAGGCCGGATTCATAAAATTTATAGTATCTCATAAAGCTCGCAGTACCATCCGCATTTTGAGTAATGGGAGAAAACGAACCCGGTATCATTCCCTCTGTTGTTGAATTGATTTGCGCCAACTCCAGTCTTCCGCTGTCGCCCTGCAGCTCTCCTTCCCTCATTTCTACCAACTCCTTCCAGTAAGCGCCGGATTGAATATCGTTTATGGTTTGTTGAGCAAGATCTTCCGTGGCACAATTCATGATCAGCACATCTGCACTTTTTTCCCATTTGTATTTATCCTTGTTTAAATTGTAGTAGTTCAGCAAACCAATGGAATCCTGTCCGGCCTTTGACCAAACCTCTTTTTCCATGACTTCAAACAACATATTACCTTCCTTGAACTCTTGCATTTGGTAGGCAAATTCTGCATTGTACTCCTCCAGATGATTTTTATAATATTCCAATATCGCAAACTCCTTGTATCTCTCCCATAGCTGCGCATTGGACTCGCCGGCATATAAGTCGTTGTTTATCTTATTGTCCTTTACATAATTTAGCCAGTCTTTTACTGTTAATTTAGATTTTGAAAACTGGAAGATTGGTTTGTTGATTACAGCGCCGGCAAAATCAAATTCTTTCTCTGCATTTTTTACAACCGAGTCGGCAAGCCTGAACAGTTCTGATTCCTTGACTGAATTTATTTGCTTAAACCCTATTTTTTGCTTGATGTCAGCTGCAAATTTCTCCTTGGAAATTGAAAGCCGATTGTCGTGCATCAGTTTGTTTTTGGTTTCAAATACCAATGCTTCATCCTCCAGATACACAGGTGTTGAAGTATGACTGATGCGTTTGATGATATGGAGACCGAATTTTGTTTCAAAAGGTGCTGATACTTCTCCGTCTTTTGAAAGTTTTACGACTTCCTTTTCAAAAGAGTAATCATATTTTCCGGTTCCAAATTCGGGCATCTCTCCGTTGTTCAAATAGGTCAGCTTGTCCTCGCTCATTTCCCGCGCCATTTTTCCAAAATCAGCTCCGGCAATAATTAATTTATAAACCGAGTCGGCATTCTTTCTGATTTTTGTTTTTATAAGTTCGTCCGGATTTTGCGGGTAAGTGAATAATATCTGTGCGATTTTCCACTTTCCTGCACTTTTTCTTTTATCCGTCACTCTGAAAATATGCCATGCGTTTTTTGATCGATAGGGAAGAGATGTTTCTCCCGGATTCAAAGCATAAACAATATTTTCAAACTGGTACGGTAGTGTAAATGCGGTTATGTATCCCAAATCAGAAAATCGGATGCTTTGAGGCTTTTCGAAATCCCCGGTGGTAGAGGTTAGGGATTCATATAATGAATGTATGGAATTGAAGGCCTTTAATGTGTCTGACGGATTTTGTTTTGGGTCAATTGCTATAGAATAATGAAGCAAGCGTAAATCGTATTGACTTCTCTCAAGAGCTTGTTTCATAAGCGCCTCGAAAGATTTTTCATCATTCAGGTATCCCCCTTCCACCTGATGTCTGAAATTATCAAGATCGTTTTTTATTTGGGGAAGCGAATCCAGTTTAAGCTCTTTTGCTGCCTGTACTTTCAACTTAAAATCACTATATAAAGTCGCGTATTCGCGAATGGCCTTTTCTATGTTTTCTTCTGTTGATTTGTTTTTATTGTATGCTCTCAAAAACTCATCTTTGGAAACTTTGTTTTTTCCATAAGTAATAATAGTCTGGGCTTTCGTCAATAAAACAATGAAAAACATTGATAGAAGCAGCGCAATCTTCTTCATCCAAAAAATATTTAAGTGATTTTATTTTTTATTCGACCACTTGGTTTCCAGTAATTCATTCAGCTGTTGCCAGCCCAGTTTTTTTCCTATGATTCTTTTTTCATTATCCAACAAAAGCAATGTAGGTGTTTGAATCACATCAAACAACTGTCTGAAGCTGGGCTTTTGGGCATCTGCCACCGACTTTTCCATTTCTTTTGTTTCATAAACATGAATCCAGTCTCCGATGTTATGATCTTTTATGTAATTTACCCAGTCTTTTTTCTTATCATTTTCTGACAATACTGCATAAATTTTCACGCCGTGTTTTTTCCATGATGCCCTGTAAATGGAATCGAGTCTGGGCAACTCTTCCTTGCAGTGACCGCATGTAGGATCCCAAAAAACCACTAACATATAGTCCGCCGGCTGATCGTACAAAGCCTTCATTTTTCCAGTGGAATCAACCATTTCCAAATTAGCTGCTTTAACACCGAGCAGATTGCTCATTTGCATGTAAGCCCTTCTGGAAATGGTTTCCATTTGTTTTTCATTCAACCAGTTGCTCACTCCTTTGCTGTGGTACTTTTCAAACAGGTGCACAAAAATCGCATCTTGCCCCATATATTTTGGGTTAATGTATTCGTCGGTGAACCAGTTCAGTAAAAATTTATACATATCTGGGGCAGATCGTGCAAGCAGTAATTTGTAGTCCAAATCTTTAATTATGCTATCCGATGCCTGAGGCATGATTTCCCTGTAATATCTTTCCAGCTTGGGCAAAAAGAAGGGCGTTCTGATGATTCGGTCGTCCATAAAAGTAATGCCGTCCCAATAATGTGCTTTGTAAAAATTATAGTTGTCTATGGAATCCTGGCGCGTTTTGGGCGATCTGTATAAAACCTCCGGATCTTTCATAGCGTTTAAAAAAACTGCCATTAGGGACTGAGGAAGGTTTTTTATAATACTGTCTCTGTATTGATTGAGTTCTTTATTTATTCTGGTATAATTTTCTTCGTGAAGCAGGGAGTCTTTTTTAGTCTGAGAATATGTATACGCCAATCTTTCTGTCTGCATCCTGGTACCGATTGCAACTACTGTTTTCTGGTACTCCTGAAACAGGATATTTTCTTTTGAACCTTTTACTTTCATATTTGACAAATCGGCGCTGTCTGCCTCTATTTCTATATTTTGTTCTTTGTCTATAAAAAAATCTGCTGTTAGTCTTTTTCCTGGAAATACTATAGAATAGATTCCCCCGGGCAAGTTTCTTTTACCTGTAAAAACCGCAACTCCCTGACTACTTACTGCTGTGGAATCCTCAATATTCAAATTCTTACCCATGTGGTAGCACAGATAGGCTATTCCAGCGCTATAAGAGGGGGTTCTTAAAGTGACAGTAAAACTTTGAGCAAATGATACTGAACTTACAAAGAAGGATAGGGAAAAAAGTAGTTTTTTCATCATTAAACTTATTTTGTTGACAAATGTATTAAAATAAAAAAGTTATTCTGCATAATCCAATTACCGAGGCCTCAAAATTACATTTCATTAACAATTTTTTTTGGATTGATTAGGGTTAATTTTGTTCGGTGCGAAAAAAACACAAAAATATTGTTCTCGAGAACATTTTAATTACCGATTATGCTGCTGAGGGAAAATCAATGGTCCGGTATGAAGGAAAGGTAGTATTTGTTTCGGGGGCAATTCCCGGTGATACAGTTGATATTCAACTTGGAAAAAATAAAAAAGACTGGGCTGAAGGACGCGCAATCAAAATTGTCAGCCCCGCTCCGGATCGTTTGATTCCTTTTTGTAAGCATTTTGGTACTTGCGGCGGATGCAAATGGCAAATGCTTCCTTATTCCAAGCAGCTGGAATTCAAACAACAGGAGGCTTTACAAAACCTGAAGCGTATCGGAAAAATTACTGAAATAGAAGTTTTGCCTATTATTGGTTCGGATAAAACAACGGAATACCGAAACAAGCTTGAGTTTACCTTTAGCAATAAAAGATTTTTAACCTCCGAAGAAATCAATACTGATGCTGCTGTATTGCAACAAAATGCATTGGGTTATCATGCGCCAAGAGTTTTTGATAAAGTAATTGATATTGAGGAGTGTCATTTGTTGGACGGCATTAATAACAAAATCAGAAACACCATTCGCGATTACGCAGCAAAAAAATCCCTCGAATTTTATGATATAAAAAACCATACCGGCTGGCTGAGGAATATCATTATTCGTTACTCAAGTACAGGAGAGCTAATGGTAAACATTTGCATCAATCATGAAGCCGAGTCAGACAGAATTGAACTCCTGAATCATCTTTTGGCTGAAGTACCCGCCATCACTACCTTACTATACACCATTAATCCAAAATGGAATGACAGTATATACGATTTGAAGCCACAGGTTTATTTTGGAAACGGCTATGTGATGGAAAAATTAAATAATCTGGACTTCATCATCAGTCCAAAATCTTTTTTTCAAACAAATACCCTACAAGCTGAGAAGCTCTATCAGGTTGCCGAAAATTTTGCAGGACTTACCGGAAATGAAATTGTGTATGACTTATACTGTGGAACAGGAAGCATTGGCATTTTTGTAAGTGGTCGGGCCAAAAAAATTATTGGGGTTGAAGTTGTGGAGGAGGCTGTTGAAGACGCATACAAAAACGCCCGGCTCAATAATATAAACCATGCTCACTTCTTTGCAGGAGATGTAATAAAAATCTGCAACGATGATTTTTTCGAAACACATGGTCGGCCGGACGTTGTTATTACGGATCCACCAAGAGCAGGTATGCACCAAAAGTTAATTGATAAGCTTTTAGAAATGCAGGCCCAAAAAATCGTCTATGTGAGCTGCAACACGGCTACCCAGGCAAGGGATATTGCGCTGCTTTCGGAAAAATATATTCCGACTAAAATGCAGGCTGTAGATATGTTTCCACATACCCATCACATTGAATGCGTTGTTTTATTGTCATTAAAAAAAGATTTACAATCCCTACCTTTATAAAATATGGAATTCAGAAACAGCTTCAGAAGTACCCCACAAATTGTATTGAACCTGATTATTATCAACACCCTTGCTTTTTTTGCCCAAAATATGTTTGGCGGGATGAGTGAATACAGCAAAGTAAATGACCTTTTTGCGCTGCATCATTATAAATCACCTGACTTTAGACCCTATCAACTGGTAACCCATATGTTTATGCATGGGAGCCTTCTTCATTTGATGTTTAATATGTTTGGGCTATGGATGTTTGGAAGTATGATGGAAAGGATTTGGGGCCCTAAAAGATTTTTAACATTCTACATCATTTGCGGGCTGTTTGCCGGCGTTGCGCAAATTGGAAGTTACATTCATGATTTCTGGAGTGTGGATCATATGGCTATTTCTGCAGAAGAATATAACATGTATGTGGAAATCATGAAAAGAAATGCTACCGTTGGCGCCTCCGGTGCCATTATGGGTATTTTAGCTGCTTATGGATATACATTCCCCAACACCCAACTTTTCATTTTTCCAATTCCGTTTCCCATTAAAGCCAAATGGGCGATTGTAGGAATTATTGTAATGGATATTCTAGGGGGAATATCTAATTCTGCCGGCGACAACATTGCTCATTTTGCGCATATTGGCGGAGCTTTGGTAGGTTTTATCATTGTATTGTTTTGGAACAAAACAGACAAACGAAATTTTTATTGAGCCCTGTTATAAAAAATTATTATTTTAAATGGGAGAATCTGAAAGATATCTGGAATATAGGCACCTTGCGAAAAAAAGATTTTATTTAGGCAGCAAAAACAATGCATTAATGTCGTTGCTTTCACTTAATGCGATTTTTTTTCTATTGCTTTTGATGTTACAGGTTGTGTATTTTTTTTACAATCAATCAGCGGAAAAATACAATGACTCTGTTATTAAATGGTTTGAGCTTTCCGGTGATTATAAAGTTTTCATACAAAGACCCTGGACATTAATCACATTTATGTTCAGTGATACAAGTGCGGGTTTGTGGAGGTTGTTAAGCAATATGTTTTGGATGTGGACATTTGGATATATCCTCAGGGATATTGCCGGAAATGATAAAATAATTCCTGTTTACATTTACGGTGGATTGATGAGCGGCGTTTTTTTTATTGCTTCAGGCTTTTTTACCAACAACTTTCCGCTTTCATTAATTGGCGCCAATAGCTCTATTCTTGCAATTGCTGCAACTGCAACAACTCTCTCTCCTGCACACAGGGTATTGACGCACATCAGAAAAGGAATTCCATTATGGGTGCTTTTTTGTATCTACCTGGCTGTGGACATTGTTGGGATTAATGCCATTGATTGGCGCTTTATTTTTTCTCATCTAATGGGAACCCTTACCGGATTCGGGTTTGCTTTTTTACTTCATAAAAATATTGATGGAAGTGTTTGGATGAACAAACTGTATAATTGGTTTGTCAATTTGTTTAATCCGGAAACGCCGATTAAAAAAAGGGAGATGAAAAAAAACATTTATTATAATTCCGGAAATAGAACTCCTTTTATCAATACCACAAAAACCACACAGGATCGCATAGATGAAATTCTGGACAAGATCAATGAACGAGGTTTTCAGGCGCTTAGTGAAGAAGAAAAAGCGTTTCTTGAAAAAGCTTCCAAAGAGGATAACATTTAATTTTATCGCTTGTACAGCTGTTCTTATTGTTATAAAATTCATGCTTAACTTTAATTATGGGTAACCATTTTCTGAGAAAAACAGTAAAATATGTTTTGTTCCTGCTGAACATGCTTTTTTCTCTTTCTCTGATACTTGCATGTTTTGGTGGAGGATTATTTGACGGAACGGTATGGATAACCGGATTGTTTTCATTCGCATGCATTTATCTCTTAGCGGCTGTTTTGATATTTTTTGTTTTTTGGCTTTTTGCTAAACCTGCTTTAACCCTTATCAGCATTGCAACCATTTTTTTATGCTGGAAGCCGCTAAAGCAAGTGTTTCCGCTGAATGCATCGAGTGATTTTAATTTTAAAAAAAATGCATCTGCGATTCGCATAATGAGCTGGAATGTTGAATTGTTCAATATATTGGAATATAAAACCCATCCGGAAAAGAAGAAGGAAATGTTCAAGTTGATCAATGAAATCAATCCAGACATTGCCTGCTTTCAGGAAATGGTGATTGGCGACAGCGCTACTCACAGAATCAACTTTATCAATGAATTTCAGAAAAAAATCGGAATGACTGAATATCACTATTCATTCAATCCCGTTTTTGATTTTGATAAAATGCACCATTACGGCATTATCACTTTTAGCAAATATCCTATCATAAAAAAAGAAACCCTTGTCTTTAAGCCCTATGATTATAACTCCACTTTTCAATATTCGGATATTGTGAAAGACCGAGACACTTTCAGGGTGGTAAATATTCATCTTCAAACTTTCAGGCTTTCGCCAAAAAATAAAAAATACCTTGATAATCCCAGTTTTGGAAATGAAAAAGGAATTGAAGAGTCAAAGAATATTCTCTGGAAACTTAAAGTGGGTATTCAGAACAGGCGTCGCCAAAGTAATCACATAAAGTCTATGATAAACGAAAGTCCTTATCCGGTTATTCTTTGCGGAGATTTCAACGATGTTCCTAACAGTTACGCTTACTCTACAATTGGAAAAAATATGCAAAATGCTTTTGCAGAAACGGGTTTTGGTATTGGAAATACCTATGATGGAATTTCTCCGACTTTACGGATTGACAATATTTTCACAGATAATAAATTTGAAGTGTTACAATTCGGTCGGTTTAAGAAAAAGCTTAGCGACCACTTTCCTATTAGTGCAGACCTTTTGCTTAATAAATAATCCTAAAAGAGCTTTGATTGTGAGGGTAGAATGTTAAAGGTCTTTCTGTGAAACTCACATAATCCAAAGTTCTCAATCGCTTTTCTATGAACGGCCGTTCCGTATCCTTTGTTTTTATCCCAACCATATACTTCATATTTGTAATGCAGCTTTTGCATAAACTCGTCTCTGTATGTCTTTGCCAATATGCTTGCCGCAGCAATGGATGCATATTTTCCGTCTCCTTTCACAATACATCTATGCGATATTTTTTTATAGGACTTAAACCTGTTTCCGTCTATCAGCAAAAGCTGTGGAGTTCTTTTCAGCTTATCTAGAGAAAGATGCATCGCTTTATAAGATGCCTGCAATATGTTTATTTGATCTATTTCGATATTATCTACCATTGACACACCAAATGAAATACTCTCTTTTTCAATAATCGGCCTTAATAATTCTCTTTGTTTTTCGGAAAGTTTTTTGCTGTCGTTTAACAAAGGATGATAAAAATCATTCGGTAAAATTACTGCGGCGGCAAACACCGGTCCCGCATAACAACCTCTTCCTGCCTCATCTACACCGGCCTCAATTTTTGTTTTATCAAAATAATTTTCAAGCATTTTGTTTAATGATTCTCGATAAAAATAATTGAATGTTGTTTCATTTTCTTTAATGAAAAGATTGAGTCTTACCTTTGCAAATATAAATTTAACAATGGGATATTTGGATTCTTTAAAACTGTTCCATTTCCCATTTTATATAAGTTGTAAAACACATGAATCTACAGGAAACACAATTGAAAAATAATCGTCAAATTGCTCTATGGCTGTTGGCTGGAGTTGGAATGATTGTTATACAGGTATTGTTGGGAGGTATTACCCGTTTAACAGAATCGGGTTTATCCATCACTGAATGGAAGCCCATTACAGGAACGCTTCCTCCCATTGGCGAAATTGCCTGGCAAATAGAATTTGAAAA
>CAZCOL010000036.1:5538-7356 GCA_964500545.1 uncultured Ferruginibacter sp. | reverse complement strand
GCGGCACTTATTCTTCTTTCTTATACGCTTTGGTTTGCAATGAACCATTTGAATATTATAACAGAAAATAGAGTTGGCTCGGGCCTGCAAAATTTATTAGTAATTATTTTGATTGCCGTATTTATTCAATTGATCTACGGGGGTTTTATGGCCGGACTTAAAGCTGCTTCCTCTGCACCAACCTGGCCATCAATCAACGGTTCGTTTATACCATCTCAAATCAATGAACTTTCTCCGTGGTCAAGTAATTTGATAAATAACAAGCTGATGATTCATTTCATCCATCGGGGAATTGGATACCTGATTTTTATTGCTTCGTTTTTGTTTTTTATAAAAAGCAACAAACTCAAACATAGGGATTTGTTTAAAAAAACCAGCGGTGTTTTTTTCTTTTTAGTTGTCATTCAAATTTTATTGGGAATAACGGCTTTAATGATATCTACGAATCCGTCTACGTTTGTATTCGTTGGAGTGGCTCACCAATTTACGGCTATGCTGATAGTAATGTCTTTGGTTGTTTTATTGTTTCTTGCGAAAAAAAGAGCGGAACTATAACGGCTGAATCAATCTGAAAGCTTGTTCTACCACTTTTATTTCTATATTCTTTTCCGTATCAACAGGTTCTCCATCTATGTGTAATGGTGCATATTCGGGATTTTGAATTGTAATTTTTTTAGACTGCAAATACAAAACTCTTTTTTTAGCGGCCATTAAGTCTGAGTGCTCTTCTATCTTTCCCTGCAGCAAATGTTTGAGCAATACAAACATGGTAAGCAATCTGTTCATTTTTGTTACAACAACCAAATCCAACAAGCCGTCACTTAAACTCGCTCTGGGAGCGATGGTCACATTGTTTCCAAATTGATTGCTGTTTGCTATACTTATGAATAATGCTTGTGTATGGATTTTTTTTTCGTTTACATCTATTGTAAAGCTATAGTTCTTTGATCTGAAGAAATTTTTGGTAGAAAGCAGAATGTATGTAAACAAGCCTCTTTTTTTTTGTTGAGAAAAATCATGTGCCACCTGGGCATCAAAACCCAAACCCGACAACATGCAACTGAAATGATTGTTTAAAAAAAAGCCATCTACCGGTTTGGGTTTTCCATTAAAGATTATATCCAAAGCTTTTGTAGGAATTCTGCTGATTCCTGCAGCAAAAGCAAGTCCATTGCCTGAGCCCATGGGTATCACTCCAATATTCACAGGAATGTTTAACAAACAAGAGGTGATTTTATTGATGGTCCCATCGCCCCCACAAATAATCACATCGGTTATTTTTTCTTCGGCAATTTTATTTTGTAGAAATGAATAATTACCTTCTTTGTTTGTAAAAAGAATTTCAAAAGGAATGTTATCTCTTGATGTTCGAAGTTTTATCAGTTCAATCAATCGCTCCTTTCCCTTTGTGCCGGAAATTGGGTTTATAAAATAGATGATTTTTCTTGACAACATATTCGCTTAATTGCTTTAAACTCTTGTTGTGTTAAGTGTATTCCACAATAAATCTTTCAGTTGTTGTAATTGATAGCCTGTAACAGAAGAAATAAAAACGTGTGGAATATTTTTAGGCAGTTCATTTGCTATTGCTTCTTTGAGCTCTTCATCCAGCATATCGGATTTGCTTATTGCAATCACAAAATCTTTTTGCAGCATTTCCGGATTGTATTTTTCCAATTCCAATTTAAGTATTTCAAATTCTTTGCGATGGTCTTTGCTGTCTGCAGGAATTAAAAATAAGAGTACGGCGTTTCTTTCAATATGCCTGAGAAATCTGTGACCCAATCCCTTTCCTTCGGCTGCACCTTCAATAATTCC
>CAZCOL010000036.1:3258-5438 GCA_964500545.1 uncultured Ferruginibacter sp. | reverse complement strand
CCTCTCATCAATATTATTTCCTGTCCGTGTTCTAATATTTCTGCTTCCAGTTCATTGGTTTCTTCGTCTCTGGCAATAGTACCTAAAGGAACTTCAATTATAATGTCTTTTCCATTTTTTCCTGTGGAGTTATTGCCTGCACCATTTCCTCCATCCTCTGCCAATACATTTTTAAAATATCGTAAATGCAATAATGTCCACAACTGAGAGTTGCCTTTCAAAATAATATGTGCACCACGACCTCCATCCCCACCATCGGGGCCACCCATTGCCGTTAGTTTGTTTCTGAGAAAATGCTTACTACCTGCACCGCCATGACCGCTTCTGCAAAATATTTTTATCTGGTCTACAAAATTTGATTTTTCCATGAAGCACAAAGGTAGGGTTGATTGGGCTGAATTGTTGATTATGAAAGGAGTTTATCCTTTATATAGAAATGATGCAGATTATTTTTTTGACTCATTCCAAGTTTTATATTGAGGATAATCAACTTTTCTGTTTGAAGGTATGGTTGTTAGTGGTTCGCAGGCTTTAAAATGTGTCTTCATTTCATTCGGCAGCTCTTGATACAAAGCAGTACCCGCCGATTTCCATTTTATCATTTCGTCTGAAACTTCTTTGATTTTTTTTCCGGGATTGCCTACAATTAAACTGCGAGATTTGAAAATTTCATCTGCTTTAATAAAAGTCAATGCGCCCACAATGCACTCGTCTCCAAGTTGAACATTGTCCATGATAACTGCATTCATTCCTATCAAACAATTTCTTCCAATGATTGCTCCATGAATAATAGCACCATGTCCTATATGAGCTTTCTCTCTAAGAACGACAGTTGTTCCCGGAAACATGTGAATGGTACAATTTTCCTGCACATTGCAGCCTTCTTCTATGATGATTTGCCCCCAATCTCCTCTGATGGCAGCTCCCGGGCCTACATACACATTTTTTCCAATAATCACATTTCCTGTAACAGATGCCTGGGGGTGAACAAAGGAGCTTGGGTCTACAACCGGTATGATGTTTTTGTATTCATAAATCATATGCCACTAAATAAGATTTTTTTGTGTCCTGAAACAAGTTCCTTTAAAAATGGCAACATCATGCTGATGTTGATTGGTAATAGTGATCTGATACAGTCCTGTAGATTTTCCATTGTGAATTTCCTTTGCTTCTGCAATTAAAATATCATTTACATGAACTGGTTTTAAAAAATTAATGGAAGTATCCAATGCAACGGAAAGATTGTTTCTGTTGTTACATGCAAAAGCAAAAGCACTGTCTGCCAAAGAAAATGCAATTCCCCCATGAACAATTCCCAGCCCATTTATCATTTCTTCTCTGACAATCATTTTTATTTTGCTGCACCCTTCCCCGATCTCTAACACTTCAATGCCGAGCCATTGACTGAATTGATCGTGTTGCATCATGTAATCCACAACCTTCCTTGCTTTGATGTCTTGTTCCATAATTTAGTTTTATTCTCCTTTGAAAACAGGTGTTCTTTTTTCCAAAAAAGCACTTACGCCTTCTCTATAATCGCTCGTATGGGCAGCTTTGTATTGAAGTTTGTCTTCCAAGTTTAATTGTTGCTCCAAATTGTTTTGCATAGATTCATTCAATGCCTGCTTTGTAAGGGCAAAGGCAGTTGTTGGCATCGTCGCTAAATTTTTGGCTATTGAGGTTGATTCTTCCAAAAACTTTTCTGCAGGATAGTATTTATAAATCATTCCAATTCTTTCGGCTTCTTCTGCAGTTACTTTATCTCCTATCATCATCAATGCGGCGGCTTTTTGAAAACCAATCAATCGTGGTAAAAAATAAGTTCCTCCGCAATCAGGTATAAGCCCAATTTTGGAAAAAGCCTGTACAAAAGAGGCTGTTTCATTTGCTACCACAATGTCACAACAGATAGCAATATTTGCTCCCGCCCCCGCAGCAACTCCATTTACAGCACAAACAACCGGTTTGGGTATTGAACGAATTCTTTTAATTATTGGATTATAATGCTCCAATAATATTTTATCAAATGTAACCGGATTTTCGCCTGTTACTTCTCCCAGATCCTGCCCGGCACAAAAGGCTTTACCCGTTCCAGTTAGATAAATGCATCTTACTTCATTTTTGGAAGCACACTCATCCAGCTTATCTTGTAACAACAGGGCCATTTCCCTGTTGAAAGC
>CAZCOL010000036.1:0-3158 GCA_964500545.1 uncultured Ferruginibacter sp. | reverse complement strand
GCTTCTATTGTTCGGATTTTATAATCTTTCACCCGATGAAATCTGTTGATGACTCTTTGAACAGGTTCCAACACAAACAATGCGACCACTACAATCAATGTAACTACAATGGCTAAGGGATAATTCTTGTACCCTATTGCCATACCCAAAGCGGCAGTAACCCAAATCAATGCAGCGGTAGTAAGTCCGTTCACCGAAATTCCTTCTTTAAAAATAACACCGGCACCAATAAAACCTATGCCAGTAACTATATTGCTGGCAATACGGTCGCTGCTTGTAACACCACCCAATTCATAAGAAAGAATTGTATATAAACAAGAGCCTACAGAAATCAAAATCATCGTTCTGAATCCTGCGGGCTTACTTCTGAATTCTCTT
This sequence comes from uncultured Ferruginibacter sp., assembly GCA_964500545.1. GTDB lineage: Bacteria > Bacteroidota > Bacteroidia > Chitinophagales > Chitinophagaceae > Ferruginibacter. The sequence continues at coordinate 2,780 of CAZCOL010000036.1, read as the reverse complement.
TCCAGTCCAAGAATGGATCCAATTAAAAAAGCAACTGACACTTGCGCTGCTTCTTCTAAATAGACAGATATGTTCATCCTGATGGTTTTTGCAGAAAATAAAGTTACAACTATTAATGACACTTGAAGTAGTCAAACGGCTCTTTGCAGTCTAAACATTGATGAAGCGCCTTACAAGCTGTGGAACCAAACTGACTCAACAATACTGTGTTTTTTGATTGACATCTTGGGCACTCGATTGAATCCTCTTCTTCAAACAACATTTTATGAATACGTGTATTGTTTTGATTGGCTGTTTTATTTTTTGGCGGGGCTATGCCATATTCTTTAAGTTTGATCTTTCCGCTTTCGGTCATCCAGTCTGTAGTCCACGCCGGAGTTAACGTGTAGGTTACTTTTACTTTTGAATATCCATTTTCTAACAACTTTAATTTTATGTCTAATGCTATGGCATCGGTAGCCGGACATCCCGAATAGGTAGGCGTTATAATTACTTCCACTTCTTCTTCATTGCAAATCACATTTCGCACCATTCCTAAATCAAGTATGGTCAATACGGGAACCTCAGGATCTGAGACCTCTTCAAGCAATGAAAGTATTTTTTCTTTATGATTCAATAGTATGTAGTTTACCACTCTGCGCCCGGGTAAGTTCTCTGTAAATATTGAAGTTCAGACAATACATATCCCAGGTATTCGGTGTGAATGCCGGATTTTCCTCCGCTTTGCATAAATATGTTTTCGGGTATCGTCAATGTTGCTTCATCAAAAACATCTTTAATAGATTGAAGCCATTTTTCTTTTAGGAAAGAAACAGAAATAATTTCATAGTCGGCAGGCATGAAAAACTCTCCGGTGTATGGCCAAAGTTGTAGAACAGCATTGTTGATTCTATTGTTACTTTCTTCTGTTCCATCTCCAAGTCTTATGACCCATTCGCTGCTCCATTTAATATGGTATTTTATTTCTTTGATGGATTTTGTTGCTATTGCAGCAAGTTGAGTGTCTGAATTCTTTTCTAATTCTTCAAATAAAATCAACTGAAAACTACTAAACAAAAACTGACGAAGCACTGTATTAGCCCAATCACCCTTAGGTAATTCACATATCAAAAGGTTTTTAAATTCTCTTTCAGTTCTCAAATAAGCTAACGTGTCTTCGGTAATATTTTTATTTTCATTTTTGGAAATCAACTCTGCTGCATATTGGTAAAAATGTCTTGCCTGTCCAATTAAATCCAGAGTAATATTGGTAATGGCGATGTCCTGCTCCAATATTGGACCATGTGCGCACCATTCACCATTTCTTTGCCCCAGTATCAGACAAGTATCTGCAAGTTGTAGTGTTTGGTTGATAATTTGGCTCATGTTTTTCTGAATGAATTCAAGAGAGTTTATTTAAAAAATTATTCTTAATCTATACGATTACATATGTTTTACCTCGTCTGGTAAGTCATAAAAAGTAGGATGTCTGTATACTTTATCGGAAGCGGGTTCATAAAACATTTGGGCTTCATCCGGATTGGTTGCATGGATATGTTTGCTTTCCACCACCCAAATACTAACCCCTTCCTGTCTCCTTGTGTAAACATCTCTTGCATTCTCAATGGCCATTTGTGCATCTGCAGCATGTAAACTACCTGCATGTTTATGGTCAAGGCCTTGTTTGCTACGGATGAACACCTCCCATAAAGGCCACGCGGTTTCATTGGTTGTTTTGATTGAAGTTGAGTTGCCGCCTGTTTCTTCAGGAATATCTCCGTAGTAAAATTTTCTGATTTGAATATTCATGTGGATTCAATTTTAAAATTAATTTGACTAAGCGACTTTTGCTTGGGTTCTGGATTGTTTCTTTGCAGCATAAGCAAACGCAGCTTCTCTTACCCATGTGCCTTCTTCGTGGGCTTTTACTCTTGCTTCCAGACGTTGTTTATTGCATGGGCCATTTCCTTTAACTACATTCCAAAATTCATCCCAGTTAATTTCCCCAAAATCATAATGTTTTCTTGATTCGTTCCATTTCAAGTGTGGGTCGGGTAGGGTCATTCCCAATAATTTTACCTGCTCGGCAATCATATCAACGAACTGCTGACGAAGCTCGTCGTTTGTTTTTCTTTTTATTTTCCACTTAATACTTTGATCACTGTTGGTGCTTTCGCTGTCTTTTGGCCCAAACATCATCAAGCTTGGCCACCACCAGCGATTGATGGCATCCTGACACATATCCCGTTGTTCTTTGGTTCCTTTACTTAACACTAAGAGGGTTTCAAATCCCTGACGCTGATGAAAACTCTCTTCTTTGCAAATACGCACCATTGCTCTTGCATAAGGCCCGTAAGATGTTCTGCATAGCATTACCTGATTTAATATAGCCGCACCATCAACCAACCATCCTACTGCACCCATATCTGCCCATGTTAAAGTTGGGTAATTAAAAATGGAAGAATATTTTGCTTTGCCGCTATGCAAATCATCGATCATTTGTTCGCGACTAGAACCCAGCGTTTCTGCTGCTGAATATAAATACAATCCATGGCCTGCTTCATCTTGTACTTTGGCAATTAAAATCGCTTTTCTTTTTAGGGAAGGGGCGCGGCTTATCCAATTGCCTTCAGGCAACATTCCCACAATTTCGCTGTGCGCATGTTGGCTTATTTGGCGAATGTTTGTTTTTCGATAGGCTTCCGGCATCCAATCCTTTGGCTCTATTTTAATTTCCTTGTCAATTTTTTCCTGAAATATTTTTTCAAGTTCATGAATAGACATAGCGATAGATTTTATTT
>CAZCOL010000035.1:10515-20983 GCA_964500545.1 uncultured Ferruginibacter sp. | reverse complement strand
TACTGATCGTAGGCTTGGTGGGCCGTTACCCCGCCAACTACCTAATCAGCCGCACGCCCATCCAAAACCGCCGGAGCTATAATAACAAAGAGATGCCTCTTCGTTATGTTACGGGGTATTAATCCTCCTTTCGGAGGGCTATTCCCCAGTTTTGGGAAGGTTGCGTACGTGTTCCGCACCCGTTTGCCGGTCGCCGCCAGGTATTGCTACCCGCGCTGCCCCTCGACTTGCATGTATTAAGCCTGCCGCTAGCGTTCATCCTGAGCCAGGATCAAACTCTCCATTGTAAATGAGTTGTTTGAACTGACTGTTTAATTTCATTGGAAATTAACGTCAAATTCTAATTAATATTTGCGCTAACATTACCTTTTGTTATCATTTTTACATGATTTGCTGCTGTTTCCAAACTTTCAAAGATCTTCGATTTCGTTTCTTTAGCCTGACAAATATGTCAGCACCGAGAAACAGAACCATTATTAATTTTAAAAAAATTCAAGATTTTTTATTGATTGTTCCCTGTGGAACAACACCCTTTTTTTGATTGGGAGTGCAAAGGTAAGGTGTGATTATTTACCAACCAAAAATATTTTTATTTTATTGAAAATATTTTTTATCCCAACCGTAAGAACTAACCGATTTTTTAAAAGCGGGACGCAAAGATAAGGGTAGTTTGATTGCTATCAAAATTATTTTGAACGATTCTATATTTTTTGTTTGAAATTTTGGGAACTTTTTCTTTCAAACCCTTTATTAATAATGGATTTTGGTCTTTTTAAAACATTCAACTATTTTTTTCAAACACTGAATATTTCCTCATTATAGTTCACTTTTACAAGTGATAGTCCATGTGCAGGGGTAGAAAAATCAGCTTTTTTGCAGTCCCGGGATGCAATTATTGATTGAAAATGTGGGATATCGAACTTATTTGTACCCAAGCGCAGCATGGTTCCAACCAAACCCCTCACCATTCCTCTTAAAAATCGATTGCCTTTGACCCTGTAAATCAACAAATCTCCCTCTACTTTCCATTGGCTTTGCTGTATTTTGCAAATGTAGCTTTGAACCTGTGTATTTTTCTTTGAAAAAGATTGAAAATCCTCGTTAAGCCTTATTAACTCAGCAGCTTCATTCAATCTTTCTATGTTTAATGCATAAGGGAAATAATATGCGCTTTCTCTTAAAAACGGATTTTTTGTTCTGTAAATAGAATATTCATATTCTCTGGATATTGCGTCAAATCTGCAATGGGCGCCATTTAAAACCCTCGTAATTCTTTTAATGACAATATCCTCAGGAAGTATTGCATTTAAGTGGTACACTGAATTTTTGATCCTTTCCTCAGCATTCAAATAAAAATCAAAATGAAAATAATTCTGAAAAGCATGCACGCCAGCATCCGTTCTGGATGAACCCGTTAAATCAATTGTTTCTCTGTAAAAAACCTTCAAAGCATTTTCTACTTCAGACTGAACACTGTTTGCATTCTGCTGTTTCTGAAAACCGGCATATTCAGCACCCCGGTAGGCAACCTCAATAAAATATCGAGCCATCATAGTTTCGGAAAATTATGGTTGAAGCAAAGATCTGAAGCGGATTTTATTTTTTTTTGAGGTAAACAATGACTCTAAAGCACCGAAATTTATTTTATCACTGACTGAAGAATATGCTGCTCCCAAAAAATCAATCCGATCCTCTTCATTAATGAATAATGCAGACAAGTACTTTATCTGCTCGGTGTTGTAACATTTTTCGGCAAATGAAATTTTTGCTACTGAAATCATTTTCTTTTCATCATCCTCTGCAGTCATTTTTCTCCTCAATTGAATAAAATCAGCCTCTTCAGCATTTTCCTTGCAGATTGTTTTTTCCTGAGAATTTTCTTTCTTGTACTTTTTAGTCTCATTAGGTACAAAAACATCTACAGTATCTCTTTTTTCTCCCTCCCACACCAAATACTTGATTGCAAATCCTGCATTTTCTCTTTTTGAAATAATTCGGGTGATTTTTTGGGTTGACTGTTTTATAGACATTTCATTTTTCTCAAAATTATCCTCTTCTAAAATAGAGGGATTGTCTGTTACCAAAGCCAGTACTCTTGAAAACTCATCTGTTTTTTTATTAATGATGGTGTCTTTTACTATTGTTTCAACTGTGTCCTTTTGAGGCATGAGTGGCAATGAGGTTTTTAAATCAACTAAACTAAACATTGAAGACTGGTTGCTTATTATTTCAAAGCCCCTGTCCTGATCTTTTTTTAATTCAACATCAAAAATCTGTGAGGGTAATTGATTTGCAGGAAAACCAACAACCAATGAATAGCTACCCTCTTCAAGTTTTGAAAGTATCAAATAGCCATTTTCAGAAGAACTATACACTTTGCTCTTTAATTTCACATAAAATGGTTTTCCATCATCTGTTTGCAGGTAAATAAATTGAAGGGAGCGTGCTTCAGATGAAATAAACAACAAAAGCATCAAAATAATTTTTTTAGACCAACTTATTTTTTTCATTGATAAGAGGATGACTTTATTGACTACAAAAAATTCAAATAATTCAAACTAAATTTCAAAATATTTATCACTATTCATCATTGAATAATGGTTTTTCAAAACTACTTAATGTCCGTGATTTAATGGCTTTTTAAAAAATTAAGATAAATTTTAAATTTCTACATTTACTTTTGGCAACTAAAATTATTAAAATGAAGTATTTTCTTAGCTTTTTGAGTATTGTTTCAATCCCGTTTTTTTCAATTGCTCAATTTCAGGAATCTAATTCCGACACCTCCTGGAAAAGAACATACAGAGAAAGTTCTCCCAGAATAAACGACCTGGTTCATACCAAACTGGAGGTTCGTTTTGATTACGACAAGTCTTACATGTATGGTAAAGAATGGCTTACATTGAAACCAACCTGCAACCCGACTGACTCTTTATTACTTGATGCAAAAGGAATGGACATAAAAACAGTTGCCATTACAAAAGGAACCATAAAATCTCCTTTGAAGTACTATTATGATGGGATGCAATTGAAGATCCAACTCGATAAAACCTACACTAACAAAGAGAAATACACCCTTTATTTTGAATTTACCAGCAAACCGAATGAATTAAAAACTCAAGGAAGTACTGCCATTACAGATGCCAAGGGTCTGTATTTTATCAATCCTAAAGGAACTGATAAAAATAAACCTACTCAAATATGGACTCAAGGTGAAACTGAATCCAACAGTGCCTGGATGATCACCATTGACAAACCTAACCAGAAATCAACTCAGGAAATCAGTATGACTGTTCCTGATAAATATGTTACGCTCAGCAACGGATTGCTGATCAATCAGAAAAAAAATACAGATGGTACCAGAACGGACTATTGGAAAATGGATCTTCCGCATGCCCCTTACTTGTTTTTTATGGGCGTTGGTGAATACTCAATCACGAAAGACAGTTATAAAGGAAAGGAAGTCAGTTATTATGTAGAAAAAAAATACGCCCCTTATGCCCGACAAATTTTTGGGGCCACTCCGGAAATGATGGGTTTCTTTTCCTCTAAATTGGGAGTGGAATTCCCGTGGCAGAAATATGCTCAAATTGTAGGGCGTGATTATGTCAGCGGTGCTATGGAAAATACCACTTCCACTTTGCATCAGGAAAGTGCATATCAAAATGCACGTGAACTATCTGATGGAAACGAATGGGAAGAAACCATTGCTCATGAATTGTTTCATCAATGGTTTGGAGACTTAGTCACTGCTGAAAGCTGGAGCAACATTACCGTTAATGAAAGTTTTGCAAACTACAGCGAATACCTGTGGGACGAATACAAACATGGGAAGGATTTTGCCGATGCTCACGGGTTTGAAGATATGCAGGGTTACATGATGAGCGGCAGCGAAAAAAAGGATTTGGTTAGATTCTACTATTCCAGCAGAGAAGATGTATTTGACGGAGTCAGCTACAACAAAGGCGGAAGAATTTTACACATGCTTAGAAACCTTGTGGGCGATGAAGCTTTTTTCAAATCGTTAAATAACTATTTAACAGCAAATAAATTTAAAACAGGTGAGGCTGCTCAACTTAGACTCGCCTTGGAAGAAGTTACAGGAAAAGACTGGAACTGGTTTTGGAATCAATGGTATTACGGAAGCGGGCACCCGAAATTAAAGATTGGTTATAATTACGACTCAGCTAACAGACCGGCAGTTATCATCAGCCAAACTCAAAAATCAGGAAAAGTATTTACTTTACCTGTCGCCGTTGATGTATATGTAAACGGTGTAAAAACAAGACATCAAATTACCATTGATCAACTCAATGATACGTTTTATTTCAATACATCTCAAAAGCCCGAATGGATCAGCGTTGATGCAGACAAAATTCTGTTGGCAGAAAAAACGGATGCCAAATCTGAGGAGAATTTTTTAGCTCAATGGAAATACGGAAAAAATTACCTTGACAGAAAAGAAGCTTTGGATTACTTTGCTAAAAACAACCCTGCGAAATTAAAAGAAGGATTGAAAGATAATTTTTTCAAACTCAGAATTGCCACCATTCAAAAAATTGGAAGTTCTACTTTGAAAAATGATGAAGAGATTCTGAACTCAATAGAGTCAATTGCCAAAAACGACCCCAATAGAAAAGTAAAAGCTGCTGCTTTGGCTGTATTGGTTAAAAACGGAGATGCGAAATACAAGTCCCTTTACGAATCCGCCATCAACGATTCCTCTTACAATGTTGCCGGCAATGCATTTAAGGGGCTCATTGCATTGTATCCTGAGGGCGCATATGATCTGGCAAAAAAGTACAGCAAAGATGCAAAAGGATTGTTGAGTGACGAAATTTTAAAAACGCTTATCCAAAATGGTATCGAATCCGATTTTGAATTTATTGCAAACACATTCAGCGATGCACCATTAAGTCAGGGAAAATTTGAAATGGCGGACAAATTCTGCGAATTTCTTATCAAAATTAATGACCTTAACAATATTAAAAAAGGTATTGATTATATCATTGAGGTAAGAAATCAAATCCCTTCTCAATACAGAACTTATACCGATGCTGGATTCAAGAAAAACCTTGACAAAATAAGCAAATCAAAAGGAAAAGAAATTGAGGATTATATCAACTCTGTCTTTAATTAACAATTGATTTCATTGAAATATCAAACGATGCATTCAATTCGAAGCATCGTTTTTTTATTTTCATATACCCCTTTAATCAACCATTCAATGAAACTGATGTGATTTTTTCTTACATTTAATATCCTATTAAATCAACCTTATGCAAAAAATTGGTGAGTCTGAATTAATCATCAACAAACGTGGGGCAATTTATCATCTTGATCTTCGTCCTGAGGAACTTGCTGATACAGTGATAATTGTTGGAGATCCTGAACGTGTTTCAAAAGTCAGCAAGCATTTCGATAAAATTGAGTACAAAATTCAACACAGAGAATTTATAACCCATACCGGCTTCATCGGAAATAAAAGATTATCTGTTTTGTCTACCGGGATTGGTCCGGACAACATAGATATTGCCATCAATGAACTAGATGCGCTTGCAAATATCAACTTTACCTCCAGAACCATCAATCCTTCCCTAAAGAAATTAAACATCATTCGTTTTGGCACTTGTGGCGCATTGCAGGCGGATATTCCTGTAGACAGCTTAATAGCTTCCACATATGGTCTTGGTTTTGACAATTTGATGAACTATTATGTACATGAAAAATCAAATGAAGAAAATGAAATGATTACCTCTTTTCTTGAGCAAACTAAAATGGATACAACTATTACCATGCCTTATATTTTCAAAGGGAGTGAGCTTTTGCTTAATAAATTTAATGAAGAATATTTTAAGGGTATTACTGTTACTGCTCCAGGATTTTATGGGCCACAGGGAAGAGAACTTAGGCTACAATCTAAAAGCAGAAATTTGATTGACAGACTTGCTGACTTCTCCTACCAACACCACAGAATTGTAAACTTTGAAATGGAATCATCGGCCATATTTGGTCTTGGAAAATTATTGGGTCATGAATGTTTAAGTATCAATGCAGTGGTTGCCAACAGAGTCATACAGGCATATTCAAAGGACGGGAATGCAGCAGTAGAAAAAATGATTGCTTCATCGTTAGAGCGATTAATTGCTTAATTTTAAAAAATAAATAATCCTCAATTCTGAAATGACTGAATTAAAAAAAATATCGGATTTTTCATTAACTCCAAGAGTAGATCAGGTAGGCATTGAGGAAAGAGCCTCTCGATTTACCAAACGCAGCATCAAGAACGAAACCAAAATAAACGGATTGAAACTTGCGCTGAATATGATAGACCTTACTACCCTCGAAGGAAAAGACACGAATGGAAAAGTAAAGCAACTTTGCTATAAAGCTATTCATTTGCATGATGTATATCCGGGTTTACCAACTGTTGCAGCTGTCTGCGTTTACCCCTCGATGGTGGGCGTTGCAAAAAAAGCATTGGGAGATTCCGGAATTAAAGTCGCCTCAGTTGCTACGGCTTTTCCCAGCGGACAATCTACCAAGGATGTAAAACTAAGGGATACTAAATTCGCCATCAGCCAAGGTGCCGATGAAATAGATATGGTTATTTCCAGAGGGAAATTCCATCAGGGAGAATACAATTTTGTTTTTGATGAAATTGCAGCTGTCAAAGAAGCTTGTGGTGATGCAAGATTAAAAGTAATTCTGGAAACCGGCGAACTGGGTTCTTATGATAAAGTAAGAAGAGCAAGTGATATTGCCATGTATGCAGGTGCGGATTTTATTAAAACCTCCACCGGAAAAATTTCACCTGCAGCTACTATGCCCGTTACACTTGTAATGCTGGAAGCTATTCGCGACTTTTATTACAAAACAGGTAAGAAGATTGCGATGAAGCCTGCTGGCGGTATTTCAAAAGCAAAATTAGCCCTTCATTATTTAGTGATGTTGAATGAAGTACTAGGTGAAGAATGGATGAACAACGAATGGTTCAGATTTGGTGCAAGCAGTCTGGCTAATGATATTTTAATGCAATTAATGAAACAAAAAACAGGTGTTTATCAATCAGCAGATTATTTTGCAATTGACTAATTAAACTTATTCATCGTTGAATGTTTATTCCAACAATAATTCAATAAAAGGAAAACTATATCACACTATTACGAACGATTCTTTTAAATTATGGCAACTAAAAAAAATAACACTATTAAACTTTCATTTGACAGCTCCCGTAGTTTAGCGCCGGCACCTGAAAGTAAGTCAATTGCCAACATTGCTGATAAATACGATTTGTTTATCAATGGTAAATTTGAGAAACCATCTTCAAAAAAGTATTTCAATACCATCAACCCCGCAAATGAAGAAAAATTGTCTTCTGTGGCTGAGGCAAATGGCGCAGATGTTAACAAAGCCGTTGCTGCAGCAAGAAACGCCTATGAAAAAGTTTGGAAAAAAACTTCTGCAAAAGAAAGAGCCAAATATATTTACCGCATCGCCAGAATGATTCAGGAACGAGCCAGAGAATTGGCAGTCATTGAAACATTAGATGGAGGAAAGCCCATTAGAGAAAGCCGGGACTTTGATGTGCCAACAGCAGCCAATCATTTTTTCTATTATGCAGGCTGGGCAGATAAACTAGAATATGCTTTTCCCAACAGAAATCCGAAGCCATTGGGAGTAGCCGGACAAATCATTCCATGGAATTTTCCTTTGTTAATGGCAGCCTGGAAAATAGCTCCGGCATTGGCAACTGGTAATACTATTGTTTTAAAGCCAGCAGAAACCACCCCTTTAACTGCTCTTAAATTGGCTGAAATCATTCAAGAAGCAGATCTTCCTCCCGGTGTTGTGAATATCATAACCGGTGCAGGTGCCACAGGAGCAGCCATTGTTAATCATCCTGGCATCAATAAAATAGCTTTTACAGGATCTACTGAAGTCGGAAAGATCATTCAAAAAGCTATTGCAGGAACCAATAAAAAAGCAACCCTTGAATTAGGAGGAAAAGCAGCCAATATTATATTCGACGATGCTCCTCTTGATCAGGCCGTTGAAGGTGTAATAAATGGAATTTTCTTTAATCAGGGGCATGTATGTTGTGCAGGTTCCAGACTATTTGTACAGGAATCTGTTTATAAAATTGTTTTGCATAAACTGAAGGACAGAATGGAGTCTCTTATTGTTGGCGATCCATTGGATAAGAATACTGACATAGGTGCGATCAATTCAAAACAACAACTGGAAGTCATCCATAAATACCTGAAAATCGGACAACAGGAAGGAGCCGAAATGTTTCAAAGTTCTTGCAATATTCCTAAGAAAGGTTTTTATTGCAGGCCAACTATTTTTACAAATGTTGCACAATCCAACAGAATTGCTCAGGAAGAAATTTTTGGGCCCGTATTGGCGATTCAAACTTTCAGAACAGAGGATGAAGCCATTGAAAAAGCAAACAACACTCCTTTTGGATTGTCAGCAGGAGTATGGACAGACAAAGGCTCTAAAATTTTCAATATGACTTCAAAATTAAGAGCCGGTGTGATTTGGGCAAACACCTACAATAAATTTGATCCTACCTCTCCTTTTGGCGGGTACAAAGAAAGTGGTTTTGGCAGAGAGGGCGGATTGCATGGATTGGAGGGGTATGTGGGGGTTTAAGGTTTAATGGTTTAAGGTTAAATGGTTTAAGGTTTAAGAGTTTAAGGTTTAAGAGTTTAAGGTTTAAGAGTTTTGAATATAAAACGTCTTAATGATCGTTTTTTTCTCGAGTCGATTTTAATTGACTTTATGAATTTTGAAATAAAAAATGTCTACCATAAAAAGATTTGAAGATTTGGATGCGTGGAAAGAAAGTAGAATGTTAAATAAAAAAATTGGTGTTTTAATTCAAGAAAAAAGTTTTGAAAACAACTATAGATTGATTAACCAAATTGAGGGTTCTTCCGGTTCAATTATGGACAACATAGCAGAAGGATTTGAAAGAGGCACAAGGGCTGAGTTTATTCAATTTTTAGGATATTCAAAAGGGTCTTGCGGTGAACTGAGGTCGCAATTGTATCGAGCATTAGATAGGAATTATATTCAATTGCAGCAGTTTGAAGAACTGTTTAAATCGGTTTCAAGAATTAGTTCCATGATACATGGCCTGATTCTTTACTTGCAAAAAACCAAAATTGATGGATTTAGAAAAAAGATTTAAGGATTGAGGACAAAGGTTTAAGGTTTAAGGTTTAAAGTTTAATGTTTAATGATTAATGATTTTCAACCAGTGAAAAGATTCAACCTTTAAACCAACGTAGTGATTTAAACCATTAAACCAGCAAGGCGATTTAAACAATTAAACCAACTTAGCGATTCAAACATTAAACCAACGCAGTGATTTAAACTATTGAACCAGCGAAGCGACTTGAACATTATATTAGCGTAGTGACTTAAACTATAATACCATGGCAACAACAAAAAGAATAGAAGTACTTAAAACATACAAGATTTATATCGGCGGACAATTTCCCAGAACGGAATCTGGCAGAACTTATATTGCGTATAGCCCTAAAGGTGAGCAACTGGCCAATGTTTGCCTTAGTTCGCGAAAAGATTTCCGAGATGCTGTTGGAAGTGCCCGTAGTGCCTTTGGAGGATGGAGTGGCAGAGCTGCTTTCAATCGCGGACAAATTTTGTACCGCATTGCCGAAATGCTGGAAGGAAGAAAAGTACAATTTATTGATGAACTGATGAAACAAGGCTCATCAAGAGTGAATGCTGAAAACGAAGTCAATCTTTCAATAGATAGACTAATATATTACAGTGGTTGGTGCGATAAATACCAGCAGGTATTCAGCAGTGTAAATCCTGTTGCATCCTCTCATTTTAATTTCTCTGTGTTGGAGCCAATGGGTGTGATTGCTGCTATTGCTCCTCAGGAAAATTCATTGATTGGTATGATTTCTATCATGGCGCCTGTTATTGCTGGAGGAAATACTTGTATAATGCTCGCTTCAGAAAAAAAACCATTATGTGGTGTCACTTTTGCTGAAGTGTTGAATAGCTCTGACCTACCAGGTGGCGTGGTGAATATATTAACCGGCAAAGTTTCTGAGCTGCTGACCTATTTTGCAGACCACATGGATGTAAATGCTACTTGCTTTTGTGAAACAGATAAAGCCATGCAACAAATCATCAAAGAAAAAGCTGCATTGAATATCAAACGAGTGGTTTTGTATGAATCAAAAAAATGGATGGATGAAGACACCCAATCCCCTTATTTCATCAATGATTTTCAGGAAGTTAAAACAACCTGGCATCCGATTGAAAATATAGGAGGAGGGAAAGCCGGGTACTAATACGGTTTAAGGGTTCAGTAGTTCAAGGTTTAATGTTTAAGGGATTTAACAATTTAGTGAAAGCATTATTGACTAATTTTACAAAAAAATTATTGTATGAGTACAAGTAAAATGATTCTTATCGG
>CAZCOL010000035.1:0-10415 GCA_964500545.1 uncultured Ferruginibacter sp. | reverse complement strand
ACAAGCGGGGAAATCAGAATTTATATTGAATCCCGAAATCCTCTTGTAAATACTATTGACAGGGCTTCTGAAGTTTTCTTCAAAATGAACATGCAGCAAACCAAACAACGAAATGCTGTATTGCTATATTTAGCTGTTAAAGACAAAGAAGTTGCCTTGTTTGGGGATGAAGGCATTCATCAACAAGTTGGCACTGAATTCTGGAATCACCAGGTTTCACAAATGATAGGCCATTTCAAAGAAAATAATTTAACAGATGGGATTTTGAAATGCATTGCAGAAGTAGGCAATGCACTCATAGAAAAATTTCCTTACAACGCTTCAGACGATAAAAACGAATTGCCGGATGATATCATTTTTGGCAAATAAATAATTTCCGCTACATGCAATTCTTCAAGTATTTATTTATCTCTTTTTTATTTAGTACCAGTATCTTAGTTGTATTCGGTCAGGGTATTCCGCAAAGAGCTAGTCCTCCTAAACTTGTAAATGACTATACCAATACACTTACAGCAGATCAGCAAATTGCTTTAGAAAAAAAATTAGTTGCATTTGACGACAGCACCTCCACTCAAATTGCAGTTGTAATAGTGTCTTCGCTGAACGATTACGAAATCAGTGATTATGCGCTTAAGCTTGGCCGTGAGTGGGGTGTGGGTGGAAAAGATTACAACAATGGAGTAGTATTTCTTATTTCAACCGGAGACAGAAAAATAAATATTTCCACCGGTTATGGTGTGGAGGGTGCGTTACCCGATATTACTGCCAAGCATATCATTGATGATGTAGTAAAGCCCAACTTTAAAGGCAATGATTATTACAGAGGAATTGATGAAGGAACCAATGCCATTATTAAGGCTGTTAAAGGAGAATATAAAGCTCCTGGAAAAAAAGATAAAGGAAAATCAGGTGGAAAAATATTAATGCTGGTGATTCTTGTGATTTTATTTTTATCCTTTACCTCGCGTGGGGGCGGAGGTGGATCCATGATTAGTGGCAGAGGGAATCGTGGTTGGGGAGGCCCTATGTTCTTTCCTATGGGCGGGGGATTTGGCGGATCGGGTGGCAGCTCCGGCGGAGGTGGCTTTGGGGGTTTTGGTGGCGGCAGCTTTGGTGGTGGTGGCGCAAGTGGTGGATGGTAACTTTTTCAGTTAATTAATTTCATAAAAAAATCCCGACTGTAAAAACAGATCGGGAATTTTTATGTTGAGCTTCTAAAATGTTTTATAACATAGGAAAATACAAGCTTTCAGCCTAACAATCATTTCAAATAATGATTGTCTTATTTCAATTCAATTATTTTAATTTGCATTGTTACGTTTTTAAAGATAGCATGACTTGTAATCGATATTAAAATTAATAAACTATTTTCATTTTGCAAATTTATTTGCTTTTTGATAATCGTTTTTTTTGTCTATTGCAATTGTGAAAAAAAATAACTCACATATAGGACAAAAAATAAAAAGAATCAGATCCTACAATGGCATGAAACAAGATGACCTTGCTAAGAAAATAGGTAAAACAAGGTCAATGGTCTCTTATTTTGAAAGGACGGGAATCATCAACAAATACACATTGCTGGAAATTGCAGAAGCACTGAGCATAGATGTAGAGATACTGGAAAATGGTGAATTAAATAATTTAGACAATTTGATTGAGGATACTAAGGCAGAAATTTCAAAAAAAGATAAATGCAAGGAAACAATTGAAAAGCAAAAAGCTGAAATTGGTTTTTTAAAGGAAACCATCAGTCATCAATGGAAATTACTTCAGGAGCTTGCAAAGAAAAAGTAGTCAATATCTTATCCTTTTTTAACAGCTGCAATTCCAGGCAATTCTTTTCCCTCAAAATATTCAAGCATAGCACCACCTCCTGTAGAAACATAACTAACTTGAGAGGCGAGATGAAATTTATTGATGGCAGCAACACTGTCTCCCCCACCTATTAAACTGAAGGCTCCTTTTGCTGTTGCTTCTGCTACAGCCAACGCAATAGATTTTGTCCCCAGCTGAAATTTTTCCATTTCAAACACACCCATTGGACCATTCCACAAGATGGTTTTACTTTTCAGAATGACCTCTCTGAAATCTGCAATGGCTTTTTGTCCAATATCCAATCCCATCCAACCAGAAGGAATACCATAACTTTCACAGTTGGTAGTTTGTGCATCAGCTGCAAATTTATCAGCGATGGTGCTGTCAATTGGCAGATGGATTTTAACACCCGCAGCATTTGCTTTTTGCAAAATATCATTTGCTAAAGTCAAACGATCGTCTTCGCAAAGGGAGTTGCCAATAATTTTACCTTGAGCTTTCCAAAAAGTATAAGCCATTCCTCCACCGATGATGATATCGGTAGCACGTTGCAGTAAATTTTCTATAATCAATATTTTGTCGCTGACTTTGGCACCACCGATGATTGCTGTAAATGGCTTTTCGGCATGGTGCAATACTTTTTCAGCGCTTACCACTTCGGCTTCCATCAGCAAACCAAACATTTTTTTGTCTTCAGAAAAAAAATCGGCAATCACTGCAGTTGATGCATGTGCCCTATGAGCGGTACCGAATGCATCGTTAACATACACATCACCAAGTTTACTTAATTTTTCAGCAAATGCTTTATCCCCCTTTTCTTCTTCTTTATAAAAACGCAGATTTTCCAGTAACAATACTTCTCCGCTTTTTAAATTTTGTGCTTTATCAACAGCCTCAGAACCAATGCAATCATTTGCAAAATCCACTTTGGTTTGGGGTAACAAGCCTTTTAAATGATTGAGAATATGTTTCAATGAATATTTATCGATTGGCCCGTCTTTTGGTCGGCCCAAATGACTCATTAAAATTACAGATCCCCCATCATTCAAGATTTTATTGATGGTTGGAATTGCTGCCGTCATTCTGGTATCATCCGTAATTTCTAATTGGTCATTCAATGGGACATTGAAATCAACGCGAACAAGGGCTTTTTTGTTGGAAAAATTGTAATTATTGAAAGAGGGCATTTTTTGGGTTTTGAGTTTAATAGTTTATGACAATACTAATGAAGATACAATTCAACCAGCATAGCGAATTAAACATTAAACCAGCGAAAAGAATTAAACTATTCAACATATTAAGAAATCAATCCTGCAAAATGTTTAACCGTTCTAACCAACTGAGATACATAACTCATTTCATTGTCGTACCAGCTGACAGTTTTAACCATTTGTTTGTCACCTACTGTCATTACTTTTGTTTGCGTGGCATCAAACAAAGAACCGAAATGTATGCCTATCACATCACTACTGACGATTTCATCTTCATTATAACCAAAGCTCTCATTGGCAGCGGCTTTCATAGCAGCATTAATGGAATCAGCAGTTGCAGGTTTTTCCAAAATAGAATACAATTCAGTTACGGAGCCTGTGATTACAGGAACTCTTTGTGCTCCCCCATCTAACTTACCTTTTAGTTCGGGCAAAACAAGACCAATCGCTTTTGCAGCACCTGTACTATTGGGAACGATGTTTCCTGCAGCGGCTCTTGCACGACGAAGGTCGCCTTTTGGATGAGGTGCATCCAAAGTGTTTTGATCATTGGTATAAGCATGAATGGTACTCATGATTCCAGTAATAATTCCAAAATGGTCATTAAGCACTTTAGCCATTGGGGCTAAGCAGTTGGTGGTACAACTGGCGCAGCTGATGATAGTCTCACTTCCATCAAGAATAGCATGGTTTACATTGAAAACGACCGTTTTCAGATCGCCAGTTGCAGGAGCGGAGATTACCACTCTTTTTGCACCGGCTGTAAGATGTGCTGCTGCTTTATCTTTATCGGTAAAGAATCCTGTACTTTCAATCACAACGTCCACTCCGTGGGCTCCCCAGGGAATTTGTGCAGGATCTTTTTGAGCGTAAATTTTAACTTCATGTCCATTCACAACAATTGCGTTGTCGGTGTGTGTGACATTCTCACTAAATCTCCCCTGAGCACTATCATATTTCAACAAATGAGCCAATGTTGCAGGACTTGTCAAATCATTGATAGCCACCACATCAATTCCCTGCATATTATAAATTTGACGAAACACAAGACGACCGATACGTCCGAAACCATTGATAGCAACTTTAATTGTACTCATAATTGATAAATATTATTGTTTAAAACTTTTTTCGGTGCAAAATTACGATTTGTGTGTTTAAATTAACTTAATTAATGAATGAATATTGTCAAATCGATTTGCTGTATTTGATGAAGATTCTACAAATAACACATTCAACATACACTATAATTGATTT
This sequence comes from uncultured Ferruginibacter sp., assembly GCA_964500545.1. Classification (GTDB taxonomy): domain Bacteria; phylum Bacteroidota; class Bacteroidia; order Chitinophagales; family Chitinophagaceae; genus Ferruginibacter. Next base: position 6,135 of record CAZCOL010000035.1, on the reverse strand, counting down.
TATTTTATTATTTAAAAAAAGTTTGGATAAAATCGATATCCATCCTATCTTTGCCGTCCAAAAAATACGCTGCCGCGTTGGTCAAGAGGTTAAGACGCCTCCCTTTCACGGAGGAATCACGGGTTCGAGTCCCGTACGTGGTACACTGATAAACCTGTCAACCGACAGGTTTTTTCGTTTAAACCCTCTCCCAGACTAGCATTTATCCTATTGTCTACTTTGAACGCTTGTTCAGAGTTGTCCAGTTTTACCTACTCTATTTCATTATTTTTTTGCGTCCTGATTGCGTCCATAAGGGTTGGACAAAATATTATGAAATAAAAATAAATTTGAACTTATTTCGGATGCTTTATAGTTAGCGCATTTCATTGCACCTCTACCAATCCATCCAATCCACAAACTTTCTTTGTATCTTTTTTTACAATTCAGCACAATAATCTTGTTTGTTTAATCGAAAAAATTTCACAAGAGTTACGAATGGTTTAGTAGTTAACAATTGGTTTTTTTAAAAAGATATTACGGTAATGATAGTAATTTTTCAAAGATATATTCAAAGCAATGCGGGTTTAATAATCGAAGGAAATAGAAGAGGTAATATATTTGTGTGATGTGATATTGGTTTTAAAACCTCATTAAATGGCGAGGATTTTCCGCATTTTACCATAGCCCACCGTTTAAACGGTGGGCTATGGTCATAAACAACCCGTCAAATTGTTGAATTCCTCATGCATTTCTGCGCCTATTTTAATTGAATACGAATTTTAAAAAATCTTATTTTTACAACATCTATTTTCTTGAAATTCAAATTAACAATATCATGAAACGATTTTACATTATTTTTTGTTTGTCATTTATCTTGCCATCATTATTATTTGCTCAAAGTAAATACAAGTACAAAAGTGCGGTTGGATTGGGAATTGATTTTGGAAGTAATGTTACACTGGTAGGGCCAAGCTACAAGTATTTAATCAACAAAACTTCAGCTATTCAAACTGAACTTGTTTTTGGATCGGGTATTACCTCGATAGGAGGCTACTACCAATTTCATGGCCCCTTAAAAAATACAAAGGTCATCAAATGGTATGGAGGTTTTGGTCCAAGTTTTTTATTATTTAAAGGGGGTTCTAATGTATTGTTAAGACCAATGTTCGGAATTGACACTAAATTGCCTGATGTGCCAATTAGCATTAATTTGGATTGGCGACCTGCTTTTAATTTAAATAATAATAATAAAGCAACGAATACATTTGAACCAGGTAGACTTGGACTGGCTATTCGTTATACCTTGAATTAGTTCAAAAAAATAAATACTCTTCAGGAATCAACCCAACCCTATTTCCTGATGCATAGATGGAATTTCCACATCCATATAGCCTTTTCTGATCAGTCGTTTCTGAAAATCAATCTGAACGGGATATTCTCCATGAACGATGAAGAGTTTTTTTACAGACCTAGGATCCTGACATGCCAAAAATTGACATAGGTCATCATAATCGCCATGAGCACTCATGCTTCTCATCTCTGCAATTTCAGCATTCACCTCGTGTGACTGACCAAATATGGTTACTTCATTGGGTCTATTCATCAATCTTCCTCCCAATGAACGCGGTTCACAATAACCTGTCAACAAAATAGTATTCTTGCTGTTTTCGATATTGTTACTGATATGATGTTTAACTCTTCCTGCCTCTGCCATCCCACTTGCAGAAATAATCACACAAGGATTTTTGTAGTAGTTGAGCATTTTGGATTCATCCACTGACTTCACAAACTTCAATCCCTTAAACTCAAATGGGTCATTGTCACTCAACAAAACTTTCTGAATTCGAGCATTAAAATATTGAGGAAAACTTTTAATGATTTGTGTGGCTTTAGTGCTTAGAGGACTATCCACGAAATATTCTAAATTGGGCAATCTGTTTTCTAATTCCAACTGATTTAGCGAGTAAAGAATTTCCTGTGTTCTGCCAACGCTAAATGCCGGAATAATTAATTTTCCCTTTTTCTTCAGACAGGTATGCTCTATCCATTTCAACAATGAATCCGTACTTGCCTGATGTTCGTCATGCAAACTATTGCCATAAGTTGATTCCAATATGATATGATCAGCTTGTGGAAACACTGCCGGTGATTTTAAAATTATATCTCTGTAACGTCCTACGTCTCCGCTGAAAGTAAGGGTACTTTTTTTTCCGTTTTCATTGATTCTCAAATGAACGGCCGCACTTCCTATGATATGCCCGGCATCGGTAAAACAAAATTCAAAATTATCATCAATTTTATGCCAGGTGTTGTAGTCTACAGATTCAAAATGATCTGCTGCAATCAATGCATCTTCAGTTGTGTAAAGAGGTTTTAAATAAGGCAAGCCCAACAAAGCTCTTTTTTTATTTTCAAACTGCACATCCGTTTCCTGGATACCCGCAGAATCCTCCATCAATACTTTTGCCAAATCTATTGTAGCAGGTGTCGCATATACTTTACCGTTATATCCGTCTTTGATAAGTTTAGGCAACAATCCGCAATGATCAATATGAGCATGAGATAAGACAACATGACTGATGTCTTTAGGATTGAATCCGAAAGTGCTGTTAAGTTCATTTGTTTCGGTTCCCATACCCTGAAACATACCACAATCCAATAATAGTTTTTTTCCGTTTGTAAGTGTAATGAGGTGCTTGGATCCTGTTACAGTCCTTGCCGCGCCATGAAACGCTATTTTCATAACTAAAGATTTATGGACAATGTACGCAATTAATTTTTCCTATCCACTGATAGCCAACCATGCCATCATTCCTATTCCATTTTCAATGGCAGATTCATCAATATTAAAAGTCGGAGTATGTACATTGCTGAGAATATTTTTTTCTTTGTTACCCGCTCCCAATCTGAAGAAACAACCCGGTATTTTATGACTGTAGTAAGCAAAATCTTCCGCCCCCATTCTTAACTCCGTTTCAAACACATTTTCGGTGCCTGCATAGGTTTCAGCCAACTCTTTTGCCTGTTGTGACAACTTTTCATCATTGAAAACAAACGGGTAACCTACATCTATCCTCACTTCCGCTTCTGCCCCCATTGCGGTTACCAATTCTTTGGTTTGACGAATAATCAATTCATGCGCTTCAAATCTCCACTCCTCGTTCATTGCTCTCAATGTTCCCATTAGCTTTACTTCAGATGGAATTACATTTGTTGTATTTCCCCCGTTGACCGCAGTAATGGACAATACGGTTGGATTAAAAGGATTGTTGTTTCTGCTGACAATTTGTTGGAGACTGATGACAAGATGTGAGGCAATTAAAATTGAATCAGCTGTGTACTGAGGTGCTGCGGCATGTCCGCCTTTACATTTGATGGTAATGTATATTTCGTCTGCACTGGCCATTACCTTTCCTCCTCTGAAACTAAAAGTTCCAACTTCCATTCCTGGATGTACATGCAATGCAAATATTTTTTCCGGGACAGGATTTTCAAGAACTCCTTCTTTTATAAGCAAACTGGCTCCTCCGGGATTTTTTTCTTCTCCGGGTTGAAAAATTAATTTTACTGTGCCCTCCCAATTTTCTTTTGTTTCTTGCAGAATCTTTGCAGCGCCCAATAAACAGGTTGTATGAACATCATGGCCGCAGGCATGCATAATCCCCGGAATTGTAGATTTGTATGAAACTTTATTCTCTTCTTGTATTGGCAGTGCATCCATATCTGCACGAAGTGCAATTACTTTCTTTTCAGGGTTTTTCCCTTTTATCAAACCGACAACACCGGTAAGAGCTTTTATTTCAAATGGAATGCCCCAATCAGTTAATTTTTGCTGAATGAATGCAGATGTTTTATACTCTTCGTAACTCAATTCTGGATTTGCATGCAAATGATGTCGAACATCAATGAATTCAGGTGCGTAATTTTTAGCAAGTTGTTTTATTTTTTCAAGCATGATGCAAAGTTGACAATGATTGATATTTGTTTTAAGAAAAAAACAAAATGTCATAATTAATTTCTACTACTGATCATCTCCTACAGTTGTTTTTTCCACCGGCTTCTGTTCAACTTTCTCCGGAAGGATATAAATATTCCCTGTAACTATTTTTAAATCCAAGATTTGTTTGCGCAACTTTTCTGCTTCTTTCTTGTCAAGAAAATTTCCAAGTTTTATTTTTATGTAAGGAGATAAAAAAGTCATGTATAATTTGTGCTCAGGAAATTGCTGTAACAAGGCTGCCCTTACCTGCATAGAAAAATTTCTGTCTGTAGTATTCAACAGCATTAATCTGTAACCATCTACCATTTGAATTTTCTCAGCCAGGCTCTCATTGTATTCTGCCATCTTTTTGCCTAGCAAATCTATTCTCTCATCTTTATGGATAATAGAAAAACCATTTTCAGCTGTATCATTTATAAACCGCTGAGCTATAGCAGTCAAATGAGTTGAACTAATCAAGATGAATAATAATAGTTTTTTCATTTAATTACTGAAATAAAAAAATCAATTACAATTATGATTCTCTGCCATGACATTGCTTGAATTTTTTTCCGCTGCCACATGGGCATGGGTCATTTCGTCCTGTTTTAGGCTCTACTCTTATAGGTTCCTGTTTGATAGGAGCAGATGGATCATAGTAATCATTTTCATTCGCTGCATAATCTTGACCCGTCGCATCAATCTGAGCTTTGTTTACATTCATTTTACTCATGTCTGTTTTTCTTTCCCTTCCCTCTTTTATTTGCCTTTGATTGGTTTGTTCCAACGGAATTTGAGCATGACTTAAAAAGCTTACAATATCCTTGTTTACCTGATCGTTCATTTGTTTGAATGCTGCAAAAGCCTCAATTTTATAGATTACCAGAGGATCTTTTTGTTCATATCCTGCTGTTTGTACACTGTGACGTAAATCGTCCATTGCACGAAGATGTTCCTTCCAGGCATCATCTATAATGGCAAGCGTGATATTTCTCTCCAAGGAGGACATCAACTCCTTACCTTCCGTTTCGAAATATTTATTAAGTTTTACAAGCGAGTTAATGGCCTTTTTCCCATCGGTAAATGGAACCGATACATTTTCAATATGGCTCCCCTGTTCTTTTCTGATATTTTGAATGATGGGCATTGTTTGTGAAACAATAGAGGATTTTTTCTGTGCGTAATGTGCCATTACTTCGCTGTACAACTTCACTGTAAGTTCTGCCTCAGTTTCTTTATCCAATGCTTCAGCTGTCAAACTTGTATCAATACCAAAATGTACAATCGCGGATAATTTGAAGTCTTCGTAGTTTAGAGTTTCCTTGAAATTGAAGACCAGTGCTTCTGCGACTGCATAAAAGGCGTTATCCAAATCCAATGCAAGTCTTTCTCCAAACAATGCATGGTTTCTTCTGCCATATACCACATTACGCTGTTTGTTCATCACATCATCATACTCCAACAAACGTTTGCGTATACCGAAATTGTTTTCTTCAACTTTTTTCTGAGCCCGTTCAATACTCTTGGTAATCATGCTGTGCTGAATCACTTCTCCTTCTTTATAACCCATTCTGTCCATCAATCCTGCAATTCTTTCGCTTCCAAACATGCGCATCAAATCATCTTCCAAGGAAACAAAGAAGTTGGAGGTTCCAGGGTCTCCTTGTCTTCCGGCACGTCCCCTCAACTGCCTGTCTACACGACGACTTTCATGACGCTCTGTTCCCAAAATCGCCAACCCTCCTGCATCTTTTACACCGGGGCCAAGTTTAATATCGGTACCACGTCCTGCCATATTGGTTGCAATAGTTACGGCACCAGCCAAGCCCGCTTCTGCAACTACCTGTGCTTCTTTAGAGTGCTGTTTGGCATTCAATACATTGTGTGGAATTCCTTTTTGCTTCAACATTCTGCTCAACAATTCACTAACTTCCACAGAAGTAGTTCCAACCAGTGTTGGCCGGCCTGCATTGCGCAAGATTTCTATTTCATCAATTACCGCTTTATATTTCTCGCGTTTGGTTTTATAAACTTTATCCTGGTCATCTTTGCGTATAGCCGGCACGTTAGTAGGTATGGTGACTACATCCAACTTATAAATACTCCACAATTCTGCGGCTTCGGTTTCTGCTGTTCCGGTCATACCGGCCAGCTTATGATACATTCTGAAATAA
>CAZCOL010000034.1:12173-21404 GCA_964500545.1 uncultured Ferruginibacter sp. | reverse complement strand
AGGGAATTCTTCTTTAATCAACTCCATCATTTGTTTAACACCCATACATTCTCCTGTATCAGAAACATTTATTTTTTCCAGATACCAGTCGGGGTCAATATTAAAATTCCTCCATTGAATCATACATAAATCTGTATCTTTTATCAATTTTCTCAATGCCTCATATTCTTCAATACTGTCTGTCATACCGGGAAAAACAAAATAATTGATACTTGTCCACGCTCCAAAAGATCGGGCTATTTTCAAACTCTCAACAATGTCTTCAAACTGATAATTATTGGGTTTATAATAAGCTGTATAAATATCTTTTCTTGCAGAATTTGTACTTACTCGAATACTGTTCAATCCCGCTTCACACAATACTTTCACAGCATCCGGTTTACTACCGTTGGTATTGATATTGATGCTGCCTTTGGGTGTATGTTTTCTGATTTCAATAATAGACTCCTTTATGGTTTCCCACATCAATAAAGGTTCTCCTTCACAGCCCTGACCATAACTGATGATTGGAAATGGAGCTGTTTCCAAATGAGGAACTGTAAATTCTACAATTTCTTCAGCAGAGGGTTTAAATGTCAATCTGTCCTGCGTACTGAAAATTGTTTCATCTTCAGGTTGAAATGAAATACAACCAATACAATTGGCGTTACAAGCCGGAGAAACTGGTACAGGGCATTCCCATCTGCCCAATGCCAAATTCCTTGCAGCCGGACATGTGTAGGTCATACAGCAATTGTCCATTAAATGTTTAACCAATCGATTGTCAGGATAAGCAGAAATCAATTTGTCGTAACCATTATGAATCAAATCATCATCATATCCGGAAGCTTCCTGACGAATGTCTTTTTCAATTCGTACTGCAGGAACAAACAACTGGTCATTATACCAGCCGGCAGCAGTATAGCAAAACAATGGCAATGTAGGTGCATCGGGCAACGTTTCATAGGCAGCCATGAATAACCCTGTATGCGCCGGGGGAATAAATGCAGCAACAGCCCACCCCTTTTCACATAAACGCATTTCACCGCTTTCTACATCAATACCAATTCCTCTTCTTCCCGGCAATTCGTACAACTGACCACCTTCAGGCAATTCAATCCAATCATCAACAGAAATTGGAAAGGCATCCCACCCGCTTCTTCCAACTACATACAAACTGGTATCTTCGAAAATATTCCCATTTCCATCGGAATACATCAAATATGGAGATTGATTTAGCGGACTCATGATTTATTTATATTGTTGGATTTTAGATTGAAAAAATTGATTCACTATAGCCTCATCAAGCCCTCCATTATCGATTTCGATTAATGTATGCTGAATCAGTTTGTTGTTTTTGAAATCAATAGTAAGGATATTGTCTTTCAGGACAGCATTTTGTAATTCATTCCACTGAATTTTTTTTGATGGGAAAGAAGGATAAAAAATACCATTCATATTGATGAGTATAGTAAAGGTTGATTTTAAAGCATAAAATCCAAGAATGGAAAAAACCATTGAAAGCAATCCCAAATACCAGGTACTGATGGTCCACCAAACTATCGCAGCTAAAAAATTACCAAAAGCGATTGAACCCATGGAAAATGCCCTCCCCTTCTTATAAATAAAGTAACTGATTAAAGGAGGTAACAAAAAAATGTACCCTACTTCAGTAAAATAAAAATCAATGGTTTTTTGCTTTGCAACATAATGATGAAAATAAGTAATGACAATCACATTCAACAGCGCAATAATAATAGTTACTGTTCTGTAGTTAGAAGCTTTGCTATTGGGAATGACGATGGTAAAACTATTCATTAATCGGATTGCTGGCAGTTAATAAATTACAAAGTTTATATAACACCCTCGCCCCTACATTTTCATCCCATTCATTGTTACTTACTCCAACTTCATTTAAATCGAAACCAATGATTTTTTTTCCGGACTTGAACAGTTTATTAAGCAGATAAAAAACTTGTTCAGTTTCAAAACCACCTTGAACCGGTGTACCGGTATGTGGACAAAGTTTGGGATCTAACCCATCAATATCAAAGCTGATAAATACATTTTGTGGTAAATGATTGACTATTTCATCAACAATATTTTTCCAAGTCTCCCCTTCGTATTGACGAGTTTTAATGTCTTTGTCAAAATAAGTTACCACCTTACCCTTGCTGTTATTAATAAAATCTAATTCTTCCTCGCAATAATCCCTGATGCCTACCTGAACCAATTTAGACAAAGAATGTACTTGCTCCAGCGCATTGTACATGATGGAAGCATGAGAAAAATTAAATCCTTCATAAGCATTTCTCAAATCACAATGAGCATCAATTTGAAGTATACCGAAGTTGTCATATTTATCAGCAATTGCTTTTAAAAAACCAAGAGGTGTACTGTGATCGCCCCCCAGCAAGGCAACCAATTTACCCTTCTTTAATAAATCAGTAGTTTGTTCATAAACCCAATCGTTTAAAAAGACACTTCCCTGATTGATTTCCTTCAAGGTTTTTGTCATGAACTTATTGGATTCTACTTTTTCACCTTGTGCAATAAAATTGATATATAGTTCAGCTTCTTTGCGGAGGTAGTCACTTTTAGTCAGAATCTTCTTGTCAGGGGTTCTCATAAAAAATCCCTGTTTCCAGGCATCCTTATATTCAGGATCATAGAGGTCAACCTGTAAACTTGCGGTAAAAATATGGTCAGGCGCTCTTGCAGTTCCTGCATTGTAGCTAACAGTAACTTCCCAAGGAATAGGTAAAATAACCAACCTCGCATCATTTTCGGAGAATGGCAGTCCGAAAACATTATTATTAGGATTTCCAACTGAATTCGGATCAAAACCAGAAAGATCTGTCATAAAACTTATAAATTATTATCAACAAAGATAATTGAAGTTTTTATCCATTTAAAAAATAAGAAAAGGAATTGCTATCTGATTTGATTTACCTTTGCAGCAAAGAAAAATTAATGAAGAGAACACATATCGTAATTCTGGTAGGGATAGCATTACTTATTGTTGGATTGCTCGTATTTTCTGTCGATTTTTCCACTTATGACACCATAAATTCAGCAAAAAACAAGCCAGGGAAATTTGTGCATATTATTGCAAAACTTGATAAATCTATGCCCATAAGCTTTGACCCTGTGAACAATCCCAATTACCTAGAATTTTACGCAACAGACAGCCTTGGTGGAAAAACAAAAGTAGTTTATCACAACAATAAACCAACAGACTTAGAAAAAAGTGAACGATTGGTGTTAAAAGGGAAAATGCAAAATGAATATTTTGATTGCAGTGATATTTTGTTGAAATGTCCCAGTAAATACAAGGACGACAAAAAAATGCTGGAAAAGAAAATAAATGAACAAGACAGTTCTAAATAAACTCAAATTCCTCACATGATTAAATTTGAAGGAGAACATTTACTACCCGGACAAGCAGGACATTTTTTTGTCATTCTCGCATTGGTATCCGCATTCATTTCATTAATAGCCTTTTTCAAAGCATCCAGGACCAACAATCCTGCATCTAGAAATCAATGGGAAAAATACGGTCTAACTCTATTCATCATTCAGGGCATCAGTATTTTATCGGTATTCTCGGTTATTTTTTACATATGCTCCAATCATTTATTTGAATACATGTATGCCTACAAACATACATCCAAAGAACTTGAATACAAATACCTGCTTGCCTGTATTTGGGAAGGTCAGGAAGGTAGTTTTTTACTTTGGTCTATTTGGCATGTTGTATTGGGTTGCATCATTGGCTTAGGCAACAAGAATAAAGAATGGAAAGCTCCAGTTATGACCATTATCAGTCTGGCTCAATTTTTTTTGATGCTGATGATACTGGGAGTTTATTTTTTTGGTGTGAGAATTGGCAATAGTCCATTTACTTTGACACGTAACGAAATTCCCGCCCCTATCTTTTCTCAGCCAAACTATCTCACGTTTATTAAAGACGGCGTTGGTTTGAATGTATTGCTTAGAAATTACTGGATGGTCATACATCCTCCTGTATTGTTTCTGGGTTTTGCATCCACCATCATTCCATTTGGATTTGCATATGCCGGTTTGCAATCGAAAAAATACGGAAGCTGGATAAAGCCTGTTTTACCGTGGGCCTTGTTTAGTGCAGCGATACTGGGTATTGGCATCATGATGGGTGGAAAATGGGCCTACGAATCTTTAAGTTTTGGGGGATATTGGGCATGGGATCCAGTAGAAAACGCTTCTTTGGTACCATGGCTTATTATGATTGCTGGTGTACATACAATGTTGATATACAAATCAACGGGACATTCATTAAAAGCCAGCTATCTATTTTCAATATTGAGTTTTGTGTTTGTTCTGTACTCCACATTCTTAACCAGAACAGGCATCCTGGGAGACACTTCCGTTCATGCATTCACTGAGGCAGGAAAAGCCATCAATATAATGATTGGAATTTTTGTGTTGTCTTTTGCTATACCCATCTTTGTTATTTATTTCAGGAATCAAAAAAATATTCCGGTTATTTTAAAAGAAGAGGAAACATCTTCAAGAGAATTCTGGATGTTTTTAGGATCACTTGTGTTGTTCCTCTCTTCCATATTCATTATTGCAATTACTTCGATTCCGGTTTATGGGAAAATACCATTATTAAAGGATATTATCATTAAAATTCATGGGGGGCAATTGGCATTGCCGGAAGATCCTGAGTTTCTATACAACAAGGTGATGATACTTGTGGCAATCATCATCGGACTGATTACAGCTTTTACTCAATATTTGAAATACAAATCGACTGGCCGAAAAATATTTCTATCAAAAATCATTTACCCTACAATTGTATCAGCCATCATAACAGGTTTGCTTGCAATAATTTACCCATTTTTATTTTACAAACACGGGGCTGGTTTTTTAGGTGCGATCTATACAGCTTCATTCTGTATGATTTTCTCATTTGTTGCCAATGCTATGTACATCAATACGGGATTGAAAAGCAAATTCAGTAATAGTGGAGGATCTCTTTCACATGCAGGCTTTGCCCTTATGATCATTGGCATGATTATTTCAAGCAGTAACAAGTTAATCATTAGTGACAGCAAAGTCAATGGCATCAATTTGCCGGCATCAGTTGATCCAATAAGTAAGAAACAAGACAATCCCACAGAAAATCTGACCCTAATAAGACAAGTACCGACTCCAATGGGGGAATATGAAGTCACCTATCTTAAAGATTCTTCCGGTAATGAAAAAGGCCGAAAGTTCTATGTGCTCGAATTTAATGGGAATAAAAAAAATAAAGACAATTTCATTCTTAAGCCGGACGTATACCTCATGAAAGACAACAACATGAGTAGTAATCCTGACACAAAATCATTTCTTACAAAAGATATATTTACATACATATCATTCGCATTAAATGACAGCAAGAACAATGACACTTCATCATTCAGAGAAACAATACTTGGAGAAGGTGAAAAGGGCTACTACAGCAAGGGGTATTTTATTTTAAACCGTGTTACAAAAAATCCAAATAATGAAAAATACCATTTCAAAGAAAACGATATTGCATTGATGGCAGATTTGACTTTTATAAGCAATGACAGCCTGCACTTTAAAGCGACTCCTGCGCTTGTAGCTGACAGTTTAGGAATCGTTCAAATTGATGATACGGTTTATGCACAAAATCTATTCGTTAAATTTTCTGGTGTCAGTGAAGGCAGAAAAATAAAAATCAGTATCAAAGAATCACAAAGCCTGATTGATTTCATTACTGTAAAATCATACATTTTCCCATATATCAATCTTGTGTGGCTTGGATTAATCATCATGTCAATCGGAATTTTCATCAGCATCAACAAAAAATTGAATTTATCAAATACGATGTCAATGATTGTTCTAAGCTGCATTTCAATTGGATTGATATACATGTTCCTGTTTGCAAACTAAAGATTCTTAAAATCACAGGTTTCCTAATTTAACAAATTGTAAAGGTTACATTTCAATTTTTATTGAATAAAATGAAAGTTGATTTTTATAAATTTACAGTGATGAATTTAAGCTACAGGCATATTATCCATTTCTTTATTCTTTTTTCAATATTGTTTACGTCCAATTCAACATTTTCTCAGCTTAATTTCAAAGACACCCTTAAAACGGAGGCAATTATCTATCAGGGAGATACCATTCCTTATTCTGTATTGTCAAATTTGTACATTTACAGTACCCTTACCGAAAAGCAAAAAAAATCACTGGCACAATACAACCGATTAAGGAATGCTGTTTATGTTACCTATCCCTACGCAAGAAAAGCAGGTGTGATATTAAACGACATCAATGCAAAACTTTTAAACATTCAAAAACAATCAGACAGAAGAAAATATATCAACTCAAGAGACAGGGAACTGAAAAAGGAATTCACAACTCCTCTTACAAATCTTACAATTTATCAGGGAAAAATTCTTATGAAACTGATCAACAGAGAAACCGGAAATAACTGTTATGAAATCATAAAGGAATATAAAGGGGGTTTAACTGCAAGGTTATATCAAACCGTAGCATTCTTTTTCGACAGTAATTTAAAACAGCCCTATGATCCAAAGAATGAAGACCATGTGATTGAAAGGATTGTACTTGAAGTGCAAAGACTATATGGATACAATGAAATATCCCGAAAGCAATCCCTATGATAATTTACCAAATATTTTACTTCACATCTATTCCACAATTACTGTTATACAGCCTTAATGTTTTATATTGCATCCTGCAGCATTTATTAAACATTAATGAAATTAGATATCCTAGCCTTTGGAGCTCATCCAGACGACATAGAACTGAGTTGTTCAGGATTACTGCTGTTGGAAAAAATGAATGGAAAAAAAACAGGAGTGATTGATTTAACAGAGGGTGAACTGGGCACCAGAGGCTCAGTTAAAATAAGATATGAAGAATCCGCAAATGCCTCTGAAATATTGGGACTTGACATCAGAGAAAATCTTCAATTATCTGATGGATTTTTTTTAAACAACAAGGATACACAGCTTAAAGTTATTCAATCAATCAGAAAATTTCAACCTGAAATTGTTTTATGCAATGCACCGGAAGACAGGCATCCCGACCATGGAAGAGCTTCTCAGTTGGTTTCTGACGCTTGCTTTTTATCCGGTTTAAATAAAATAGAAACATTTGAACAACAAAAACCCCAAGGGCCCTGGCGTCCTAAATATGTTTTTCATTATATTCAGGACAGACAATTGGAACCAGACTTCATCATAGACATATCTGAAGTTTTTGAAAAGAAAATTGCTTCAATAAAAGCATATAAAACGCAGTTTCATCACCCGGAGGTAGATGGTCCAGAAACCTACATTTCAAAACCCGAATTCCTCGAACACCTATTCAGCATTAACAAAATAGCAGGAAAAAAAATCGGCGTGCAATACGGTGAAGGCTATATTTCCCTTAAAAAAATTGGTTTAAAAAACCTTGATTCACTGGTTAAACAAAACACCTAACAACATTAAATACAAATATCAATATGATAACACCTAAATTCAGAAACAACAATAACTCTAATTTTCATCAGGAAGTGAAGAAAAGGGTTCAGCAATATTTTACTGACAACAAAATCAATCAGACTGGTAATTTCTCATTATATTTTAAGGCCATTTTGTTGTGGTCAACCTACATAACATTGTATGTCCATTTAGTTTTTTTCACTCCCAACACTTTGCTAGCCCTAACAGAATGCATCATCATGGGTGGATTGACTGCTGCCATAGGGTTCAATGTGATGCACGATGGCGGACATGAAAGTTTCAGCAACAGTAAATTCTGGAATAAAATCGCAGCCTTTTCTGTTAATGGTTTAGGAGCAAGTATGCTGATGTGGAAAAACAAACACAATATCATTCACCATACATATACAAACATTGACGGCGTTGATGACGATATTGAAATCAAACCCTTACTGCGCATGTGTACTTCACAAAAAAAATATGGTATACATAAATTCCAACACATTTATGTTTGGTTTTTGTACAGCTTTCTCCTTATCATTTGGGTTTTCATAACAGATTATCAAAAATATTTCAGAAAAAAAATCGGCATAGTCCCAATTAAAAAATTAAGTGCTTTTGATCATTTTGCTTTCTGGATTGCAAAAATAGGATACTACGTTGCAATGATTGTTATCCCTGTTTACATGGTTGGTTTTTTAAACTGGATGATTGGCTTTCTTACTTTAAGCATGTTTGCAGGATTTGTATTAAGTATCGTTTTTCAATTGGCACACACAGTTGAAGAAACAGCATTTCCTATTCCTCAGGAAAACAACGACATTGAAAATGAGTGGGCTTTACATCAAATTCAAACAACAGCAAATTTTGCAACCAAAAACAAGTTACTTTCCTGGCTCGTAGGTGGATTGAACTTTCAAATCGAACATCACCTGTTCCCCAGAATATCACATGTGCATTATCCCGCAATCAGTAAAATCATAAAAAAAACCTGCGAGGAATTCGATGTCAAATACATTGAGTACAAAAGAATGAGGGATGCTGTAATTTCTCATACCCTTCACCTAAAAAGAATGGGTGCTGCTTAATATTTTATTTTGTCAACTGTAAGCACTGTTAAAATGTATAAAAAGTGGTTGATAATATTGCTGCCATTGTTTATCTCTGTAAATATTGCTAAAAGTCAGGATAATAGAAATTTGAACGATGATTCAACAGTATCCTTGTATTTTAAAAAACCTGATTTTCTAAAAAGTTTCAGCAATATCCCTGGAGACATGCTCTTCATTGCCAAAAGTCCATTTCGCAATAAAAACTGGATGGTATTGGCAGGATTGACAGCAGGAACATATTTGTTACAGCTTAAAGACCAGGAAATTATTGATTGGGTGAAAAAAAGCAGTTTAAATGCAGGATTGGAAGCAACTACACGATACAATATTCCATTAAAAATTGGGGAGACTAAAATTATTAAAATTCCCAAAAACATAAATACTTGCTTATACCAGCTGGGTGAAGGTGGAACCAGCATGATGATTGCCGGTGGTCTTTGGATCTTTGGAAAAATAAAAAATGATTACAAAGCGATTCAAACCTGTTATGATTTGACAGAAACATTTGCAACAATGGGTGTTACTACCCAAATTTTTAAAAGAATTTCAGGAAGAGAGAGTCCCTTTAAAGCTACCGTTCCGGGAGGCAAATGGTCCCCCCTTCCTTCTTTTAATGCTTATCAAAA
>CAZCOL010000034.1:5373-12073 GCA_964500545.1 uncultured Ferruginibacter sp. | reverse complement strand
CAATTCTAATTTATTTTGTATTATTTTTTTTGCATCATGGATTAACGTATTCGCAGGATTCAGTTTGTAAAATCACACATACAAATCAAATTTCAATAAGAAAAAAATCCTTTATCATTCCACTAGGTCTTGTAGGCTATGGAATAATGGCATTGAACAATCAATCTTTGCTGTCAATAAACACTAAAATACAAAACCGAGTATTGCCTGATGATCTTCAAAAGAAAAATCATATAGACAATTACACACAATTCACCCCCGGATTGATAGCATTGGGATTAAATGCATCCGGTATCAAAGGGAAACATTCATTAAAAGATGCTGCAATAATTTATGCACTCTCCAATATGATATTGAATGCATTGGTCATTCCAACAAAAAAAATAACACAGCAATTACGTCCTGATGGGTCAGCCTATTCTTCTTTCCCTTCCGGTCATACCAGTGAAGCTTTTGCCTCCGCAGAGTTGTTAAGACTGGAATATGAAAATGTGTCCCCTTTATTGGGAATAGCCGGTTATGCAATGGCAGGCATGACAGGTTATTTGAGGATGTACAATAATAAACATTGGTTCAATGATGTCGTTGCGGGAGCAGGTGTAGGTATTGCTTCCACCAAATTAGCTTATGTGTTATATTCAGGGTTGTTAAATCGTGAAAAAATACAGAAAAACAAAAAGAGTATCGGCATAGTATTGCCTTTCTATCATCAGGGAACTGCAGGACTTTCATTCTCCAAAATATTCTGATTTCAATGGTGATTCATCAAGCACATTCAAACTCTCCCTTTAAATTATTTTAGTTTGTTGTAAATTTGTTCCGAATAAATATATTTTATGAGTGAAGAAAAAAGCCTGAATTTTATTGAAGAAATTATTGAAAATGACCTGAATTCAGGAAAATATTCCTCTATCATCACGAGATTTCCCCCCGAACCCAATGGATACCTTCATATCGGGCATTCCAAAAGCATATGTTTAAATTTTGGATTGGCACTGAAATATGGAGGAAGTACCAATCTTCGCTTTGATGATACTAATCCTGTAACGGAGGATACCGAATATGTGGAGAGCATCAAGGATGACATTAAATGGCTGGGGTTTAACTGGTCCAATGAATTTTATGCTTCTGATTATTTTGACCAATTGTTTGAATTTGCTGTCTTGTTGGTAAAGAAAGGATTGGCTTATGTTGACGACAGCAGTTCAGAAGAAATTGCAAATTTAAAAGGTACCCCAACAGAACCAGGAAAAGACAGCCCTTTCAGAAGCAGAAGCATTGAAGAAAATTTGCAACTTTTCAATGAAATGAAGGAAGGAAAGTACAAAGATGGAGAAAAAGTACTACGTGCAAAAATTGACATGACCCATCCCAACATGCTGATGCGTGATCCGATTATTTACAGAATAAAACACGCTCATCATCATCGTACTGGTGATAAATGGTGCATCTATCCGATGTATGATTTTGCTCATGGTCAAAGTGACAGCATAGAAAAAATCACTCATTCCATTTGTACACTTGAATTTATCCCTCACAGGGAATTGTATGACTGGCTCATTGAAAAATTAAATATCTACCCTTCTCATCAATATGAGTTTGCCCGTTTGAACATGACTTACACTGTAATGAGCAAAAGAAAACTGCTACAGCTTGTTTCGGAAGGACATGTGAATGGATGGGATGATCCCAGAATGCCCACCATTAGTGGATTCAGGAGAAAAGGATATACACCGCAAAGTATCCGTAATTTCTGCGATAAAATTGGTGTTGCCAAAAGAGAAAATTTAATAGACCTGAGTTTGTTGGAGTTTTGTCTTCGCGAAGATTTAAACAGTACTGCAAAAAGAGCAATGGCTGTTTTAGACCCGGTAAAATTGATTATTACCAATTACGAAGAAAATAAAACAGAATACCTCAACAGTGAAAACGGTCCTGATGAATCATTGGGTGTAAGAAGCATCCCCTTTGGAAAAGAACTCTGGATTGAAAGAGAGGATTTTATGGAAATACCTGCAAAAAAATGGTTCAGACTGGCTCCGGGCGCCATGGTAAGATTAAAAAGCGCCTACATTGTAAAATGTGAATCATTTGAAAAAGATGCTTCAGGCAATATTTCGCGTATCCATTGCAGTTATATTCCGGAAAGCAAGAGTGGACAAGACAACAGCGGAATTGTTGTTAAAGGAACCATACACTGGGTATCTGCAGCACATGCTGAAACTGCTGAAATTAGACTTTACGACCGTTTGTTTAAAGTGGAAAACCCCTCCGGTGAAGAGGGTGATTTCAAGGACTATATCAATCCGGATTCACTTCAGGTAATTGAAAAGGCCTATATCGAACCATCTTTGAAAAATGCAGGTAAAGATGATCGTTTTCAATTTATTCGGAAGGGATATTTTTGTCTGGACAAAGATTCAAGAGTAGACAAATTGATCTTCAACAGAACTGTGACCCTGAAAGATACGTGGACAAAGTTGAAAGATTAATCTGATTTCAAATCCAATTTTGGAAATGCAGCGGTTATTAAGATGATGGCTGAAAGTAAAACAATCAGATAAATGCCTATTTTTTTATCCACCTCACCTTCAAATAAAGCACTGGTAAAAATGATGTAGGTACGAATGGTGTATGCAAACAAAGATGCTGCCAAAAACAAATTGATTCTTTTTGCCCATACCTTTTTAATCAACATAAGGAGGAAAATAATCAAAGAAAAAATTGTGATTATTTTTCCAGCCTTGCCGTAGTAATTACCCGTTGAAAATCTGGTTACATGAAATCCTGTAAAGGTTTCGTTGATGTTATTGTAATGGCACCAGGGTAAAAAGCAAGCACCTATAATTGCTGCGCATGCAGTTAATCCAATGATGTGACTGAATTTTGAAAACATAGGTTTATAAAATCGCCCCGGAAATAACCGAGGCGTTTCTGAGGTCCCTAGCGGATTCGAACCGCTGTAGAAGCTTTTGCAGAGCTTTGCCTGAGCCACTCGGCCAAAGGACCATTTAAACAAATTGAAGCATTTATCAATTTATCACACAAAATAAGGTAATTTTATTGACAATATAAAATACTAATTATCAAAAAATTGACTTATTAAATATAATAAAAATGAGAACGATTGAAGCTTCTGAACTAATCATCAACAACAGAGGTGCTGTATACCATGTAAATTGTAGACCTGAAGAAATTGCTCACACCATTATTACTGTTGGAGATCCGGACAGGGTTAAAGAAGTAAGCAAACATTTCGACCGTATTGAATTTAAAAACCAACATAGAGAATTTATCACCCATACAGGCTATATAGGCAAAAAAAGAATTTCTGTAACAAGCACCGGAATTGGTCCTGACAATATTGATATCGTAATCAATGAATTGGACGCATTGGTAAACATCAATTTTGAAACTAGAACGGTAAAAGACAACATAACCTCCTTAAATATCATAAGAGTGGGTACCAGTGGCTCTTTGCAATCAGAGATTCCCGTAGATAGTTTTGTTGCCAGCACACATGGTTTGGGTCTTGACAACCTTATGCATTTTTATCAACAAAATATTGGACAGGAAGACACTCAATTGCTGAATGCATTCAATAATCATACCCAATTGAGTCAATCTGCCATCACTCCCTACGTAAATCCTGCCAGTGCACGTGTATTAAAAGAATTTGTTGATGGATTTCATCATGGCATTACAGTAACCTGCCCGGGATTTTATGGCCCACAAGGCAGAGTATTGCGTATGGGACTTTCTCAACCTAAATTAATAGACCAACTTACCGGATTTCATTTTGGCAATCACAGAATTACCAATTTTGAAATGGAAACATCCGCCATTTACGGCATGGGCAAAATACTGGGTCATCACTGTTTATCATTAAGTGCAATCGTTGCAAACAGAATTTCAAAAGAATTCAGTACCGATGGAAACGCAGCAGTTGAAAAATTAATTCTACTTACCCTTGAAAATATTGCTGACTCATCACTATGATTGTAAGTTTCTTTAAATATCAAGGTACAGGAAACGACTTTATCATTCTGGACAACCGTCAAAAAAAATACGATGGTTTAACCACAAGTGATATTGCCTTTTTATGTAGCAGAAAATATGGAATAGGCGCTGATGGATTGATGCTAATGAATACTAAAGAGGGGTATGATTTTGAAATGATTTATTACAATTCAGATGGCAATACAAGTACCATGTGCGGAAATGGAGGCAGGTGTATGATACGGTTTGCTTTTGATATTGGCATGCATCATTATACCTATCGATTCATAGCTGTAGATGGTGTACATGAAGCTGAAATAGACATCAATCAGCAAATTCGTTTAAAAATGGCTGATGTGAATGAAATAGAATCACATGATTCGTATTCAATATTAAATACCGGTTCACCGCATTATGTAAAACATGTCAATGACATAAAGAATACAAATGTAGTTGAAGATGGAAAAGCTATAAGAGAAAGCAAAGCATTTGCTGAAGTAGGAATTAATGTTAATTTTGTAGAAGCAATCGACAATGACACCATTTATGTAAGAACTTTTGAAAGGGGCGTTGAAGATGAGACATTAAGCTGTGGCACCGGAGTTACTGCATCCGCCTTGGTTTCAGCCCATAATGAAAGAGGTTTCAACAGAGTTGAAGTAAAAACTGAGGGTGGACAGTTAAGTGTTGAATTCAACAAAATAAGCGAAAATGTATTTACCGACATTTGGCTGTGTGGCCCTGCAACCTTTGTTTTTAAAGGAGAAATTGAATTAAAAAGCATTTCTTTGAATAATCAAGCAATCTAATAAGTCATAACATTGATTCAATATTTTAAAATAGTAGATCAGCAAACAATAGCAATAGACAAACCAATTGCGGGCTCTTGGGTAAATATTCTGCCTCCGTTGAAACAGGAAGAGTTCAACGAATTGAGCAACACACTGAATATTCCCATTGATTTTTTGAAAGACTCGCTTGACATAGATGAAAGAAGCCGTTATGAAACAGATGGTGATGTTAAACTGATTGTAATCAAAACGCCCACTGAAAACAATTCATTCAATGAAAGCGATGCATATTATATTACTATCCCGATTTGTATCATACTCACAAATGGCCAGATTGTAACTGTAAATTCATTTGAGAACGAAGCCATCAAAAAGTTTTTAAATAGTTTTCAGAACAGACATCCGGATAAGAAAAATATGATGGTGCTTAAGATTTTTGAAAAAGTAACCACCAACTTTCAGGAATATCTTAAAGAAATAAATCAACGAAGAAATGCGCTGGAACAAAAATTATACGATTCAAACAGAAATGAAGAATTGCTTCAATTGATGAGAATTCAAAAAAGCCTGGTATATTTTGTGACAGCCCTTCGCAGCAATGAACTACTGATGATGAAAATGGCCAGGACTGACTTTTTAGGACTAACAGCGAATGAAAAAGATTTTTTGGATGACTTAATCATTGAAACCTCACAGGCCCTTGAAACAGCCAATACCTACACCAATATATTAAGCAGCACTTTAGATGCATTTGCCAGTATCATCAGCAACAATCAAAATGAAGTATTGAAAAGACTGACAACCTTGACCATATTTTTGAGTATTCCAGTATTGATTGCGAGTATATACGGCATGAATGTTCCATTACCCTTCCAGCATTCACACTATGCATTTTGGATTCCCGTTACCATTTGTTTTTTGATATTAGGATTTGCCTTATACAATTATATTCGCCGAATTAGAAAATAACCATGTTCAATATCAGAGTATACGGAATGCTGATCAATGAAAAAAAAGAAGTACTTGTGAGTGATGAACTTATCAGAGGAATGAGAATTACAAAATTTTGCGGAGGTGGGATGGAACATGGTGAAGGCACCATTGATTGTTTGAAAAGAGAGTTTTTGGAAGAGATGAAATTAGAAATTGAAGTTACAGATCATTTATACACTACAGACTTTTATCAACAAAGTGCATTTAATGAAAAGCATCAGATCATTGCCATTTATTATCTGGTTAAAGCGAAAGAATCCATCAATATAAGTCTTACTGAAACACCCTTCCAATTTGATACAGAACAACTTAAAGCATATGAAGTTACCCAGCAGATTGAATCATTCAGATTTATTGAGTGGGATAAATTTTCGGAGGAATCTGTAACGCTTCCCATTGACAAAGTGGCCGCAAAAAAATTAAAAGACTTTAATCAACCACAATTCAAAGACACATAAAATTTTAGAAAATTAAAAAACTATCAGCCATAAGCCGGATTCTGTAACTGTCATGATTACACAACAGCGGTTATCATTTATCTGGCTGTGCCATTACTGACACAATCTTGCTGCCTACCCTTCAGTGCAACGGAATGAACCGTATTTGAACGAGCCGCTCTCAAACACTGATTTACGTGGCATTACAGCACACAAGGTTTACCCGTAATGATTATTACTAATCAAAACCGTGAGCTCTTACCTCACGTTTTCACCCTCATCCCTATTGCTAAGGACAGTTATTTTCTGTGGCACTTTCTCTTTCTACTTTGCAGAAGAAGCCGGCAATTAACCGGTGTGTTGCCCTTTGCTGTCCGGACTTTCCTTTCCGAATAATCGGAACGATAACCGGCTGATAGAAATGTAAAATTAAGTTTTAATGCAATCAATTGAAAAAGAATTATTTTTAGGTATTTATAT
>CAZCOL010000034.1:0-5273 GCA_964500545.1 uncultured Ferruginibacter sp. | reverse complement strand
CAAAAGTCAAAAGCCAAAAGTCAAGCTTTTTAATTTTTACTTTTAATTTTTAAATTATTTCAAATGCGCCTTTCAACCATATTAAGAAAATTCATTTCAAGTGAAAAAACAGGAGGCTTTGTTATAATAATTTGCACTTTTATATCCATGATGCTAGCCAATAGCTCATTAGGCAATCAATACGTAAATTGCTGGAATACTATTTTTTTAGGAAGTCCGCTAATCCATTGGATAAACGACGGACTGATGAGCATCTTTTTTCTGATGATTGGTCTAGAATTGAAACGGGAGTTTATTTTTGGAGAATTATCTAATACAAAAGTTGCCTTATTGCCCATTGTGAGCGCCATTGGGGGCGTAATAATACCCATTGTCATTTTTCTTTTTTTTAATAGAAATTCAGATGTAGCTAAAGCAGCAGGAATTCCAATGGCCACAGATATTGCATTTGCATTGGGCATATTATCCGTTTTGGGAGATAAAGTTTCATCATCTTTAAAAACATTTTTAACAACCCTTGCTGTAATAGATGATTTATTGGCAATTGTTGCCATTGCTTTTTTCTATTCAAATTCCATCTCGAATTTTAATTTGGGAATAACAATTGCCTTAATATTGATATTGTACATCTTGAATCGATTGAAAACTAAAAATTTGACTCTATATTTACTAGGAGGATTAGCTATGTGGTATTTCATGCTTCACTCAGGCATTCATGCTACTTTAGCAGGAGTATGCTTAGCATTATTAATTCCAATTGAAAAAGATAAAAATGCCTCAGCATCCGTCAAATTGCAGCTGGCATTACATAAACCTGTTGCATTTATTATAGTTCCACTATTTGTGTTGGCAAACACAGGAATCATATTAACTTCAAATTGGCAAAATAGTATATTATCTAACCTCAGTGCAGGAATCACATTGGGACTTTTAATTGGAAAACCACTTGGCATTTATCTGTTTAGCAGAATGTCTGTATACACAGGTATTTGTAAATTGCCAAACGATGTAACGTGGAAACATATTTTGGGAGTAGGGATTATAGCCGGAATAGGGTTTACAATGAGCATTTTCATAACCCTTTTAGCCTGTAAAAATCAAGAGGATATTGATATTGCTAAAATATCCATTTTCATCGCCTCAGCAATAGCAGGATTAATTGGATTAGTTTTTTTGAGATTGATTACAAAAAAGTCAAAAGTCAAAAGTTAAAAATCAAAAAAAGACACAATATTCTATAACTAAAAGGAGATATTAATTTCGTTAATTAAACGCATAATAACAATCTATTACTTTTTACTTTTAACTTTTTAATTTTTATGATTTCATCAGAAAAACCTCTGTAGCTCCATACCCATATAAATGATGATATTGATTTACAAATGATTTTACATTAGATTTTCCAGACAGTCTTTGATGTATTTCATTTCTCAAAACGCCCTCTCCTATTCCATGTATAAAAATAATGGATGAGAGATGATGCGATAAGGCCAAATCAAAATATTTTTCAAATTCACGTAATTGAATCTCCATTATTTCAGCGTTTGAATATTTAATAGGATTTTCAACCAGTTTTTCTATGTGCAAATCAACCACTGTTCTTGCAGGAGGAAGATGCTCTTTAATACGGGTAGCTTCGTACATCCTGAATCCGGCATTACCTAATTTGGTCAAATCCATCTTAGGTTCATCTATCTTATCAGGATACACTTCGAATAGTTCATAAGAAAACGAAGGTTCATTTTTCAACCGAATCTCTTCTATCTTTTTAAAAATTTGTTTACCTCTCAATTTT
Organism: uncultured Ferruginibacter sp.; assembly: GCA_964500545.1. Taxonomy (GTDB): domain Bacteria; phylum Bacteroidota; class Bacteroidia; order Chitinophagales; family Chitinophagaceae; genus Ferruginibacter. The sequence continues at coordinate 3,478 of CAZCOL010000034.1, read as the reverse complement.
AAAGATCTTTCAAAAAAAGGTGCTTTCTTTTTATTTTCTTTAATCAAAGAAAATTCAAAATTGAATGATGGATTGTCGCTCAAGTCTTCAAATAAAATATCATGAAGATAAAAGTCAGTCAAACTGTTTATTTTACTGTTTAATTCGAAATGAATTTCATTTGAAAAAGTCAAATTATATTTGAAATGATACTCTTCTTCATTATAATTTATGAGGTACAATTTTAGCTTTTCAACCACATCATCATCAAAAATATCCTTATCGTAAACAGGAATAATACTGATAAATACTCCATCCGCTACCTTTTTTCTTCCTGTTGGCTTTTCCTTTTTTACTTCATCAATAAAAATCTTCTTTTTTTCAATTGGCTTTTTTTGAGTGAACATTTTAAAATACGGAAAATCAATCTGATCCATATAGGCAGGAAATTTTACTCCTCTCACTTCAATCATCACCATTTTATCATTGATGATTTCTATCACTTTCCCTTCTTCGTCCGATTGCAAAACAATTATCTTATCTCCAACTTCGTATTTCACCTCAATTATTATTTAGAATATAACCGATATTAATTTTAAATTCAAGCCAATTTGCTTTTTTTATAACCATACATAAAGTAAACGATCAATCCAATCAATAACCACGCCCCAAACCATGCCCAGTTCATCGCTGTCATTCCTGTTAACAGATACAAGCAAGTAATCAACCCCATCAACGGAATCAAGGACCAGTTTTTTACAAATGCACCAAAAGAAAGTAAGATGCAAATTACCCAAAAAATAATGGCAGAAATATTATAGGTTAAATTGATTTCCTCTGAATTAAAATCAATGAGGCCAGAAAAATAATTGGGCACATTTAAATGAAGGATAATCATTGTTATCAATACAATTAAGGGAAAACTATATTTAGAAGAAATGAAAGGCAAATGAAATTTGCCGGGTACTTTTACTTTTTTAGGCAAAAACAATACACCTCCGCAAACCAATACAAATGCAAACAATGTTGCAATACTTGTAAAATCAAGAACAAAAGTTTTATCTGTAAACAAAATAGGCACACCAACAACTAATCCGGTAACTATAGTTGAAAATGAAGGGGTCTTAAACGTAGGATGAATTTTCTGAAATACTTTTGGCAACAATCCGTCTCTGCTCATACTCATCCAAATTCTTGGCTGTCCCATTTGAAATACCAGCAAGACACTGGTCATGGCCACTACTGCACAAACCGCTACCAACATCTGCATCCAGGGAACATTTAAATTTTGTTTTTCAAAAATAAAAGCAAGCGGATCTCCTATATTTTCAAAATGCTGATAATTAACCGCGCCTGTTAATACAAGTGTCAGCAAAATATAAATTACAGTACAAATGACCAATGAATAAATCATTCCTTTTGGCAAATCTTTTTGAGGATTGTTGCTTTCTTCTGCCAATACACTAACAGCATCAAAACCAATGTAAGCAAAAAATACACCGGCAACAGCAGCCATCACACCTTTGAACCCATTTGGCATAAAAGACCGAATACCATCTGTGTTTTTTGGTAGCCAATTATCCGTTAAATGATTGTGTAAAACAAGATAACCCCCTATCAATATAATCAACAATACAACGCCCAATTTCAACAATACCATAAGATTGCTGAAGTTTCTGCTTTCTTTTACCCCTTTATAAACCAAAAACGTGATGAGTATATTAATAACAAGCGCAGGCAAATCAATAATGAATCTTATACCAGCAACAACAGGTGCGTTATTCCATGCAGAAAGCAATTCTTCATTACTTGTATTTGCCTGAACCGCATGTTTGGCCTCCATATAACTGGTACACAAGTAAGCAGGAACATTCACTTGCATTCTTTCCAAAAATGAAGTAAAATAATCACTCCAGCTGTAAGCAACATAAATATTACCAATAGAATATTCCATAATTAAAGCCCATCCTATAATCCAAGCAAAAATTTCACCGAAGCTGGCATAAGCATAAGTATAAGCACTACCGGCAACAGGTATACGACTGGCAAAATCGGAATAACAAAAAGCTGTAAAAGCACAGGCGATACCAGTGATAATAAAGAGAACTATTACACCGGGCCCTCCATTAAACACAGCACCACCTAAACTACTAAAACTACCTGCTCCCAAAATAGCAGCTATCCCAAAAAATGTAAGGTCTTTTACATTCAGTACTCTTTTCAATCCAGTTCCATGGGAATTATCAGATCCTTCAGCAATGATATTATCAATGGTTTTTCTTCTAAATAATGAATTACTCATAAGAATTAGGTTTTAATTGGAATAATAAGTGTGAAGTTTTAGGAGTGTCTTTCCAATAATAATTGAGTCAGATTTTTCAACTCAAGTTTCCTTTGTTCAGAAACAGCTGTTTCATCTAAATGTTTAATTGCCAAATGAGCATATTTTTTCTTTAGTGAATTTGCCCATTCCTCTACTTTGCATTCTTTAAAAATATGCAATACTTTTTCTACTTTCTTTTCATCATTTCCGGCCAACAATTGCTCTAATTCTTTTTTTTGATGTTCATTGGCAACTGACATAGCATGAATTAACAAAAATGTTTTTTTATTGGATAATATATCACCTCCCATTTGTTTTCCAAATTTTTCGGGATCTCCAAATGCATCAAGATAATCATCCTGTATCTGAAATGAAATACCTAAATTTTTTCCAAATTCATACAAGTGCTGCTGATTTCCCTTTCCGGAACCTCCCAATATAGCACCCATTTGTAAACTTGCGGCCAATAAAACAGAGGTTTTTAAAGTTATCATTTCAATATATTCCTCAAGATTAACTTCCAATCTGTTTTCAAAATCCATATCCATCTGCTGCCCTTCACAAACTTCTCTTGCAGTTTTACTGAACAAGGTTAACACATCGTGCAATTTGGATGTATTAATTTTATTTATTTGCTCATAGGCTGCTACTAACATTACATCCCCTGCCAGTAAAGCTGTAGAATCCCCGTATTTAGTATGTACAGTTTCCACCCCCCTTCTAAGTGGAGCTTTATCCATGATGTCATCATGAATCAAACTGAAATTATGAAACAATTCAATGGCTGTTGCCGCATGATAAGCATCTTCCGTTATTTCACTGAACAATTCACATGCCATTAAAACACTTACCGGGCGAACACGCTTACCCCCAATTTTCAAAATATATTGAGCAGCATCGTATAGATTAACGGGCGATAAAGGAAAATGCCGTTTGTTGAAATGGTTTTCAAATTGATCAGACAATGATTTGAAAGAATGCATTATAACGGTTTAAGGTTTAAGAGTTCAATGGTTCAAGGGTTTAAAAGTTTAAAGTTTAAGGTTTAAGGTTTAAAAGAAATACTTACTTTTTACTTTTTACTTTTTACTTTTATTTTTTTAGTTTTAATTGCGACTCCGCCACCTTCCATAATCCATTCATAATCCAATTGTCTTTTGGTGAGATTGGCAGCCA
>CAZCOL010000033.1:7676-21419 GCA_964500545.1 uncultured Ferruginibacter sp. | reverse complement strand
TCTTCCTCTTCCTCTTCCTCTTCCTCTTCCTCATCCGTGTCATCCGTGTATCCCTTTGCTTTTATATAGTTGTCAAGGAACAAAACAAGTGCTGGGTTAGTATCTGACCCAAGGTCGTATATATTATAACCCAATTCAATTCCCACTATTTGGTTGTAGTGGTAATTCCAATTAAGATTACGACAACACGGGCACTTTATTGCCTGTCTCACATACTCCTCGTCATCACTGAATATGCTCCCCTCAGGGTCAATTTCAGGGATGCAATCATTACAGATAAATCCGTCCGCGCAGGTATAACATTTGATTACATGGCACGCGTTTTTTCTAATGTCCTTTGTCGTCTCAAAACAGATGACGCAGGTAATCTCATCAATCTTTTCAATGTTAGAAGTCATTCTCTCGGGTTGTTGTTTTGTTTTAAGTTGTTTGTATAATAAATTGCCTTTCAGCGTCTTTAAGTTGATTGGTAAAAAAACACTTCAATTTTTTATGAATTCAGAACCCTTTATCCCATCTCGGTTATGTAGCCGATAAAAAAGATGCGCGCGCACGCGCGCGCGTGGTGGCATCTTTTTTATTTTGTTTTCTATGTTATTAAATTGACAATGGAGTTATTTAGCGAGATGGTCGTATTGTTTTTTGAAATCATTGAAGGTAGTAAAGTTCTCACCTCCGCAAATATATCTGCGTTTCGTTCCACAATCACTTTTCATATATACACAACCGAATACTATTTGACCTCCTAATCTATATTGGTTAGCAATTGCATTAAACATGCACGCGCGCGGAAGCGGCTCCCAGTTCTCACCAAACAATCGTTTCGCCTCCTCCAAAGACAAACCGCCCTGTGTCAATTGTCTTTCCAACATAGTCATTACAATCTTGTAGGTAGTCCAGTTCTCACACTTATCATACTCCAATGTGTTATTCTTTTTAATACCGAAATACCTACGGAATGCCTCCTTATCCTTCCAATCATAGTTATCGTATATTGTTCCATCTTCCAACTCCACCCAAAAGTGGCCGTTGAAATCATGAAGTCCTGCCTTCTCTACCTTTACTTCCAATATCTTATTAATCTCTTCAATAGTATTCATATTAAGTTGTTTGAGTTGGAGATGTTATTAAATTGATAAAAAGATAATCAATTTTTTATTTTGGTTTGTTATTAAATCTACTCCTTCTTTTCTTTTTTAAAAGAGAAGGGAAAAAACAATAGAATGAACGAAATATTAAGAGAAAAGGGAGTGGAGCAAAAAGGAGCAAAAAGGAGCAAATGGAGCAAAAATAACCAAAATTCGAAAAGTCCCATATAGGAGGAAAAATATAGGGATTTATGACTTTTTGGTAAATTTTGCTCCTTTTGCTCCCAATGGAGCAAAAATGCTCCAGTCCCATTTTTAAGTATTTCAATCTTTAAGAAAAAACTTAAATATTGAAATGATAATTACCTGCATTTTTCAACACCTATTATTTATTCTTCAATCAATTCTTCATCTGTGTCATCTTCTCTAGGTTGAACTACTGGTTCCTCAACCTCAACAGGTTTTCTTCTCCATCCACACATAGTAGGAGAAGTCAATTTAATCTTATTGTAATGTTGATTTCGTCCCTTCAGATACTTACTCATAAACAAATTCTTTTCAATCTCTTCTTCCAATTTCTTTTTAGAACCCAACTTTTCTTTCGCTCGTCTTGTCATCGTTGAAGTTTGATTAATATAAACATTCCACACCTCGTAAATATCTTTAATACTTACTATCTCTCCTTCACACAATTCATACTCACTGATAAACCAATCAAACAAATTATCACTGGAAGCCAGATATTTATTATTTGCTTTCTTAATCTCCTCTGGTGGAGAAGACAAAGTATAACCATTATTAATAAATATTTTGACATAAGGTTGAAGAAGATGAAAGAGAACACATTTATATTTATGTTTAAACTCATCAGTCTTATAGTAAGGATTACTAATAACCAAACCAGTTTTATCCTCTGCTAATTCATAGTCTTCTTTTGAAACAGCACGCGTAGTAAATGGTGTAATATCCATACGACGACTTAATGCTGGATTAACTTCATCTAATTTAGGTAAATCATTTGCTTCCAACAACATTGTAAGCAACAACTTAATTTTACATTTAGAACTATACAATCCACGAACATTAAGAGTATCATCCCCACTAAGTTCTTTCAAAGTAGAACTATTGATTTTCTTGTTTCTATCGGGTTCTTGTGCTAATGTAAAACGAACACAATCCATATTAGCCAATTCAGGATTTGCACCTTCTTTGATTTCACGAAGAAGTATGGAGGAAGGTAATTTATAACCATATTCTCCACAGGTTAAAAGCATAAGTGAATTAATCATAGATTTACCATTACCTCCCACCCCAGTAGCAACACAACATTTTTCTAATTGAATACCAGTTAAGCCAGTCGCCAATATTTCCAAATAATGCGATTTAATATTTTTGTTAGGGAATATGCTGTCAATGATTTGCTCTAACTCTTTTAATTCACTAGCATTAATAGGTTTATAATCATAACCGCACGACATTGTAATATAATCTTCAGGATTAGGAGTAATGGTCTCTCCCTTTTGTAAATCAAACACCGCGTTATTGAAAGCGAATAGTAATGGTTTAGTATTGAACTCAATATCATTTCTTGTAATTTTGTAGAGTATATCGTCAATTAACCCTTTACGAAATCCATTTTTACGAATACCAGCGACATTGATAATAAACTCTGCTATTTTTTTGCGTTTATCTTCGTCTTGTGATTGAGTAAGTTTTTTGTTAGCATAATCGCGTAAATCTTTGGTAAAGACATCATCAACGAAATTGGTAAGATTGGAATAACGCTTATCATCGCGCTTCCAGTAAAATCCATTCCAATAATAAAGTCGCTCATCACTCATAATATACATATTATTGTATAACTCCGCGAAATAGTCAGCAATGAGACCAGTTGTAAAAAGTTGAGTAGTCATATCAAACTGTTCGTGGTTATATAACCAATCTTTATATGCTACGAGTGTATTCTTATTATTTTTAGCAATGTTTTGTAGAGTATGAATGCTAATATGCTTTGAAGGATTTTTAATATCATCCCATAACTTTCTTGTTTCAGCATAAATATATTTTGTTGATTTCTTACTGAAAGTATCAAAGACTTCAAACGGATAGTTGTTATATTTTAAAGCCCCAGCAATCTTAAACCAATCATTCCAATCCAAATTATTTTCAATGACATTAAACAACAAATCAATATATTTGTCATTCATATCTAAATCTTGAATTGATGCTACTGATACAGGTGAAGATGGTTTTATAGGTTTAAAATCAATTTTTTGCTGAGACACAGGTGGTTCCCAATTATATTCAACTGTCCCTTCCACATATTTCAAAACAAAGTCAGCAATATTTCCAACAACGATTTTATGTTCTGTTCCAGCATTATTCTCTTTGGTTTGGTTAGGAAGACGAAACCATCCATCTCTGTCAAAAATATTATGGTCTATCTCTGCACCATAACCATATTTATTTTTAAATTCCGCCCAAAACTTTTTTTGTTTGCTTGACAACATACAATAGGTAGGGATAACAATATGATGACTTCCTGTTGTAATCGCGTCATTTTTGGTATAGCAAATATTATTTACTTCACAACCTATAAATGAAGCAATATCATAAAATATTTTATCTAGAGTTATGTTAGGATTATGTTCTGTCATTTTATCTACATCAACCGATAATTTCAACATATCATTTTTATGTAGCCTCTCGTGAAACTGAAAATCAGTATTGAGTATATTGATTATGGTCTCAATAGGTTTGCAAAATTTTTTAGAAGCCTCATAGTTGATTTTGTAAGAAGGCACAGAACAGATTTCGTAAATACTCATTTTATACTATATGGATAGATAATATTTTGTCTTTAAGTTGATTAAAACAAAATATTAAAATAAAAAGACAATCAATTTTTTAAGTTTTCCTAAAGTTCCGTTGTTTCGGGAATTATTTGTTGTTGTTGTTGTTGTTTTTTGTTGGCATATCGTTCTCGTTTCTTCGCAACGATTTCGTCTCGGTTCTTCCAGTAATACTCACGAGCCTTTCCACTGGTCTGCATGTATTCTCGCATTCGGTCCCGCGCAAGTTCGCGGTTTTCTGCGCGTTTTCTAGCAGCGGAAAGTCGTGCGATTTCCCTTCGGCGTCTAAGTCGTTCCTCCACCTCAACTGTATTAGTATGATTAGTATTATCCATTGGCACCATTGGTTCATTCATATTATACTCTTTAAGTAGATATTCTTTAAGTTGTTTTCAATAAAATCCTAAAATTAAGTCGCGGAATGTTGTTCGTTATCTTTAAGTCCTTTTCCTAAATATTTTAGACGAAACGGCAGACAGGCTCGGGTTTCGTTTTGACAATGGTAGTAGTGGGAGCCACAGCATAAGCGCTCTTCTTTTTCGGCATCTTATTCACAATCACAATACCACCATGTCCGTCATCCTCCTCGTCGGTTTCATCATCACTATCCATTTTATTCACAATCTTGATGGGCTTCTTGGGTGCTTTAGGCGCCTTCGGCGCCGCAGGCGCCGACATAACAACAGGCGCCGCAGGCGCTGGAGGAGCAGGAGGTGCTTCTGGTTTCACTTTCTTCTTCTGTTCCAATTTCCGTATCTTCTCATCAGCAATCTTCTTCTGGGCTTCTTGTATCTTGAGACGGACAGCAATCTTCTCATCTGCTAAACGCTTCTTCTCTTCCTCCCGTTTCACTTTGGCTTCAATCTTCTCGGCTTCCACTTTCGCCATAAACTCGGCTCGCTCACGCGCGCGCTGGCTCCGCTCCTCCCTCAACCTCATCATGTGTTCTCGGCGTCTCTGCCGTTCAGCATCGCTGAGTTGTATCTTCTTAGGCGGTTTGCGCGGTTTCAATAGGGTATTAGAACTCATCACTGCACGGTCAGGTTCGTCCTCCAAATCAGGACGCTCCTCCAATGTCATATCATCGTCGTCAATAATTCCTTCCATTATAATGTTTAGTTAGAAAATAAAATATCCCTTAATTTTATAGGAAAAAGTCTAAATGTTTAAAACTCAAAAACAAAGGATAACCGAAACGATAAACCGAATTATAAGTGATAGCCCATACACGCAAGACTTTAGGGATAAAGTCATCCGCTCGTTGATGGGCGAATACACACAGGAAGAAATAGAAGAAGAGGAAAGAAGACAGCAAGAACTTTTAGCAAGATTGGAGTTTGAGTTTGATTTCAAGCATTGCATCCAGCCAGATGAAGCCAAGGTATTTGTCGGGATGACGGCTCAGGAAATAATGGCTCGTAATAATATAGAAGGCCAAGATGAACCAAATGATAAAACCTCAAGTAGTGGATACGACATACCAGCCACTGATTAGAGATACGAAGATACTTAATTTAAGCACTCAATCGTCCAGTGGATTGTTGCTAAATGGAGATATGAAAAGCAAGGTGTATTATGAGTTGAAGAACTTTATTGATTATGAGACGGATGAGAGTGTGGAATACATCAGCGTATCCATGCCGTATATCGTGTTGTGTAATAGCAACTACATTATTAATTCCAACAATAATACTTTAGTCGTTTATCGCGCGAACAACCAGACTACCACATATACATTCCCAGTGGGTAATTACAGTGCGAGTTCGTTCGCGTCGCAGTTCAATGTGCTTTTAGCAAATGTTTTGACTATCCAGTATAATCAAATCACAGGGAAATATTCGTTGATTGCGATTACATACGAAGCCACATTGAAATCACAGAGCACAATAGATTACATAATGGGATTTAGCGGAGATACGGTAATCGCAACAGGAACCGCAACCGTTCTACCCAGAGTAGCCATTTTCCTACCCGTTCCGCGGTTTAATGTGTGTTGTGATTTCCTCAATAACGGAACAGTATTGAATGGGGCGCGACAATTCAATAATAGCACGGTCATTGCGAGTGTCCCGAATAACAGTAAGAATAACAACCTCATTGTATATGAGAGCGATGCGAATGAGTTCATATTAAAGACACTCACGCTAAATAGTATTACATTGTCTATTGTAGATGATGCAGGTAAGGAAATAGATTTCAATGGCGTTGCGTCCTATTTCCAATTGCGTTTTAGCATATTTAGGAAGAAAATCCCGAGACTTCTTCCATTCCATCAGATTTTGGATTTAGCAAACACAACGGAACAGGTTTTAGCGAACGATGAGTATTTTTGAACCCCCATTTAGAAATAATGTCTCAGGCACTATTATAGAATGTCAGTCGTCAAAGGTCTCCCTGCCGAACTCAAAATGGATATGGTTTCCCTTCCAGACAGTGTTTCTCAATACGCTGTGAAGGTAGCCCCCCAAAACATCACCTCCGTTCAATCCAGTGATTTCACTATTAACTCCTCTACGGTTGCTGGTGCATCCGTGAAGCAAATCACTATGCCCTCCCAACAAATCAATTTTGACATTCCCAGTGGTATGTCTAAGAATGTCTGGATTGATACATCAAAATCCACTTTGTCTTTCCGTGTGAGATACAGAAGAACGGAAGGCACCACTGGTTTAGCATCTGCATGGGATGCCAACCTCATCCACAACGCCTACAACTACTTCAACCGTATCTTCCATGTGTCTGCCACTGGAAATATCATTGATGATGTTCCTCTTAGCAATTTAGCAACAACGAACTATCTCCAACAGAATGTCTCGCCTCAGGAGATGGATGCTCTCGCTCTTCCTTATGGTTTCAACGCTGAAACCAGTGTATCGGGCACATCGTCAAGCAACAGAAACTCGGGACACGATATTGCCAACTGGACTTCTACTCAAAGTGTTTCCACCACTGTGGATAAATGGTATTCTTATGAAATACCGCTCCCGTCCTCAGTTTTGGGCTCTTTCGCGCGCGGAATGTTCCCCATTGGTTCAGTTAGTAAATTAACCCTTTCGCTTACCACTGACCCCGTCGCCCCAGTGTGCCTCAACTTCGGTGCTGCTGCCACGGCTTCTGCATCCACAGTTATTGGTATCCTCATGCAGGATATTGCACTCAACTTTTCCTATGTGGATTTGGGAGAGGAGGGCTCCAGACTATTGGGTGGCTCTGGCCCCAAAATCTGTGCTGGTATTACTCACCGTGTTTCTTCTTCTCTCATTAACGCTGGCTCCACTGGAGCAGTCAGTGTTCTCATGGGCCTGAGGGGTAGCAGTGTGAGGGACATCACGACCAGATGCGTGGATGGATTTATTGGAACTGCTGGCTCAGCCAATGACAAATTTGATAGCAAACTTCTTCCTGCTTCGTCGCTCAACTACTTTCTCCAAGGCTCAACTCGTGTTCCTCCCAACCCATTGGATACCCTCCGCCAACCCGCATCAGTCTATATGCGCGCGCTCCAATCCGCGAACGCATTCAATGAACGCCAATACAAGATGGGTTCTACTCCTCAATCCTTCTGTATCTACTCGGCTGGCGCTGTTCCTCCTAGTGATGCCGATGCTTACCTTACTAGCAGTGCCACTGCTTCTAAATCTCTCGCCAGTTGGATGTTCGCAATGCCCCTACAGAAAGTTAGCAAATCAAAAATATTGGATGGGTTAAATTTCAACCAATCAAACCAGTTTTTCGAGTGCAACATCTACTCGGCTCCTACATACAACCAAACTCTCTACTTCATCGCCGAACTAGATATTCTTTTCGTAATTACTCCCGATGGTGATATTCAAACCCGTATCTAAAGGACGGGGCGACGCTGCTTTTTTTCCTTAACATAAAAAGTCCTACCACCTATATACATATTCCTTTTTTTCAGGAAAAAAAAAAAAGTTTCAAGGTCAAGCGATATTTTGGATTAAGGAATAAAAAAAGCGTCAAAATAAAAAATAGCGTCAGTCTATTTAATAACAATCATCATAGTTTTATAAATACAATAACAATACCTGTATATATAAAACATTACCTAACTACATAAGTCATTGCAGTTTCAATATCGTGTCCCATTTCTTCTGCTATGTCCCTCAACTTTCCAACATCAATACCTTCATATTCGTGTGTAATGTAGATGTGTCTTAACATACTGGTAGAAATCTTCTTACCGAATATCTTATTGAGGCGTTGAGTAATAAGCACTTGGGACAATGGCGCGCCAGTTTGACTAACGAGTAAATATTCGTGTGGGTTCTTCTTAATGTATTTGTTGAGAATGGTTTTGAGTTCCTTTGGTATTTTGACTTCTTGCTTACCATATGTTCCAGCAGTTTTGTAATTGTTGAATACGAAATGGTCTCCTTGTATGTAGTTGTCTTTCTCCTTATTTATTTCTCCGCGTATCTTTAAGTTGGCATAATCGGCTGACCTTCTGGGTGGAATGTAATATCCGCTGGATACTGCGAGTAAGATAAAATCGCTCAATGTAGATAAATCCTTACCACTCAATTCACCAGAAGAAGGTTGTAATAACTTCTTGGTTAGTTGTCGGTATTTATCAACCACCTCCCGAACCTCTTGGTATGACATCCAGTTTTCTTCTTGTTTATCACTCTTCTGGTTCTTCATAGCGACACTGGTAAGCAGACGATTACCGTCATTCATCTTCTCCTTATAATGCGCGTCATCAGGTAAGATGCTGACAATAGAAGCGTAATAGTTTCTCTTACTATGCACGCTCGTCGTCTTCTCTTCAATTGCCTTATCCACTTCCTCGTGATTTTTGAACCACGACAAATTCAGTTCTTGTTTAGGATTAGCATACTTGTAAAGCCCAACCAAAGCAGAAATGTATTGCTTACATGTCTGTGGTTTCATCGTAGGCTTATGGGTCATAATCACTTCTTCCAATTTAGAATTCATTCTATAATATTGCTAAACATTTTTATTTTAAGTTTTTTAATCATCAATGTAAATAACTGGTTTTATAAGTAGTTTTATAAGTATTCACTTAATAATCTATTTTATATACGAAGAAAACTCATATTTTAACAGATTTTTTAAGAATGTGATGATAAAATTATAATTTTATTACATTTCTCTTAATATTTCGTTCATAAATAAAACTGATAATTTAACAATTGACTTAATAAATAGGTTATATAACTTGTTTATTAAGTGATTACTTATAAAACTACTTATAAAGTAGGTTATTCGTCATCAAAATCAAATTCCAAAATCAAAGTGTAATCTCCATCGTATGTTGAGAGAATGGGAGGATTGCTTCCACTGTTTGGATATGAGTAGAGTTGAATATTGAAATCTTGAACTCCAGCAGGGCGGAGACATTCTACTCCTTTATTTTGCATGGTTCCACATTCGTATCGTATCCACGATTGTTTTGTAGTTCCAGTTGTAGTGAATTGTGCTATATTTAATGGACTGATTTGACCCAGCACGACCCCACCATACTGTGTATATCCAAACGAAGTTTTCTGTGTGGTGGATTGAAGATTGGCTACGATGTATCCACATCTATCCGCGAACTGAACTGTTCCAGTGGATGTATCTTCCAATGATGTGGATGATAGATTAAATCGCACACGACAGCGTTGGTATTCTTGCGGAAGGTTGCTAAATATATTTTCCCAATTCACCCTCCATGTAGCATTAGATGTATAAGGTGTTTGCGTTGCTCCTTGAGTTGCTAAATATAAACTATAAACTGGCATCTATAACATAGCCCGAGATTAATTTCCGTGCTTGGCTTTCCACATCGCATTTAGTTTTTTAACATTCTGGTTTATATCTCTGCTCTCACCCCAGATGAGATAATAGGAGAGCAGACTTGGGCTAAAAATGAGATTGTCTATTAATCCCTTCTCTATCTTGTTCGCGTAATGTCTTTTACGATAAGCCTCCCGAACATTCTCATCTGCCCCATCTAAATATGTGAATGCACCCTCATATCCAAAATCTGCTCTCTTACCTGTATTCAATATTGCTCTAAATCGTTTTCCCTTCACTGGGCTTTTAATTAATTCTACAATCATCTATATCATAATGCGACTTTTTTTTTCGTCTCGTTTGGCTTGAGATTTCGCTAAAACCAAATCACGGTTATTATAATAGTAGCGTTTCGCATTATCACGCATATACTGTTTGTAATCCTCTATTATTGGACTTCGTTTATTCACTACATTCTTTATTCTACTCATCCATTTATCTTCCAACCGTAGTATCTCATCACGCGTGGTTGCCGTTTCCAACACCTTCATCTCCCATGCATCCCATCCGTCATTTTCCTGTATGAGTTTGTATATAGGGGAATAATGTCTCCCCTTGCTTAAAAAACATTTATGGTTATTTCGTCGTAAAGCAAAGTTGCATGTTGAACCGATATACACACCTAAGTCGGTATTCGTCTTATGACAAATCATATACACACAATTCATTATTCTATATTATAATCAATATAAAATAATTTCCTAAATAATCGGGTTTTTAATTTGATGGAATTAAAACCAATCCATATTTATTCGCCACCCAATTCACAATATAAGTGTCATCACTACCCCATGCTTTATAATCGTCGCCTTGTAATAATGCTACTTCCGTCTTATATCCGTTCTTATGAATATCGTAAAAGGTGGTTATCACTTTTGCTGATACACCTAATTCCACCTCACCCACACGGCAAGTAATGTAATTGTAAGTCAATGTAGATACTTGTTCTATTGGTTCTATTTGGTAAGAAGACATCTATAAGTTAAGATGAGATTTAATTAGCCTGATTTGTTCCTCTAAATCATTTATTTTTTGTTGTTGCATTTCAATCGTCTTCTGTTGCTCTTGAACTACTTTCATTGTGAATACAGATATTCTATCATATCCCAAACCCATGACTTTATCATTTTCACCATAAGAAACCATTTCACGCAATCCTATATCTTGAACTTCTTCGGCTATTAACCCAACATACCTTTTCGTTTCATCGCCACAATCATCTTTTGGATTATAAAACACTGGTCTTAATTTCATAAATGTTTCTACATTATAAACGGGGTCGTCTTGCGGTATGGTGATTATATTTTGTTTTGTTCTTCGTGAAGACGATACATAATAAACACGATACTTATTACCTGATACAACATTCACACCCATATTGGCGAAAATAGAACTCGTATTAGGAAGCGGACCCATATAAAATTCTATTTGGGAACCTGAATTGGTATTGCCTATATAAGTAGGACCATTAGAGTAAAATGTTCCTGTTGATATTAGATTATTAGATGTTTGCGTTGTGCTTCCATATAGGTAGCAATCGCCATTTATGTTATTCGTTGGAGCAGTATGTGTTATTGTGCTATTTGCCTTATCTATGAAAATTCTTGCTCCTGTGGTCGCACCTGTGCTTGCCCCTAATAGTATGTCGTTTGCACACGCATCAATTACCGAACATTTAATGACATCTGTAAATGTTTTTGATACATTAATTGTTTGGGTTGTATTAGTAGTCATAAAATTAGTAGGCAAAGCATTAAAAGAGGCATCTATATTGCTGAATTTTGTTCCAACATTCAAAGTTCCAATATATAAATCGTTTTGAAATCTCGCATCTCCTACAACATCCAACGGATAGGACGGACTGGTAGTTCTAATTCCAACATATCCAAATGTCCCTCCTGCTCCTTTAATTGTAATTCCATTTGATTTATTACCACCAACATAAAGGGTTAATGAACCAGCATAATTATCGTTCCAAAAATTATAATTATTTACCGCATCATAATCCCAATAACCAGTATGTAAGTCTAAAATAGAACCTGCTGCTGATGTCAATATACAACCACCTAATCCTGATGTAAACCAATATTTCGGTAATCCATCATTAAAACCGCCTTCATCTAATATTCTGTGTCGGTCTGCCCCATCAGCATTACAAAATCTCGCCATAGTTTGCCCTGTCCCATTATACATCGGTGAATACATAGTAGCAGTATTTTTTATTAATGCCCCGTTGTTAAATGTAGCATAATTTCCTACAGATAATGTGCCGTCAATCTGAACTAAATCCGCCGACCTACCTAGACGAATACTATTTGCTACTGAATTTTGAACTCCAGTCCCAATAGCATAAGCATAAGACGCACCCACCTTTGCTCCGTCTCCTAATGC
The DNA here is from genome assembly GCA_964500545.1 of uncultured Ferruginibacter sp. Classification (GTDB taxonomy): domain Bacteria; phylum Bacteroidota; class Bacteroidia; order Chitinophagales; family Chitinophagaceae; genus Ferruginibacter. Next base: position 9,268 of record CAZCOL010000033.1, on the reverse strand, counting down.
TAATGAATAGGAAATATCATTCACGAGATAGTCGGTATTTGTTCCAATAAAGATACAATTATTCAAAACATTTAAACTATTCGCTGGCGAACCCATACCTGCTTGATAACCGATTGCTATGTTATAACGAGTAATAAAACTGATACCACCAACAACCGAAGATAACCCATTCGTTCCAACCAAACTATTCAATGCACTTTCACCAATAGCAATACACCCAACATCGCCGTAGTTTTGTAAAGCATACGAACCTATCGCTATACTGCTAACTGCTCCATTTAAATACCCAAAGGGATTTCCTTGTATATAATTATAACTACCAATACAAATACTTCTTCTATAACAACCAGTATAAGCAGAAGTTGGTGTTGAACCCTGAAAAAATCCTATTGAAACATTTTCGCCTATTGTTGGGTCGTATTTGTGTTGTTGATAATAACCAATTGCTAACATTTTTTCACCTCCTCCCTGTAAAAATGAACCAACAATAACAGAGTTCTTAAGAGCAGAACCAACGCCACCGCCCAAATTTTGTGAATTTATACCAACGAGTGTAGTATTATTCCAAGTTTGAGCGTTTAATCCTGATGACAAACCAATACAAACATTACTACTATTATTCCAATTATTCGTATTACTACCGAAACTAGAGTTAATCGCCAAATTGTTTAATCCAAGAGTAGTAGCGGTAAGGAATGATGGAATACCAGTCATACTTAATGTTCCTGCTATATTACATGTTCCATTCAAAGTTGGATTATTCAATACAGACAATTCACCACCTATAACTGCTTCGGTTGAACCTGCTACGAATTTTTGAACGCCATATCCATACATATAAAAATTAGCAATAGTCCAAGGAAATTGTTCTACTACCGTATCGCTGGGCGTCCATCTAATCCAAGTTGCACCGCTCGTATAAAATTTAAGATTACGAACCTTCCATCCAGACGCTGTATCTGCATCATTATACGCAAGTGTTGTTGTGCTGTTTTGAATACTGACTGTTATAGTTGCCGTAAATCGTCCTCCTGAGCCACCTGTGTATCCCCACCAACTATACCAATACATATTGTAGTATCCTGCTGGTAAATTAACAACTCGTTCTATATAGAACTGGGAACTCTGAGTTTGAGTATAACACATTAAACCATATTCAGTTCCACTTCCACCTATGGGCGGATTTAACTGGGGAACATCACCATAAAATTCTAATGTTCTACTTGACAACCACCAATAAACAGAATTATAACCTGCGGTCTGTGAATAGAAACGCCAATTGCTATATGTAGTTATTCCTGTTGTCGTAGTTGGTATTAAAAGCGTTCTTGCTGTTGGAATAGTAAATCCGTTTAAACTGAAATCTGTAAAGAACTTATTTGGTAATGTTAAAAATTGGGTTGGTTGTGAAAATGTTTTTACACCAGTTATGGTTTGTGCGTTTCCTAATCCTACGAATGATGCATCTGTATATGTTTTGGTGTAGTAATTATTGAAAGATGTATCCACCTGTGATTTGGTGTAGTAATTATTGAATGATGTATCCACCTGTGATTTGGTGTAATAATTATTGAATGATGTATCCACCTGTG
>CAZCOL010000033.1:0-7576 GCA_964500545.1 uncultured Ferruginibacter sp. | reverse complement strand
GATGTATCCACCTGTGATTTGGTGTAATAATTATTGAATGATGTATCCACCTGTGTTTTGGTATAGTAATTTGTCAAAGCATTATCGCAGTATGATTTTGGGATAATATCACTCGCATCTGTAGGCGGATATAATATTTTGGTTTGTCCGTAAATAGTTCCTACTGGTCTGCTAATACTTTCATCACTTGGATTTGCTAATGTGATTTTTAGATAATCTCTTAGTTCTTGGAAATCATTGCCTGAACTATAAGTTGTGAATAATATTTGCTTACCCGCATCTGATGAAACCAAAGTATTTCTGTCTATAGCATTATAAATATATAGTCCAGAACATGAAAACCCATCTTTATTAAATATCGTTGCCAAATTTTGCTGAATTTCTTGGTTGGTTGGAGTAAAAAGGATACTATCACCAGTGATATTAAGATTACCATTAAAATTAGTTTCTGTTCCTGTGAATGACTTAATCCCACCGACTGACTGGTTTGTAGTTAAATCCACATAATTACCACCGCCACCTGTGATTGCCTGTCCGTTTAAAGTGATAGAACCATTCACCACTACATTCCCACTCACATCCAAAGCATTTGCTGTATTGGCCTTGTTTATCGCTAAATTGGTTGTTGATATTGTATTTAAATGTGCCTTTCCAGTTGTGTAGAGGGAAACATTGCCGTAAATTGCATTAGTCGGTATTGTATCGTTTCCGCGCACCCATGTTTCATAGTATTTATTGTATGATGTCATTATAATAAATACTGATATTTTTTTACCATTGCGCCCCAACTGCCAGAGGGTTAAAAGGTAAATATAAAACGCCTCCAATATAAATAGGCACACTTAGGTTTCCAATGCTGATGCTTGAGTTGAAAGCGCCGTCAGTTCCAATGTTGATATAACTACCTGTGGATGAACCAATATTAATAGTTGCTCCTCTGATATTTTGAACTCCTGCTGAATTCGTCCCTATTTCATAAGTATTTAAAGTTCCAGTGCTGGATATTGTAGTTTGAGTTCCAAATGACATATTTCCACTAAATGCGGTGGTAGTAGTAGCAGTATTAGCAGTTTGAAATTGTGTTTTTCCCTGTAAAGAAAGTATTTCATCATCAATTGTTCCAATTTGTCCTTGTATAGCAGCAACATCTGCGGTTAATGTTGAAACAGAAGTAGTTAATCCTGCTATTGCTGCTGAATTTGCTGCTCCTAATGCTGCTGCTCCCCCAGCAGTCCCTGCCGCCGCATTGGCTGTATTATTGGCTTGGTCTGCCAAATTATAAGCACTATCGGCCTTTGCCTGTGCTGCTGCTGCGTCATTCACACCAGTAGTTCCTCTTGAATAAGCAATTCCTACTTGTTGGTCCGTATAGAATTTCGTGCAATATTCAGCATATGTTGAGGGAGAAAGGGAGGCGCTTGTGTTAAATGCCCTTCCGCTGACAACCAAATTTCCACCTACATTTTCGTTTCCTGAAATATCAGCAGTCCCAGTAATAGATACATTGTTTGAAATCGTGGTAGTATCTGTATTGCTCGTATAGTTAATATCTGTAATGCGTTGGAGAATACCATCTACAATTGCCGTATTATTCTGATAAAAAGTAATCTGGCTCACAGTCAATAGGACTGACGGGATGGCTGGGATATTACCCGTTGCGTGAAAATGCTCTATTTTCATATTTGTATCCGTTGTTTGCCACGCCAACTCAATGTAATCTCCCGCATTCATTGCGAGTTGCCAGTTGGCTGCGATTAACTTCGTAGAATTTTTCAACTCCTCTTTAAATGCCGTATCTGCTACAGACACACCATTCTTTTTTATCCAAAAATAAACCGTCTCCGTATTAGCAGACGGAACATACATCTGCGCGGTCATTATAAACATATAAATACCTTTGTTTTCCACTTGAACTCGGGTTGAATTAGTGAAAATCACTCCATTGCTGGATGGGTCTATATTCGTATAACTTACCAGATTGGGTGTCCCTGCATTATTATTTGATAAATCGTCCAGACACCAAACCGTTCCCCAATATCCCTGATTTGTATTCGTGGCTGGTGAAAGGTTGTCTATTTGCACTTGTAAATTAGACCGAGCCCCATCCAAATACGATAGTTCATTCCATGCTATGTTATACGGGTTGTTATAGGAATTAAACCCTAATCCAGTGGTGGGGTTAATACTAAATATGGTTTCTTTTAAATCCTGACCCGTCCCCACTGTGAAATTGAAATTGTTATTTAATCCAGTTGTGTTTATAATGACATCATCCGTTGCCTTATCTGCTGTAATCAACGGAACATTATATCCCGTGAGTGTATTGGTTTGCTCTTTTAAATAAATATTGCCTCCTACTTCTATATCACCGAAGACGGCATAACTCTCATTTTCTTCTCCTGATAATGGTGCAAAATCACTCGTTCCAGTGCCGAAAATACTCATTCTATACTATCAAATGAGATTAAATTGCGCTTGTGTGGATTTTGGGAGGGTTGGTTTGGCTTCTAAATCAACCGTTGGTAATTTACTCTTCTTCGGTGTTTTGGCTTTGACAGCCTCTTCTCCTTTTTGTTTCAATTCGGTTAGTTTGGCTGCTGCTCGTTCTTCCCGTTTTTTTCTGCGTTCTTCAATAATGGCTTCCCGTTCCGCGCGTCGGCTTTCCTTCTCCGCTTTTTTCATTTGCTCCATTTCCTTTGTTCTTTTAATTTCCTCCCTTGGACGGTTCTTTATACCTGCCTTACGACCTGCGCGTTTAATGTCTTCAATCATTAAAAACGGCTGGTCTTGAAATGGGAACACTGGTTCTTCTTCGGGTGGTTCCTCAATAATCGGTTCGCCTTTTTTTATGCTGGTAAAAGTATCCACTGGTTGCATGGATTTCTCTAATAGATTGGCTTCTGCTACTGGTTGCTGAAATCCAATCTTCTCTAATTCCGCGCGTTGTTCCGCTCCCTGCGCTTTTTGGACTTGTTTGATTGCGGCGGATTGGGTTTCTCGTTTAATATCTTCCAATAAATTAGCCCTTTCCTGTTTCACATCTTCCAACAATCCCGCTATGTTGGATGGTGGGCTTTTCGGTTGAAATGCTGGTGGTAAGGATGGATAGTATTGAGCGGGAGAATAGAATGGAACTTGTGGCGGCGGAAGCGTTTGTAATCCTAAATACTGGGTTCCTGTTTGACCCACTTCGGCTATTCCGCCTTGTTTTTTGGGCGCGCGGGGTTTTCTCGTTGCACGGCGTTTCTTCTTCATCATTTCACCTCCAACCTTAACACTAATATTAATCTGCTGTTTGGGTTCGCTGGTTCTCTTTTTCGGGGGCATTATATCATATCCCGAGATAATTATGCGTCATCAAAAATGAGTTCTTTCTCCAACTTATAAAATATACGCCGTTTTTTGATACTGAATATTAGCCAGTCATGTTCGTCCTTAAACATACTCATTATCTCTTGTATCTGTTCCTCGGTGTAAGGTAGGTATTCACGAATTAACTTCTCATTCATACTCTTTCCCAAATTAAAAAACAAAATGGAAGAACAAACCTCCCTTAACTTCTTCGGCAATTGGTATAAGTTTTGTAGTAGCAAAATGATGCTCGTCTTATGGTGTCTGGTTTTAATACACATTCTACGAAGTATCTTATTGGCTTCCAGTTTTTCATTGGAAAATACGCTGCCGAAGTCATCCACTATGAGTAGCGAATGCTCTCCATTTAACGAGTTCTCCTTCGTCTTCTCCTCAATCTGTTTCATTGCTTCCTCATCAAACTCATCAAACACATTGTCTTCTGGTAGTTGTGAAAAAATGTTGTCCTCGGGTGCTATGCTCGCGCGCGATATACTCGGCATTATTAAGAAGGCATCTTCAAATACACGATTAAGACACGATTTTAGGAGCGATATAACGGTGCTCGTTTTCCCTGAACCTTGTGGCCCTACGATTACCATAAAGAAGTTGTTAGCGAAATTCACTTGACACGCGGGATATTTCAACAATTTTCCATCTATCGGATCATCACAAACCATTTTCGTCGTTTGTAATCTGGGTGCTTTTACTTTTTCCAATCTCATTTTTGGGAGGCTATATGTTATATGCGGATATTTTCTTGCGTATCCTGTCTATATATTTGTCCTGTCTCTAATGTCGGTCCTTCTTCTAAATCTACCGCTCGGTGTATCTTAATGCATCCACACTCCACTCTATCACATTTAGACCTCAACGCATACCGAACACACAATCCAATCAACGCACTCGCCGTTGCTACCAGCGTAATATAAAAACTTTCACTTAAATCAGTCGCCATTATAATATCTCACTACATATTATAATGGATTTGACATTTGAAAAATCTCAACTCATACGCCGACCCAAAAAACTCAAACTCGGTAAAATTCTTAAATTATCCTACGAACCAAACCCACAGCGTAGGCAGAAGGTTCTCAAAAAGTTTGGATACATATATGACACTGACCTCTCCAGTCCCGAACGCTTAGTAGCATTTAATCCATTTGATAAGAAAATCCTCTATGCTCCGCGCGGCACCGAACTCAAACATGGCGGAAACATATTTGACAACAAAGACTTACAGACAGATATTATTTTAGGTGCTGGTGGATTAAAACAAACCGATAGATACGCGCAGGAACGCAACACCATTCTCAAAGCCAAAAAAAAATACGGCGAAGATAAAGCCGTGTTTGTAGGTCATTCTCTCGGTGGCGGACTGCTGAACCAAATGCCCGAAGATGTGATTACCCCCAGTCGCGACAAAATCATTACCTATAATGCACCTATTTTAAAACAACGCAGTGGAGAAGTGGATTACAGAACAAAGGGCGATATATTCTCCGTGTTTAACCAGTCTGCGACTACATTACCAAATGAAACTCCCATCTCCATTCGCCTAGGTGATTACCTATTGAAATCACATCAATTAGAAAATATCGCTAATGCGAACATCTTCGTTTGATTTTTGTTTTAACCCTTACCTACTTACATAAATTGATTTATGATTTCTCTGTCTTTCGCGCTCACTAATTTGAGTATCTCCATTTTTGTAAAATGTTCCTCCTGATACGAGTATTCATCATCGTTTCCTTCATCGCAAAATAGGTATTCCAATCTGGAAATCACTTCCTCTGTTCTCTCTACTACAATCGGCGTGGTATAGCCATCTTCTTCATATAGGAACAGGATTTTGTCTTTTCGTTTTCCATCCATCAACACCTTTACCTCTGCTAAACATTCTAATCCCAACAACTCCGCGTCATTATCATCTACAAATCCCGAGTGGAATTCATACTGTTTTTCATCATAACATTGCTTGCACGAATACTGTTTGAGACCAAACTCATTCACATTCTTGTATTCGCCACATTGACCGCATTTCATCACTAGGTTTCTCATTTCAATATTGGTATTGTTTGTTGTTGTCTCCTTATCCATCTGTATAAAAAACATTTCAATTTTTTTGAATTTTTAACCCTCAATCTATATTATAGATGGAACCTCTTTTAGCACCGAATAATGATAGATTGGTTGTCCTACCAGTAGCATATCCCGACATATACGCTATGTATAAGAAGGCAGTGGCTTCCTTCTGGGTTGCCGAAGAAATTGACCTTTCCAAAGATTTAGATGATTGGGCGAAACTAACAGAGGATGAGAAATACTTCCTATCTATGATACTCGCCTTCTTCGCGGGTGCAGACGGGCTGGTGAATGAAAATATTACTTTCCGCTTCTACAACGAAATCCAAATTGCGGAAGCCAGACTGTTCTACGGGTTCCAGTCCGCAATGGAAGGAATACATCAGGAGGTATATGCTAATCTAATTGATACTTACATTAAAGATACCACCGAAAAAAATCGTCTGCTAAAATCCATCGGTTCCATCCCATTCATTACCAAAAAGGCTGACTTCTGTTTCCACTACATACAGTCCTCTGATAATTTTGCTACTCGTCTTGTTGCATTTGCCTGTGTAGAAGGGATTATGTTCTCAGGTTCCTTCTGCGCCATCTACTGGGTGAAAAAAAGGGGATTACTAAAGGGACTTACCTTCTCCAATGAACTGATTTCGCGCGATGAAGCCCTCCACACCGAGTTCGCTATTCTGATCTACAACAAATTACAAAAACGACTTACCGAGAAACAATTCCACGCCATTCTCTCCAGTGCTGTATCCATTGAAATAGAATTCATCTGTCAATCCTTACCGTGTCGTTTAATTGGAATGAACTCCAAATTGATGAGCCAGTATATCCAGTTCGTCGCTGACCGCCTTTCCCTACAAATGGGTTATAACAAACTATACCACGCGGCCAATCCGTTTGACTTTATGGAGTTAATCAGTGTAGAAAGCAAAGTGAATTTTTTTGAAAATAAGGTGAGTGAGTATGCTCTCGCCAACCGTGAAATGACTGGCGATATTTTTAATTTTGAATGCGACTTTTAATACGATTTACGACAAATCGGGCATTGGCTTATTCTGGTTTTACAAGTTTTGCACACCAAATGACCGCAACTACCAACATGGGTTGTATCCTTCGTCATTGGGTCAAAGCAGATAGGACAATTTGTCAATTCTCCTACTTTATCATACAGTTCTAAGAACATACTCTTCAAATGCTCGTATTCGGCGTTTGACGGGTTTGTTGCTTCTCTTCTCAATCTATTTACTTCACCAGCCATTCTATAAGTTGTCTCTTGCAAATGATAATTGGCTTCGCGCTGGATAAAGAAGCATCTCCATCCAGATTTTGCTTTTTGCTCCAAAGCATACTTTTCTTTTCTCGTAATTGTAATTGTTTGATTTGACATTGACATTGATATTGTTTTGTTGTTGTGTTGTTAAATTGATTAATAAAAAGACAATCAATTTTTTTTTATTTTCTTTAAATTGATTAATAAAAAAGATGCGCGCGTGGTAGCATCTTTTTTATTTGTTTTTAAATTGTTTCAAATACATTTCAATGCGAGTTTTAATTTTATTTTATCGTTCCAGACATACTCATAGCATAAATTTTAGGATTATCTATTTTTGTATTCCAATACGCGTGGAATGTTGATTTTAGTCCAAATATGTCAAGTGTGAAAGTGAAATGCGGATGAATATCATTATCACTAATATGGGTAGCAAACATTACTCGTAATATTTCAACAAACATATTGTTGCAGTTCGGTGCAGTTTGGATAACTCCATCAATTAATTGACGGAACTGGATATTTGTATTGTAATAATCTAACAGGGCTTCTCGTATAAAATTCTGTTCTTCTTTATCCCAAACAACGATGTTCCTATTATTAAATGAAATCCAGTCTATGTATGGAAGTTTGGTTAGTTTTGTCTTATCAATCCAATCAAAACCACATTCACGGTATATTTTTGTTGTTTTTTTGGCTAATTTCAATCGTGGAGCAATTTGCATTTTTGTATTCATTTTCAATTTATATTTCTTTATAATGGTTTGTTTTTAAGTTGTTTCAATTTTTTATTTGTTTTTAAGTTGTTTGTTGTTGTTATTAAATTGATTATTCTTCCTCTTCCTCTTCCTCTTCCTCTTCCTC
>CAZCOL010000032.1:0-22096 GCA_964500545.1 uncultured Ferruginibacter sp. | reverse complement strand
TTGGTGGCAGATGAATTCATCTCTATTGTCCAAAGTTTAAAATCATAATTTTTTTCACAGGTATTAATTATCCGCCAATTTCAACTAATTGAGTATTTCCAAAACGATCATACATAATGTTGCATTTAGATTGTTGAATCATGCGGTCGTTTTTATTATCAATGTAATGATTGCCAGATTAATGGGAGTATCCTTCAGTGGTCATTATTTCAATGAATTATATCTGATTAATTTTTTTGTTTTTGTTTTCAGTTTTGGGTTGGATTATGCAGCGATTGCATGGATTTCGCGAAACCCTGAATTAAGGCCTTTGATTCATAGAAAGTTGGTTATGCTAACTTTATTATTTTTTTTATTTGTAGCGGGTTTTCTTTTTTTCGTTTTACCCATTCTTCCGTATTCATTCAACCAGCCCTTGTTGGCTTATCTTTTGTTTGCAATAGGTAATTTGATGCTTACGATATTTCAGGGATTATTGACCTCTTTGAAAAAATTTAAATTGCAAAATACTATTTTACTCTCAGTAAATACTTTGTTTGCCGTTTATCTTGCTTGTTTGTTTAATCAGAATGAAACGAAACAATTGATGCTGAATGTTAGTATAGGATATGCATCCGTTTTTTTCATTCAGGGAGCTTTAATGTTGTATTTTTCATTTGAAAAAACTAAAAATACACATATAGAAATGGATTGGATTACATTCCTTAAATATGGTTTTTACATGATGATTTCCTCTGTAGTTTATTTTGTTTTTTTAAGAGCTGATAATTTTTTTGTTGAAAAATATGCTGATTCTAAAATATTGAGTAATTATATACAATGCGGTAAAATAGGGCAATATTTCATTTATTTTACTTCAATAGTCAGCTCAAGCATTATTCCTTATTTGTCCTCAGAAAAAAAGGAATTGTCCTTTCGGCAATGGAAAAGAATTACAGCTCCGTATATTTTGTTGATGATATTCAGTTCAATCATTTTATTTTTTACGGGAAAATTCATTTATCCATTTGTGTTTGGGAATGGCTTTAATGAAATGAATTCAATCATGCAAATTCTTTTACCAGGTTATCTGTGTTTGGGAATTTTGACTCTTTTAAACTCTGTCTATATTGGGAACAAAAATGTACGCAGAATTTTTTGGGGAGATTTTATCGGATTGCTTTTTATAATTGTTTTGGATTATTTTTTCGCACCGATCTATGGTGTTAAAGGAATAACAATCATTAGTTCACTTGCATATTGTTTTTTATGCATTTATCTTTTTATTGGGTTTAAAAAACAGTTTCAATCTTAAAAAATTGTCTTTTAAATTATTCAATAAACCTGTTTCCTGATCATTGTAGTGTTGAGGGTTTTATCCCTAAAATAAGTTAATTTCGCCCTTTAAAAGAAGTTTGTTGTACATGAAGAATATTAGAAATTTTTGCATAATAGCACACATCGATCATGGTAAAAGCACCCTTGCTGACCGGTTGTTGCAAACCACCAATACAATCAGTGAACGCGATATGCAGGCACAGGTTTTGGATGATATGGATTTAGAAAGAGAAAAAGGCATTACCATTAAAAGTCATGCAATACAAATAAATTATCCCTATAAAAAATCAAATCTACAATCCACTACTCCCGATGGTAATTATATTTTAAATCTCATAGACACACCGGGTCACGTTGACTTCAGTTATGAGGTAAGCCGTGCACTGGCCGCATGTGAAGGTGCTTTGCTTTTGGTGGATGCCACACAGGGGATACAAGCACAGACAATCAGTAATCTTTATTTGGCAATAGAAAACGATTTGGAAATCATACCCGTAATCAACAAAGTAGATATGGATGGGGCAATGATTCCTGAAGTAAAAGATCAGATCATCGATTTGATTGGATGTAAAGAGGAAGATATTTTATTAGCAAGTGGTAAAACGGGTATTGGAATTGAGGAAATACTGCAAGCGATATGTGAAAGAATTCCTCCGCCTGATGGTGATCCTAACGCTCCATTGCAGGCATTGATTTTTGACAGTGTTTTTAATAGTTTCAGAGGCATCATCGTTTATTACAGAATATTCAATGGTTCAATAAAGAAAGGAGATAAGGTTAAGTTTTTCAGTACCGATAAAGAATATGAAGCTGATGAAGTTGGTATACTGAAGCTCTCTATGGATAAGAAAGATCAGGTGAATTGCGGAGATGTGGGATATATCATTACTGGCATTAAAAATGCCAAGGAAGTAAAAGTAGGAGACACGCTTACAACGGTATCAAATCCGACAGACAAAAGAATTGACGGATTTGAAGATGTGAAACCAATGGTATTCGCAGGAATATTTCCTGTAGATACAGATAAATTTGAGGAGTTGAGGGATTGCATGGAAAAATTGCAATTGAATGACGCATCCTTGACATTTGAACTGGAAACTTCACAGGCATTGGGATTTGGTTTCAGATGTGGATTTTTGGGTTTGTTACACATGGAAATCATTCAGGAGAGATTGGAGCGTGAATTCAATCAGACGGTGATTACAACTGTACCCAATGTTAGTTTCATTGCCTATACCATAAAGGGTGAAAAAATAGATGTTCACAACCCAACTACACTTCCTGATCCAACAAGGACTGAGAGAATTGAAGAGCCCTTTATTAAAGCACAGATCATCACCAAGCCAGATTATATCGGAAACATCATGACCCTCTGCATAGGAAAAAGAGGAATGCTCATTCATCAGGGATACCTTACACCCAGCAGAGTTGAACTTATTTTTGAAATGCCTTTGACCGAAATAGTTTTTGATTTTTACGATAAATTGAAATCACAAACAAGGGGCTATGCATCTTTTGATTATCACCCCATTGGATTCAGGGAAAGTGATATTGTGAGAATGGATATATTGCTCAATGGAGATAAAGTGGACGCATTAAGTGCTTTGATACACAGGAGCAGGGCTCAGGAATTTGGCAGAAAGTTGTGTGAAAAATTAAAAGACCTACTTACTCGTCAGCAATTCCAGATTGCCATACAGGCGGCAATTGGTGCCAAGGTAATTGCCAGAGAAAACATCAGTGCCATGAGAAAGGATGTAACCGCCAAATGTTATGGAGGTGATATCAGCAGAAAAAGAAAGTTGTTGGAAAAGCAGAAAGAGGGTAAAAAGCGCATGCGTCAGATTGGTAATGTAGAAGTGCCACAAGAGGCTTTTCTGGCAGTTCTGAAACTGGATGATTAATTAATAGTCTATTGAGGAATGGAAATTGGTTCTTTAAGTTTTTTGTCATCTATTCGGCCATCTTTATCTCTGATAGGACTGGGTATAGGGGCTTTCCCATTAGGTGTTATGGTATCGAATACTTTCAAAATATAATTCCACTTGCCGTTTTTCCAAACAAATCCTTCATAATCTCCGTCTCCAATAAGTGAATATTTTTTTTCAGGTTCATTTGTTTCAGAAATAAGATGCTCTTTGATGATCATTTTTAAGTCTTCATCGTAATTCAATCGGGGTGTTGCATTCTTTTTGTATTCCATGATAAACCTTGCAATTTTTTTTGAAATTGATTCATCTTTGGGAAAATTGAAATAGTCCCCTCCAAAAACCGGAACATCATTATCAAAATGCAATACTTCAATCATCTTTTTGTTTGATGACATGCCAAATTCGTTATAACCGAGCAAAGTATAAATTTTATTGTCCTTCTCAGTTGTTTGCAAGATTTTGTAGTAGATGGCACCTATCCAGCAAAGATTATTGGCTACGGTGTCTTCAGGGTTCTCAATGTCGTTAGATTTGTCAAAAAGCGGTATAAGTTTCAAACTCCCGTCTTTTTTATTAATTTGAATAGCACCATGATGGACATAATCATCTTCATTGATTTTCATTTGCCAGGTAAATATTCTAAAACTGCTGTCTGGTGGGTATAGTATGGAAATACTTTTCAAAGAAGGGAAAGTATAATAAAAAGAATTGTTTTTCTTGAGGGCGCGCACCAGTATTTTTGTGAAGCTGCTGTCGGAAAATCTTCTTTCTTCTAAAGAAAAGCCCTGCAATATTCTTATTGCAACTTTTTTTAAGGAATCCTCGCTACTTGAAAATTGATTGATTTCCTTGTTAGAAAATCTTTGTCCCAGTCCAATCAATCCTAAAAATGAAAAAGAGAATATTAAAAATAGCTGTTTCATAAATTACTTAATGAATGAAAAATAGTCATTCTGTTTGATCATGACATACCTCATTTCGACATTTATCATTCAATTAACGATTTAGATTTTTTGCAATAAATTGGTTACATCTTTTAATGAAGGAATAACAAGATCAATTCTACTATCGTTTAATGAAATTTCCGGATGAGTGGTGGGTAGAAAAATGGTATAAGCACCAATATTTCTGCCAAATTCCATATCGCTCAGGGTATTTCCTATCATAATTGATTTTTTAAAATCAATTTCAGAAAAATCCTGTTTTGCCCAAAGACCCATACCCGGATTGGGTTTTCTATTGGGGCTGTTTGAGTCAACATCCGGACAAAAATATATTTTATCAATTCTGCCGCCTGCTGATTCTATTTCAGATTTCATGTTCTTATGAATAATATTCAGTTCTTCAGGATCTGTTATGCCTTTGCCAATTCCTCTTTGATTGGTAACAACAATGATACGATGAAATATTTTTGAAAATTCTCTGAATGATTCTTTTACTCCATCATAAAATTTAAACTCTTCCCAGGTATTTATATAACCCTGATGTTTTTCATAATTGATTACACCATCTCGATCCAGGAAAAGTGTCCAGTTTTTGTTTATTTCATTAAATGGTATCATTCAAAAATTTGAAATCTAGTAAAAGTTATGCAAGCTCTTTTCCGGCTCTTTCAAAATCTTCAGGAATGCCAATATCAATAAAGTATTCATCCTGGATAAGTCCCATCATTTTTACAGTTGAGTAATATTTTTCCAGATAATCTTTTTCAAAAGAAAATTTTTCATCAAACTTTATTTGAAGAAATTCCCGGACATTCAAAGCGTAAATACCTCCATTGATCAGTCCGCTTTCATAGAATTTCTTTTCCATAAATGATTGAATATACCCGTTATTGTTGATTTCTACCACTCCGTATCGATTGAAGTGTTTCATCGGTTTTAAGCTTAGGGTACAATATGAATTTTGCAATGAATGGAACTCCAGCAATTCCTTGATATTTACTTTAAACAATGTGTCTCCGTTTAAAATAATCACATTCTTTTCGGTAGCTTTTTTACAGGATAAATATATGGCACCTCCGGTTCCCAAAGGTTCTTCTTCCAGAACAACCTGATAATTCAAGGCCGGGTAATTTATTTTTAAAAAATCTTGAATCACTTCATTCATGTAACCCAACGAAAAAATGAATTTTTTCACACCTTCATTTAACAGATAATCAATTACAAAAGCAAGAAAAGGTTTTCCTGCAACAGGTGCCATACATTTTGGAAGATCCGGAACTGAAGAACGCAATCTGGTTCCCAGTCCTCCTGCAAGAATGATGCATTCAATATCAGTGTCAAGCAAAGTGACAGGACCATGCTGAAATGATTGTTGTTTGTTCATTTGGATATTAAATGTAACAGTTGCAGCTGTTATTTAGCAGTGTTGAAATATTGTTCTTCTACCAATTGGCAGATAATATGACCCAGCATGATGTGACTTTCCTGAATTCGGGGAGTATCATTGGAGGGGACATTCAATAAATAATCACTAAGCTCTTTCATTTTTCCGCCTGTACTTCCTGTAAAGCCTATTGTTTTCATTCCTTTTTCTCTGGCTGTTTCAAAGGCTTTTACGATATTGCCACTATTGCCTGAGGTGCTCAAACCAACCAGTACATCGCCTTTTTTACCGATGCCTTTGATGATTCTTGAATAAACAACATCATAACTGTAATCGTTGGCAACTGCGGTCAGATAGGAGGTGTTTACATGAAGAGCTTCTGCAGGAAGTGCTTCTCTGTCGGTATAAAATCTTCCACTGAATTCTGCAGCCAGGTGTTGGGCATCAGCGGCACTTCCGCCATTTCCACAAAACAATACTTTGTTGCCATGCTTAAATGCTGTCACAATTTCATCAACACAGGAAGATAAAATGGAAATTATATTTTCATCAGACAACAATAATTTTTTCACATCAATGGATTGTTGGATGATTTGTTTAATTTGATTGCTCATAATCTATAAAGTTGATTGGTTTAAACAGTCCAGCTGCTTAAACCGTATTTGGTGAAGGTGTAGTTTTTTATTTCGCCGCCAAATTTCATTAGTGCTTCTTTAACTGCATAATTGGAATTGCCTGGACAATAGAAAATCATAAATCCTCCTCCGCCGGCTCCGCTGATTTTTCCTCCGGTGGCTCCGGCTTTTTTGGCAGCATCATAAATTTCTTCAATAGAGCTGTTGCTGATGTTGGCAGCCATTTTTCTTTTTTGCTGAAATCCGAAGTCAAGTATTTCTCCAAACTCACCGAGTTTTCCCTTCAAAAGTGCTTCTTTCATCATTTTAGCCTGCTCTTTCAGTTGATGCATGGCATCTATACTTTTTTCATTTTTGCTGTTGACATTCTTAACCTGCTCTTTAATGATGGTGGCGCTTTCTCTGGAAGTTGCAGTAAAGTATAATACCAGATTGTTTTCCAGTTCATGCATGTATTGAGGCCTTACACGCAAGGGATTTACAATGACTTTATCACTGTCATAAAACTCCATGAAGTTAACTCCGCCAAAAGTAGCGGCATATTGATCCTGTTTACCGCCGGCTAGGCTTAAATCATTTCTTTCTATTTCATAAGCCAAATGGGCTATGTCGTAATCACCCAAGGGTAATTTGTGCATCTCAGCAAAAGCACCCAAGATAGCAACTACGAGGGTTGATGATGTCCCTAAACCAGAACCGGCAGGAGCATCTACAAATGTGGACAATCTGAAGCCTCCGACAGGGGTGTTGAAATCTTTTATAACTCTGTTGTAAACACCCTTTAACAAATCGAGCTTTCCATCAATTGGCAATGAATCGGTCAGTTCAAATTCCTGCAATTCTTTTCTGTCCAGAGCCTGAACAATTATTTTTTTTTCAGGAATCAATTCTATGCTTGCATATGCAGATAGAGAAATTGTAGCATTTAGAATAGCGCCACCAAACATGTCGCTGTAGGGACTTACATCAGTTCCACCACCGGCAAGGCCAATTCGAAGGGGTGCTTTGCTTCTATGAATCATAATTAATGCAAAATAAGAAAAAAAGGGCGATTAGACGATGGAAAAAAAGCAGAATTTGTTGAGTTTTAAATCAGATTTAGCGGGTTAATTAAACGAATTTGATTGTTTGCACCATTTAAATGGTGCTATACTAAATTCAAAATTTCATTAGTCATCAAATCCCAGCTGTATTTTTTCTTTTCCTCTTTCAGTCCTGGCAAAAAACGCTCTTTACCCATATTGAAATACTCCACAATTTTTTCAGCAATAGAGGGAGGATTCGGTTCAGCAATAAGTCCAACTTTTCCGTCTGGAACCAATCCGGGTAATCCACCGACATTGGTGACAATCATTGGAACTTCAAAATGATAGGCCAGGGGGGTTACTCCGCTTTGAGTGGCATTTTTATAAGGCTGTATTACAACATCAGCAGCACACATGTAATATTTGACTTCGCTGTCTGAAATGAAATCAGTTCTTAAAATCAAAGATTCTTTAATTCCTAGTTTGATTATCTGTTCATCATAAGTAGTTCTGTCTTCATAAAACTCACCTGCAATTAAAAATTTAATTTGATGGCTATGAGAAGAATTTTCATTGATTAATTTAATTGCATCAAACAATAAATCCAGTCCTTTGTATTGTCTTATAAATCCAAAAAACAAAACAATTTTCACATCTTGTGCTATCCCAATTTTTTTCCTTGCATCAGCTTGATTGATCTTCTCTCCAAAATTATCATACAGAGGATGTGCAACATATTTTGAAGGTTTTTTTATATTGAAGATTTGTAAATCATTCAACACTTTTTGACTCATGGTGATGAACCCGTCAATTGGTTTTACAAAATATCTGGTAAAAGCATTGTCACCAATCCTTTTTTCATGGGGTATGATATTGTCTGCAATGCAGACTATTTTGGAATGTTTATTTTTCTTTATTATCCTTAAAATACTTCCCAAACATGGACCCATAAAAGGCAACCAGTAGCGAACAACAATCAAGTCGGGCTTTTCTTTTTTAATTTTTTTTCCTACAAGAATCCAATTAATTGGATTAATTGAATTGATTGAAATACTGATTTCAATGTCTGTCGGTGCAGGTTCTGAAGAAAATTGTGTTGTTCCGGGAAAAAGAAATCCCGGATATTGTAATGAAAAAGTAAAAATTTTGACCTTATGACCCGATTGTTTAAAAGCCCTAGCCAGTCTTTCATTATACGAAGCCAAACCACCCCGAAGAGGGTGTGCAGGTCCGATGATGATAATATTTTTAGCAGAGGAATTCAAAGATTGTTTATGTGGTTGTTTTTTGGGAATTACAATCCTGATTTTTTTTCAATTAGATAATGGTTTCTTTCTGCAGAGTTTCGGGATATAAGCTCACCGATAAAACCAGCCAAAAAAAGTTGAGTACCCATTATCATAGCTAATATGGCAAAAAAGAAAAGTGGACGCTCAGTCATTCCGGTAATGTCAAAGAAAAATTTTGATATGGTAAGATAGATGAAAATCAAAAGCCCGGATGTAAAAGCAAGCGTACCCCATAGTCCAAAGAAATGCATGGGTCTTTTGCCGAATTTTCCAACAAAGAAAATTGTCATCAAATCCAAAAATCCATTGATAAACCTGCTCCATCCGAATTTAGTCACTCCATATTTCCTGGCTCTATGTTCTACTACTTTTTCTCCGATTTTTCTAAAACCGGCCCATTTCGCCAATACAGGAATATATCGGTGCATTTCACCATAAACCTCAATACATTTGATTACATTTTTTCTGTAAGCTTTTAATCCGCAATTGAAATCGTTGAGTTGAATTTTACTCATTTTTCTAGCCGCTGCATTAAATAGTTTGCTGGGAATATTTTTGGTAAGTGTATTGTCATATCTTTTCTTTTTCCAGCCGCTTACCAAATCAAATCCTTCCTCAAGAATCATTTTTCTTAATGCAGGAATTTCATCCGGACTATCCTGCATATCTGCATCCATTGTAACAACAACTTCACCTGAAGCGGCTTTGAAGCCTTCATTTAAAGCCGCACTTTTACCATAATTTCTTTGAAATTTTATCGCCTTTATATTATTATTGCCTTCAGATAGTTTTTCAATTACTTTCCAGGAATTATCCGTACTTCCGTCATCAATCATTATGATTTCATAACTTAAGTTGTTGGAATTAACGACTCTTTGAATCCAGTCCGTAAGTTCTGGAAGTGATTCTTCTTCGTTGTATAATGGTATGACTATTGAAATATCCATGATTACACAATTTACGCTTTCAAAATTAAATTTTAAAGATTTGTAAGATGAATTATTTTTTCTGACTAAGAAATCCTCCGGTAACCACAGATACCAATGCACCTAAAATCAGGTATTTTAATGTATTCAGCATCAACATCATGGGCATAAAAATACTCCTTAGTTTTTCTGCATTCTCATTTATTTCAGCAGGGGTTTTGTTTCCCTGTTTCGTTAGTAGCAAATTGTTTTCATTGATGCCGTTTTCCAGTATCTGAGGATTCAATTTTTGAAAAAAATAGGTATAGAGAGTCATTATAAGAGTTACAACAATAAAAGCTTTAAAGGCTTCTGAAAAATATTCTTTCAATCCGGCATAATCTGTTCTTAAATGATACGAAATCAAAACCCATAATATGCCCGTTATATACAAGCATAGAATCAAATATTGACTTTTGCCATTGTCAGGAAGGTGAAATAAATAAAAGCAGATAATGGAAGTAATGATCAGAATAACAGAAATGAAAATACCTTTCTTTGTAGCCGATAAATGAGTCATACTTTTTTTCTGTTTTGGCAAATATCTATAATTTTTTTGACAGCAATCATTCAATTGCTCAACAGTCGTCATTTATTCTTGATTTTGAATTAACTACTTTTACTTCAGTTATTGCTGATATAGTTCGATTGTAGTGGGAAGTAGATATAGTTGTTTT
The DNA here is from genome assembly GCA_964500545.1 of uncultured Ferruginibacter sp. Taxonomy (GTDB): domain Bacteria; phylum Bacteroidota; class Bacteroidia; order Chitinophagales; family Chitinophagaceae; genus Ferruginibacter. The sequence continues at coordinate 11,929 of CAZCOL010000032.1, read as the reverse complement.
AAAAGGCAATAAAACTACCGATCCGGAAAACGAGAAAAAAGGCGTTGAATCAATCAAGAAAATTATCAGCATTTAATCAGATTGACACAGAATACCCGTTTTAAAAGACAATAACCTGTATCAATTGAAAAGAGGCAGAAAAAAATTATTTTTTATCTGCCTCTTTTTTTATGTAATTCCTAAATTATTCTGATTTGATCGTTTTTTTTATTTCTACTTTGAAGTTTTCCATATCGTTGATCATGTCATGATAATTGGCGTTTACTTCATCTGAAGCAGCTTTACCATTGATCGTCAATTTGCCGTTACTTACAGAAACTGAACAGCTATCTTGATTGATGAGATTATCCTGTGCCAAAGCATTGATGAGGCAAGCTCCTTTATCATTCATTTGGCACTCGCCCTCACTTTGCATATTTTTTTCAATATTGACAATTTCTGTTTTGTTTTTACATTCAGACTTTTCGCAAACTTCCGAGCAATTGTTCATGCCGGCAAGAGTGGGGGCAATTACCAATGAAACAATACTCATTAATTTGATTAAGATGTTCATAGAAGGACCCGAAGTGTCTTTGAATGGATCTCCAACTGTATCTCCGGTTACAGATGCTTTATGGGGCTCAGATTTTTTATAGAACATTTCACCGTTGATTTCAACACCCTTTTCAAAAGATTTTTTCGCATTATCCCATGCACCACCTGCATTGTTCTGAAACATTCCCATTAATACTCCGCTTACTGTAGCCCCGGCTAAAAAACCACCCAGAGCTTCAGCTCCGAGCCCCGGCATAAAACCGATGATGATAGGAGAGATGATGGCAATAGCACCAGGCAGCATCATCTTTTTGATCGAAGCCTGAGTGGAGATGGCCACACATTTATCATATTCAGGTTTGCCCGTTCCTTCCATAATTCCGGGAATAGTGCGGAACTGACGGCGAACTTCTTCTACCATTGCCATAGCAGCTTCACCTACTGCCCTTATTGCCAAGGAAGAAAATATAAATGGAATCATAGCACCTACAAATAAACAAGCCAAAACATTTGCCTTGTAGATATCAATGCCTGTAATACCGGCTACACCAACGAATGCAGCAAACAATGCCAATGCAGTTAATGCGGCGGAGGCTATGGCGAATCCTTTACCTGAAGCAGCAGTAGTGTTACCCACAGCATCCAACACATCCGTTTTTTCACGTACATCGGAAGGGAGTTCACTCATCTCAGCGATACCTCCTGCATTATCAGCAATAGGGCCGAAAGCATCAATGGCCAATTGCATAGCAGTAGTGGCCATCATGCCAGCTGCAGCGATGGCTACACCATATAAACCTGCACAAGTGTAAGAACCCCAGATACCTCCAGCTAAAACAATAATTGGTAAAAAAGTTGATTCCATTCCTATTGCTAAACCACCAATGACATTGGTAGCATGACCCGTAGAAGATTGACGAATTATAGACAAAACCGGGCGTTTACCCATTGCCGTATAGTATTCGGTTATTATACTCATTAAAGCGCCCACTGCAAGTCCAACAGCAATGGCTCCCATAACACCCCATTTGGTAAATTCAAAGCCTCTTAAAACCATTTGTTCAGGTAATAACCAGTTTACCAAAAATCCTGCAGCAATAGCAGTAAGTATCATAGAACCCCAATTGCCCATATTCAGTGCTTTCTGAACAGTATTGGTATTGATTCCTGCATTTTCACTGATTCGAACAAATAAGGTACCCACGATGGAGAAAATAATTCCCACACCGGCAATTAACATTGGAAGTACAATAGGAGAGAAGCCATTTAAAACATCTGTTCCTATCACCTTAGTTTGTTGTCCCAATACAATTGTTGCCAGTACTGTAGCGACATAAGAACCAAATAAATCAGCGCCCATGCCCGCAACGTCACCAACATTGTCACCAACATTATCAGCAATAGTAGCAGGATTACGCGGATCATCTTCAGGAATACCTGCTTCCACTTTTCCAACAAGATCAGCACCAACGTCTGCGGCTTTAGTATAAATTCCACCACCCACACGCGCAAACAACGCAATGGATTCTGCACCTAAAGAAAACCCTGTAAGTACCTCAATGGTTTTAATCATTTCTTCAGAATCAACACTCGCACCGGGCGCAAAAAAATGTTTCAATACGATGTATAATCCGCCAAGACCCAAAACGGCCAATCCAGCAACACCCACACCCATAACAGCACCGCCGGTAAAAGATACCTTTAATGCTTTGCTTAAGCTTGTTCTTGCAGCTTCCGCAGTACGAACATTAGCTTTGGTAGCTGCTTTCATGCCAATGTAGCCGGCAGCAGCACTTAAAACAGCTCCAATCACAAATGCAATGGAAATGCTCCAGTGAGAATTTGGATTCGCATTAGCCATGACAGCCAATAAAATTCCAACAATCACTACAAAGTATCCAAGTACTTTCCATTCAGCCTTTAAAAAAGCCATTGCACCCTCAGCAATATAGTTACTGATTTCTTTCATACGGGGAGTACCTGCATCTTGCTTTGATACCCAATTGAATTTGATAAAAGTGTAGAGGAGTCCTAAAAGACCCATGGCAGGAACCAGGTAAATCAGTTTTGACATCATAATAGTTTAATCGTTTTTTGGTCAGCAAAAATAGGGCAAATCATCTTAATATTTACTAACAAATCAGCTTAATTATATATAATATAGAATTTAATTTAAGAAGAATATTAATCTATTTGAATTACATAAAAAATTCAAATTCTATTGGATATCATAATAAATTCTGACAAGATTGTTTTTATTCAAATCTGTTTGTATGTAAAATGATTTGCGTTTCTTGCCATCAATTATCTCAAGCACTGAAGTATTGGGAGGAATGCCACCCAGGTTGTTGGCAGCAAATGTTATTACGTTGGTTCCAGGTTTTAGGTTGATCGTTAAAAATTGAGGCTTTTTTTTCACAGCGAATGTTCGGGTAATCCAAACATCATTTACACTCAATGAAATGCTGTCTCCGTCTTCCACCGCATCATCCCAAATGGCAAATGTAAGTTGGGGTGAACGGGTGGTATAGTCTCCGCTGATGGTCGATTCTCTTGATGAAATGTTATTTGGGTCGCTGTTGAAGGATTTTTTTGTAACAACTGAATCTTCATAATATTTCCGGTCTATTTCGTGCAGATCTGAATTTTCATTATCATTTCCGGTTCCTTGGGCATAAATTCTAAGAGCAATAAAATTGGCTCCCATATTTTCAGGCTCTTTGAATGAAAGGATTTTATTGTAATGATCAAATTTTAGTTTGACAGAGGCGTTTGAAAAAGGAAGTAGGGTTCCTTCATCTTCAGCAAAAAAACATAGGATATTCAAACCGGTATCTAAGCTCACTTTTGTATTATCCCTTCTTTTTTTTGAGTCTATTTCATCTAAAATATTGGTTCCGTTTAGTTGAATCGATATCACATCATTATCCTTGTTTTTTTCAAATTCAATGGAGAATTCAGTTGACTTTACAAATAGGGTGTCATTCAATCCTAGGTACTTCTTTGATTTTTTTGGTTGTAAAATATTATCCATTGTTTGTTTGTCAGGAGTTTCATTGCTTATTTTTTTTAACTCTATGGTATTGTTTTTCAAAAAATAACTCATGGAGTTATTCGATGTATCAATGGTCGGGTAATTGTTCAATTGGTCTGAACCAAATACTCTTTCCAGTTTTAAAAAATGGTTACCTTCTTGATCTTTTTTTTGCCTTAAATATCCGTTTATTGATTTAGTGAACTGATTGAAGTTTGAATTGTTTTGGATTCCAGGTATTTTCTTTGAATGCAGATAAAGCCTTCCATTATTTTTTTTTGCAAGTATCAGCTCATATACTTCTTCAAAACCTCTATCTGTAATATGAAGTGTAGCGGGGTAGAGGATGTTCATATCAGGAATACCTATCAGCAATTCCACTTGAAATGAATCAGAATGATTATTTTCAGGGTTTATCAACTGCCATTTACCAATTAAGTTGTCTTGAGCATAGGAAAAGAAAGTAAAAGAAAGAAACAATAAGGTAGTTATCAGTTTTCTTTTCATATTTGAAAGTAGTTGATCACATTGAGGTTGTTCAATTTACTCAAAAATTTCCAATTTGTTTTTTGGTCTTCTTTTTTCCTGCCATGAAAAGTTCTTCAATTTATCTGAACCGGTTGGAATTTTCTTCATGGGGTATAATGCGCCACTTACTTCATTGATGTATTTTATTTTATGGATAGCATTCTCCTTAAAAAAAACATCTGCAACATCGCCTTTACTTTTATTCATTCCAATGTAAGCGCTGTCTTCATCTTGAGGATAAAAAATACTTTCTGCAGGTGAACCTTTTGTTCTTACTTGTTGTATTTTTCCATCATTGAAAAAACCATTGATTGTTTTACCGCTCATTTGATTGAAGAACCCTTCTTTGGTTTTATTAACTACAATTGCATTGTTAAACACTTGTATTTCTTTTGGCTGTTGATTTTGGGTGAAAAGATACATAGTGTCACCCGATAATTGGGTTGTGCCGTTCCAGCACAATGGTTTTCCTAATAGTTTGAATACAGAGTCAGATGTGGAATAATGAAGGCTGTCACTAACCGCCTGAACTGAGTCGTTGTAAATGCGAACGTGGTGAAAACCGATGAAGTACCTGATACTGTCAAAGGATTTGTTGAGGGTGTTTCCTATTTTATCATTTAATAGAGTGTCCGATTGGATGGAGAGATTCTTTTCAATTGTTTTTTTACCTGAATACAAAGTATCTGCTGATACATACGTGCTGTCATTTTTTTGATATAGAATCATTACTGGTTTTCTGGTTGCCAAAAAAGTATTTTTCTTTTTATCAATCAGAATTTGATTTCCAATTACAATGACCTTATTAGAGCTGTCAACCAGCTTTCCGTTTTCTTCTATTTGTATCAGATCATTTTTTTCATCAAAAGCGATTTTATTCCCGCTCAAATAAATATTACTGTCCCGAAAGCTTGTATGATCAAAAAAAAGCGCTTCTCCTGATTGTAAATTATATGAACCTGATCTTGTATCAATGGTTCCGTTTTTGTTTTTTATATGAGTTGGAGAGATGAAATAGGCATTTTTAAAATAGGTATTGTAACGCAAGCTGTCTGCTTTCATATCATATTTAGGATCTTTCAATTGCACATTTTTTTTAAAAAAAACGTCTCTGGTATCGGAGTAATAAACAGCTTCTGAGCTGGTTAGAATTGTTTTATCATTAATGATTTTCCCGCCATCTGTGTAATTGGCAATTCCTGTTTTGATATTGTATTCCAGATTGTCCGTAAATAATTTTGCTTTTCCGTCTGAGAATTTTACACCCTTTTTTAAAAAAGCAGTTTGTTCATTACCAATGTATTTTAAATACTGTGAGTAGGTATTCACTGTGTCTGCATCATTGATGTGAACATTGCCGAAGACCTCCAGAATTCCTAGGCGTTTGTTAATTACAATGCTGTCTCCACTAAGGATTGTATTACCTTGCTTTACGGAAGCATTGCCGCTTAAAGTTTCCAAAACGGTAGAGTCATTAACGGTTATTTGTCTGAGGTGGGATGCGAAAATAATTTGAATGATTTTGTTGGTATCGGCAGCATTCAAACTTTCATTTGTAAGTGACTGTGCATAAATGTTCTGAAAAAGCAATGCTGTAAGCGCCGAAAAAAATATTTTTATGATGTTGCGCAAAATGGGTTGATGAAAAAGTTGGAATTAAGAGTTAGGGTTGTTTCAGGTAGGGCGAATTCAATGTATCCGGTAAAGGGACATTGAGGGGTTGTTGTTTTTTTGATTTTCCAATAACAGATATAGATACATATCTTTTCGGATGCATACGAATATCATCCAGTAACAAATTAAGTTTGTTTCCTGTTGAAGTTAGGTTCTTGTATAGTGACTGATCATTCATCAGCATTCCGATAGATCCATCCTTTCCATTTAGCTTTGCGAGAGAGATTTGTAAATCAGCCAGAATTATTTTAAGTGAATTGAATATTTCCTGCAAATTCAATTCAGAAACATTATTGGAAGTTTTATTCAACTTGTCAATCAGGTCATTGATTTTACTGTTGTTTTTAGCAAAATTGCCTGTAATAGACTCTAAATTGTTCATGGTTTTTGCGATGCTGCCATTGTGATTGTCGAGCATATTTTCAAGTGAATTGCCGGAAACCAGCAAAGAATTTGTCAGTTTGTGGAGGTTTTCAACCGATTGAGAAATGTTGTTTTTTGTTCTTGGATCAAAAATCGTATTAGCATTTTCAAGTAGAGTATCAAGGGCGCTGACAGCGTTTTTTACTTCAAAAAGAAGCGGGTCGACTTTTTGCATTACGTCATCAATTAGTCCTTTTTTTGCAGAAGTAAGAATGGTGTCATTTTTCTTCAAATATGTGGTGCTTTCTCCAAATTTGATTTCTACTTTTGAATCACCCAATGGGTTTGGAATAATCAATGCAACTGAATTATCGGGAATATTGATTTTTTGATTCAATTCCATCTCCACCAATATAGACCTCATATCCATATCATTTGAAATGGAATTAATTTTGCCAACCTGAAGTCCGTTGATCATCACTGGATTAGAAGTAGCAAGCCCCTGAACATTATTATACCTTGCATAAATGGTCATTTTGCTGCCTAATAAATTTTTTCCTTTCAGGAAATTGAATCCAAGGATCAGCATTGTTATGGACACAATCGCAATGATGCCTACTTTAGTTTCGTTAGATATTTTCACTCTGCAAATTTATAGGTTGTATTTCGTTTAAAATTCAAAATACCGGTTAATTGGCCTTATTTGGACAAATCATCGACCCGATGCTGAATGATTGTTGTTTTCAAGTTGAGCTTTGTATCTCAATACTGCACTTGTGATGGCCTCAGCCAGCTCCTGTTGACCATTTTCACTGTTCAAATATCTTTCATCTTCAGGGTTATTGATAAATCCAGTTTCAATCAAAATTGCCGGCATATTTGTTGCCTGTAAAACCCAAATTCCCTTTTGACGTTGGTTAACGCCAAGTGCAGCCCGATTTGTTTTTTCCACTTCCTCATTTACATAAGTGGCAAGTCTGTCACTTTTTTCCTGATATCTTTTTGCGTAAACCTGAGCAATTGCTCTTCCTTCCGGACTATTGAAATCAAAGTTGTTAAATGCTGAATCGGCTCCTTTTTCAATTTCAAATTCAGATTCGTTTTGCCCTTGTTCATTCATGATTGTCTTTAATTTGTCACTCGTTTTGTGGGCTGCGAATATCCAAACACTGGTGCCGCTTCTTTGCAATGGTAATTTATAATATTCATACAATGGTTCTATAGCGGTGTATGGCTTGGAGATTTTTTTTCTCTTTTTGCCTTTTCCTTTATAAGAAACTTTATATCGGGTAACAGTGTGGGTGCCAATTTGCCTTTTACCCGTAGCCAAAGGTCCGGAATCAGCATGGATACAAATAAACAAATCACCTTTGTTTTCATTGGCTATGCTTGCTTTCTCTTTCGGATTTTGATAAATATCTGTTGTTCGGGTTGGTATTATATTTAAATCAGGCAATTGTTTTTTGAGTTCTTCTACCAGTTTCATCGATATGGCGAGTGTCACATCCTTTTCGTTGGAGCGCAGTGAATGTTCATATTGACCAACAGCCCCAAAATCTGTACCGCCATGTCCTGCGTCAACTATGATCGTTTTTAATTTTTTTGTCTGCTGAGAAAAAGCAGCAAAGGAAAGAGACATCAAAAAAGAAAATGAAAGAAAAATAATGAATTTGTTTCTTAACATTTTATTGGGTTTTATTATAGGGTTAACAATTGAATAATATTAACACTTTCAGATAATGCTAATATGGTTATTTTTGCGATTCAATTACTATGAATCACATCAGCAAAGGTAAGGCAAAATACCTATTTAACGGGTTTATGACAATGCTCCTTGTCTTTGCTTTTTTATTTGTAAAATCTAATCAGCTAATTATATCGTATCAACCTGAAATATTTTCATCTGATACCATTCCAACCAAAAAAATACTCTCTACTTTAAACAATACAACTTTAAATAACATACCAAACGATAGTATTTCCATTAAACTTATAGATTCTTCTTTCAAAAATAATGCGGATACTTTTTTTTTAGGAAAAGATTCGGTTAAATTTAACACTTCCCGGGATAGTTTAACAGAGGTGGTTGAATATTATGCGAATGATTCAATTGTATTTGATGTTCCTGATAAAACAATCAGGATGTATGGGAAAAAATCCAATGTAAAATATGCCGACAACGAGCTTACTGCACCATTTATTCAATATGACCAGCAATACAATTTGATTCACGCATATCTTGTTAAAGACAGCGCCGGTAGAGTCCTCGCATTTCCCACATTCAACCAGGCTGATTTCAAGTCCATCAGCGATACTATTTCTTTCAACATGAAGAATGGAAAGGGAATAACAAAGGGGACCTATACTCAGCAGGGAGAGATGTTTGTCTATGGTCAAAAAATTAAAAAAACTTCGCCCGATGTTTTTTTTGCAAACAAAGGAAGATTTACAACCTGTAATTTGGATACACCACATTTCGCATTCGTCAGTGAAAAAATTAAATTCATCAATAAAAAAATGGCGTTTACCGGACCCGTTCATCCAGAGATTGAGGCGGTGCCTTTGCCTGTCATGCTGCCATTTGGTATTTATCCGCTTAAAACAGGCATTCATTCCGGATTTATCTCTCCAAATTTTACTGCCAATGATCAGTTAGGTCTTGCTATGGAGGGGTTTGGATACTACAAAGCAATCAATGAAAATTGGGATATTGTGGCAAGAGGCACTTTATATTCCTATGGGGGATGGACAATGAATGTGAGTCCGAGATACAACAAACGTTATCAATATCAGGGAAATTTTTCCTTTGATGTTCAGAATTTCAAAACCGGGTTTAAAGGGGATCCTGATTATTCAACTTCCAGAACCTACAACGTCCGATGGTCGCACAGTGCAGATACAAAAGCCAGACCCGGAGTAAGTTTCAGTGCTAATGTGAATGCGGGTAGCAGTAAGTTCAATGCGCAGGTTCCAAATAGTCCTGAAAGAAATTTCACCAATCAGTTGAATTCTTCCATCACCTATTCTAAAGTATGGAAGGACAAACCTTTCAATATTTCTTTGAGTGCAAATCACAACCAAAATACGCTTCAACGACTGATCAATATTAATTTACCTGATCTGGCATTTAATGTTAACACACAATATCCATTCAGAAGAAAAGAGATTGTGGGTAACTATAAATGGTATGAAAACATTGGCGTGGCCTTAAATACAAACGCTAAAAGTTTAAGTTCGTTTTACGACACTGCTTCCAATATCATGAAACAGTTTCAGGACAATTTCAAGTGGGGAGCCTCGCACAGCATTCCGGTTACATTATCACTGCCACCTCTGGGTCCACTTCAGGTTTCACCATCGGTCAGTTATCAGGAAAGATGGTATCAGGAAAGGTTCAGCAGAGTTTGGAACGAATCAGATAAAAAATTGGATACTGTCATTACGAATGGCATGTTTACCGCGAGAGACATGAGTTTTGGAGTTGGAGTATCGACCAGGATATTTGGTATGTTTTCATTCAGAAAAACTTCCAAAGTTGCAGCAATCAGACATGAAATCAGGCCTGTAGTTTCAGCCAGTTATAAACCCAATATGAATCAATCCTCCTATTATTCCACTAAAACAGATACATCCGGAAACATCAATAAGTTCAGTTATTATGAGCGAAGTATTTTTGGTGCTTTCTCTGATACAAAATTCGGCGGATTGAATTTTGGGTTGGATAATATTCTGCAAATGAAAGTCAGAAATGGTAAAGACAGCAGCAGCAACTCTTTGAGAAAAGTATCATTGTTGGATGGGTTGAGTATCAATGGTAATTACAATTTCCTTTCGGATTCTTTCAGGATGAGCAATTTGTCATTGAATGCCAGAAGCAATCTTTTTGATAAAATAAACATCACTGCAAACGCTCAGTTTGATCCATATCAGAGAAACAATGAAGGAAGAAAAATTGACAAGCTCATTTGGGCTAAAAATCCTGCTTCACTCGGGATGCTTACCGGTGGTGGAATTTCATTGCAAAGCAGTTTTAAGGGAGGGGAAAAAACAAACAAATCATCCTCTCAATCTAGAGAAAAAACAGGTTTAAAAAATCCAAGCGATATGTCTGAAGATGAATTGCAATCTGAATCAGCGTATATTCAAAATAATTCAGGAGAGTTTGTTGATTTTTCAATTCCATGGGATTTGAGTTTATCCTATTCACTTAGATTCTCTAAATCCCCTTCTTTATCTGATCCTTTAAGCTACAAAACCACATTGTATCAGGATGTAAACTGGAGCAGTCATGTAAGATTGACACCCAAGTGGAATATTGGTGTTTCGGGCTCATACAATATGACATTAAAGGAGTTGGGGGTACTTTCTCTTAATTTGTCAAGAGATCTTCATTGTTGGCAAATGAATGTGGTGGTTTCTCCTGTTGGCCGATTTAGATATTTTACAATTAACATCAGTCCGAAATCCAGTTTGCTGAGGGACATCAAAGTAAACCGCACAAGGTATTTCTACGATTTATAAATCACTTTTGATTTGATTCAGCATCATATCAAACACTTTTTTATTCAGGTCTTTAGGCAGTATATTTTCTGAATCAACCGGAGGCAAAAATCTCATTGATAGTTTTGTCGGCAAAAGATAAAAAGATTTATGAATAGGCATAGCCACACTGGTTCCATTGATAATACACGGAATGATTTTTTTTTTGGTTTCTACTGCCAATTTGAAAGCTCCATCATAAAAAGGTTTTAAGGGCTGATTGCTTCTGTTTCTGGTCCCTTCGGGGTAAATACACATGTGCATTTTTTTTTGCAGGACTTTTTTCATGTTTTCATAACTTTCAATCCTGCTCTTTTCATTTTTTCTGTCAACCAGTACAGATCCCTTTTTATAAAAAATACCAAACAAGGGAATTTTTGAAAATGAAGATTTTGCAATTGTTTTATTTGCACCAGGAACAAACGGGGAAGACAAAGGGATATCCAGCAAAGCATTGTGGTTGAAAACAACAATATAGTTTTTTCCGGTTTCAAAATGCTCAGTGCCTTCTATTTTTAATGGACATTTTATCAGAAATAACCAGCATCTCATCCAAATTCTGGATAATTGAATAAAATAAGTCATGCTCTCATTTTCATCTCTAATCAAAAAAGTTAGAAGGGAAATTGGAAAAATAATCAAGAAAGTAATAAGGAAACTAAATAATCCCCAGAAAGCCCAAAATCTTGCAAAAATGTTTTTAATTGTTTTCAATGAAATAAAATTCAGTCATTTAATTAATTTTCCAGTCGATAGGTTGTTTGCCTTTTTTAACCAAATATTCGTTCGTTTTTGAAAAGTGTCTGCATCCAAAAAAACCTTTGTCAGCTGAAAATGGAGATGGATGAGCAGCTTTTAAAATAAGGTGTTTCCCTTCATCAATGAGTATTTCTTTTTCTTGCGCGAATTTACCCCATAATAAAAAAACGATTCCTTCTTTATTTTCCGAAATTTTTTGAATAACCGCATTTGTAAATTCCGCCCATCCGTTTTTTGAATGACTGAAGGGTTCACCTTCCCTAACCGTAAGAGCTGCGTTGAGTAATAAAACACCCTGCTCGGCCCACTTTGTAAGATCTCCATTTAAGGCAGAAGGTGTTATTCCAAGATCATTTTTAAGTTCTTTGAAAATATTTACAAGAGAAGGAGGTGGTTTGATTCCTTCAGGAACAGAGAAGCTCAAACCATGTGCCTGTCCAATTCCATGATAGGGATCCTGTCCTATGATGACAACGGAAACTTTTTCAAAGTGCGTCA
>CAZCOL010000031.1:18859-22499 GCA_964500545.1 uncultured Ferruginibacter sp. | reverse complement strand
TTTATTATCCAACAATCAAAGTAGATAAATTTGGTAGGCCTTATGTTGTGTTGCAATACGATGATTATCATGAGAGGTTAAGCGTTTACAGACTCATAAATGGGGTTTGGATCAATGATATTTCTGATAGATTTACCAGAAGTCATTCTTATAGTCCATCATTGACCTTTGATAAAAATGGGTTGCCTTTGCTTGCATTTACGGAAGGCACCTATAACAACAGTGGAACTGTGATGATTTATTCTCAAGACAGTGGTAAAATAGTTTATGTTGGGGGTAGAGGGTTTGAGGCAGGTATCAATGAGATTGATGCATTACAGGCAGATACATTAAATAATTTTTATGTTGCATTTTCCGATAGAAACAATGGCAACAGAGTGAGTGTGATGAAGTTTGGTAACAACCAACAAAATTTCAATAATGTAATTCATAGAAATGTATTTGCTTGTACAAATTTCACATTACCTTGGGGAGATACTGTTTACCAGTCGGGAGATTATCCTAAATCTTATATGTCTGATAATATAACAGACAGTGTAGTTGTTTTCCATGTTAATATTTCTTATCCTTCAGAAACATTTTATGAGGTAAGTAGTTGCAATAGTTATATGCTGCCCTGGGATAGTATGGTTTCTGTTTCCGGATACTATAGTCACACATATCCAAGACCAAATCTTTGTGACAGTACAGTAAAAATATGGGTAAATATTACTCAACCTCAGTCTGTTGATTTTGCCGTATCTGCATGTGGTAGTTTTCTTCTACCATGGGGGGATACTGCTTATCAGTCAGGTTTATATACCCATAGTTATTCATCAACAAATGGTTGTAATGGATTAATTAATTACAATATTACCATCAACTACCCAACCTTGAATGAGTTTAACATTCAGTCATGCAATAGGTTTGTATTGCCATGGGGTGATACAGCAAATTCTTCAGGGGTATACTCTTATTCTTATCAATCCAATAGCGGCTGCGACAGCGTAGTTAAATATAATTTGTTAATTAATATTCCGGATACAACAAAATTCTATGTTGAAAACTGTGATAACTATTACTTACCATGGGGAGAATTTGTAACAGAGAGCGGTTTGTATAGTTATGTTTACAGTAGTTCAAACAATTGTGACAGTGTAGTAACATATAAAGTGATTGTAAACAAATCCTCACAAAATGATTTTTCATTGTCTGTTTGCAATAGCTTTATTTTACCATGGGGTGATACAGTCAATCAGTCTGGCACCTATAGTAGAAATTATACAACTTCAAAAGGATGCGACAGTGTTGTAAATTACTATTTGACCTTTAATTATCAATTGCTAAATGAGTTTGATATCCATTCATGTGGAAGTTATATTTTACCATGGGGAGATACTGTCTTTACATCAGGAGTTTATTCCAATTCATATGAGGCAATCAATGGTTGCGACAGTATTATGAAATTCAATGTCACAATTAGTAAAGTTGATACTGTAAAGATGTTCGCGGAAGCATGTGATTATTATTCATTCCCCTGGAATGAAACAATTACCGAATCAGGAGTATATAGTAACACCTACATCAATAGCAATAATTGCGACAGCGTAGTCATATATCAGGTTAAAATAAATAAATCTGTTACAAATGAATTATACGATTCAGGTTGTGAAAGTTATATTTTACCTTGGGGTGATACAATTTTTGAATCCGGAACATATAGTCATTTATATCAAAACTACAAGGGATGCGATAGCACCGTAATGGTTCATGTTACAATCAATGTTCCTGATCAGGCAGTTATTTATAATCTTTCTGAAAATGATACTCTTTCTTGTTCCAGCACATCGATAAGTTTGATGGCCAGTCAGGGAGAAAGTTTTGAATGGAGCTTTAATCTTGGAAGTACTAACAGCATTATTGTAACATCACCCGGAACTTATTCTGTTTCAGTTACAGATTTTAATGGTTGTGTTTCAACAGCTGAAATTACAATTGCTGGATCCGATTTGCCTTCGAATCCTTTGGTAAATGATGTAAATGTTAATCCTTTGTGTGGATCAGGTAAAGATACGCTTTCATCATTTGCAGAAACTGGAACTACAATTGATTGGTATGATGCTGCGGTTGGAGGAAACAGATTGAAAGCCGGTACAACTTCAGGTATTAATAAATTCATTACCCCGGTAATTACTGAAACAACTACTTATTATGCCGAAAAGAGAAACATAAGCTTTAATTGCGTATCAGGTTCCAGAACTGAAGCGGTTGTTAAAGTTGCTTCAATACCATTTTCTCCCGAAGGGTTGAATACCTCAAGATGTGGATCTGGGGCGGTACAATTGAATGCTGTTCCTTCAATCGGTGAAACGATTGATTGGTACAGTGCATCCACAGGTACTCAATCTGCGTTTAAATTCGGATCAACTTCACTGGATACCAATGTAATAACATCCAGCAGAACATTCTATGCTGCATCCAGAGTTTTGTCAACTGGATGTTCTTCAGTAAGAACAGCCGTTACAGCAACCTACAATGCACTTCCAACGCCTGTAACCACAATAACATCTGCAGCAAGATGCGGAGAAGGAATCTTGACAATTTCAGCGGTTGCTCCAACAGGAACAACATTAAACTGGTTTGCTGATTCAATGATCTCTGAAAATATATTGGGAGTTTCCAATTCATTCACAACTCCAACTTTGACCTCCACAACCAATTACTGGGTTGTTTCTAAAAGTGCGGCTGGTTGTTATGCAACTAGTATGAAGAAAGTAATTGCCACCATCAATGCTCTGCCTCCAGCGCCTGTAGCTACCGGAAATGTAAGATGTGGATTAGGAACATTGATATTGTCTTCTGTTGCACCAACCGGATGTACAGTTTCTTGGTACAACGTTTCATCTGGTGGAACGATACTTTCTTCGTCCCCAAGTTATACAACAGCAAGTCTTTCCACTACAACAACATATTATGTAGAATCCAAGTCATCCATTACAACCGGAAGTTGTATTTCGCCAAATAGAACTGAAGTAATTGCAATTGTCAATGCTAACCCATCAGCTCCATTGGCTGTAAATGCTTCAAGATGTGGAGCTGGTTCGATTCAGGTTGGAGCAAATCCACCTTCTGATAATCAAACAATTGATTGGTATACTGCTTCTACTGGAACAACACCTGCATTTAAGTCTTCATCATTAACGTTGGATACAAATGTAATTACTGCGAGCAGGCTGTTTTATGCAGCATCCAGAGATATGAATACAGGTTGCATATCCACATTAAGAACAACGGTAACTGCAACTTACAATGCATTGCCGTCGGCAGTTACTACAGTTGTTAACGGAGCAAGGTGTGGTGAGGGAACTTTGTCTTTATCTGCAACACCTCCAACAGGAACTGTTTTAAAATGGTATGCAGATTCACTGATTACAGAAAGTAGTTTGTTTACAGGTAATACCTTTACAACTCCTTCATTAAATTCAACAACTGTTTACTGGGTGGCATCCATGAGCACAGCCGGTTGTTATTCAACTGCTTTGAAAAGAGTTACAGCTGTTATTAATGCTGTTCCGGAATTACCAACTGCAATCGGTAATACAAGATGTGGTACCGGAACATTATTATTGACTGCAACTGCTCCAATCGGAGGATCTGTGGC
>CAZCOL010000031.1:0-18759 GCA_964500545.1 uncultured Ferruginibacter sp. | reverse complement strand
GTGGTACCGGAACATTATTATTGACTGCAACTGCTCCAATCGGAGGATCTGTGGCTTGGTACAATGTTTCAAGCGGCGGTACTTCAATTAGTTCTTCATCTAATTATACAACTGCAAGTATATCCACTACTACGACTTATTATGTTGAATCCAAAACAGCCGCATTGCAAGGCTCTTGCATTTCAGCTGGCAGAACAGAAGTAATTGCAATTGTTAATGCAAACCCATCAGCTCCATTGGCTGTAAATGCTTCAAGATGCGGAGCGGGTTCAATTCAGGTTGGTGCAACGCCTTCTGACAATCAAACAATTGACTGGTATGCTGCAGCAACTGGAACAACACCTGCATTTAAAATTGCAGCATTGACACTTGATACAAATGTAACAACTGCAAACAGGTTATTTTATGCAGCTTCTAGGGATTTGACAACAGGTTGTTTGTCATCTGTTAGAACAACAGTTACTGCGACTTACAATGCTTTACCTTCTGCCGTTACTACTGTCGTCAATGCAGCAAGATGCGGAGAAGGCGCATTAAATCTTTCTGCAACGGCTCCAACAGGATCTACATTACATTGGTATGCAGACTCATTGATTTCAGAAAATCCTCTCTTTATCGGTAATGCATACACGACTCCTTCTTTGTCCGCTACAACAATTTACTGGGTGGTTTCAAAGTCAACTGCGGGTTGTTATGCTACTTCACTCAAACGTGTAACCGCTACAATTAATGCAGTTCCATCAGCACCTATTGCAACCGGCAATACAAGATGTGGTGCGGGTACATTGTCATTGACTGCAATCGCTCCAATCGGAGGATCTGTGGCTTGGTACAATGTTTCCAGCGGAGGAACCTCACTCAGTGTAGCATCAAATTACACAACTGCAACGCTTACAACTTCAACAACCTATTATGTGGAATCGAAAACAGCATCTTCTTTAGGAAGTTGCGTTTCTTTGAACCGAACAGAAGTTATTGCAACTGTCAATACTAATCCTGCTTCTCCATTAGCATCAAATGCTTCCAGATGTGGGCCGGGAGCTATCCAAGTAGGAGCAATTCCATCTGACAATCAAGTCATAGACTGGTATGCCGCATCAACAGGAACTGCATTGCCTTTCAAAGTTGGATTCAGCACAATAGACACTAATGTTACAACTTCAAACAGAGTATTTTATGCAGCGGCCAGAGATTTAACAAATGGATGTTCATCACCTGTCAGAACCACCGTAACAGCTACTTATAATGCATATCCGGCAAATCTTACAACTGCAACAAATGCAAGTAAATGTAACCCTGATACTGCAACTATTTCAGCAACTGCTTTATCTGGTATGACCATTGATTGGTATGCAGATTCAACTTTGAATACTCTTTTACAAAGTGGAAGCACTTCAGGAGTTAATAAGTTTATCACTCCATTTATTAATTCAAGTACTAATTATTGGGCCGTGCAAAGAAATGTTACAAGTGGTTGTTTGTCTCCTGTTTCTAAAAAAGTTACAGTAACCATTAATGTGACACCGGATGCACCAGCTTCATCAAACAAAGAAAGATGTGGATCCGGTACGGTAGTATTAACGGCTGTACCTCCTCAGGGATCCAGTGTTGCCTGGTTCAATGTCTCCACAGGTGGAACATCTTTGTCTACAACCCTTAGTTATACCACTCCAAGTTTAAGCTCAACCACTACATATTATGTAGAGTCAAGAGCCGCTGGTCCTTGTATATCCGTTACAAGAACACCGGTAATTGCAACAGTAAACTCAGTTCCATCCGCACCAACTGCAGTGAATGCTTCCAGATGCGGACCTGGTTCAATTCAGCTTATGGCAAATCCTGCATCAACCAATGATCAAACCATAGATTGGTATGCAGCTGCTACAGGAACTGTTCCTGCCTTTAAAATGAATTCTCTTGTTTTGGATACAAGCATAACTGCTACGAAATTATATTATGCTGCTTCCAGAAATATTGCTACGGGTTGTTTATCCGCCACGAGAACAACGGTTACGGCAACCTTTAATGCATTGCCTGCTGCAGTTACTACAGTTGTGAATGGAGCAAGGTGTGGTGAGGGAACTTTAAATTTGTCGGCAACACCACAAACTGGTGCTTCCATTGAATGGTATCCTGATTCAAACAGGGTGGGAACGCTGTTAAATACAGGAAATACATTTACAACACCATTGTTAACATCCACCAATTTGTATTGGCTTGTTTCTAAGAGCACGGCCGGTTGTTATTCCGCATCTTCCAAACGAATAACGGCATCCATCAATCAGATTCCTTCAGCTCCTGTAGCCAACGGTAATGCTAGGTGCAGCACAGGAACAGTCTTGCTGACAGCAGTTGCACCTGTCGGTGGAACTGTAGGCTGGTACAATGTATCAAGCGGCGGAACATCTCTAAGTTCTTTGGTCAGCTATACAACACCAAGTCTGACTACAACAACTACTTATTTTGCAGAGGCCAAAACAGCCGCAGCAGCCGGAAGCTGTATTTCATCAACCAGAACGATGGTAATTGCTTTAATCAATGATAGACCATTGCCTCCAACTGCAATCAATGATGCAAGGTGTGGAGCAGGTTTAGTCAAACCAAGTGGAATTCCATTATCGAATCAAAATCAAGTGATTGACTGGTATGCAGCGTCTACCGGAACAACAGCTCCTTTTAAAACGAGCGCTTTGATTTTAGATACGATAGTTTCCTCAACGAAAACGTTCTATATTGCTTCAAGGAATACAAGCACAGGGTGCGTTTCAAATAACAGAGTTGCTGTTTTGGGAATCATTAATTCTTCAGCACCAACTCTTGCCTCTGCTTCAATAACATCTACACTTGTCAGCGATGTTTGTGGTGCTAGAATTTATCGTTATACCGCTGCTGCAGTATCAGGTGCCAATTCATACAATTGGACTTTGCCTAACAACGGGTCTTATATTGATTCCGGTAGTAACGGAAATGTTGTGAAGGTGTTGTATCCATCAAATCAGGCAACTGTCTTGACGGATTCAATTAAAGTAAATGCTGTAAATGCCTGTGGTACGGGTCCTTCTAGGGCTTTAAAAGTAAATCTAACCCAGTGTATATTGCCTACGGGTAAAATACAAACAGAAGAAATCAAGTCCACTGAAGAAATAAATGCATCCATTTATCCTAATCCTACCTTCAATCGCTTTAATTTAAATGTAAACAGTTCAAGCATTGAAATAGTATCTGTCAGAATTTTGGATGTGCAAGGCAGATTGGTAAGAGCCATAAAGATTAAACCGAACCAAATAAACGAAATCGGATCAGAATTTACACCGGGTATTTATTTCTTTGAAATTCGCCAAGGTCACAGGATTAAAACAAAAAAGGTAATTAAATACTGACATTTTTATAATTAGTTTATTTAATTAGAAGACCCGCTGTATCAACTGCGGGTCTTTTGTTTTAGTAAAAGATAATTCTTGTCATGTTTTTTGGTATGATTAGTAATTAATTTACTGTTTTCATTCTAGAATTTATTTTAAAAAAATATGTATGAACTCAAAAGAAAGCGCAGGATTTTTTCTTATATTAAGAATAATATTAGGAATCTCCTTATTGTTGAAAGGGATACAATTTGTTCAGAACAATTCAATAATAAGAAATGTTTTTTCGGAGTCCTTAATACTTCAAAAATATCTGTGGTTGCAAACAATTATTCCCTGGATGAACTTATTGGGGGGAGTATTTATCATTATCGGAATGTTTACGAGATTCTCAGCATTTATTCAAGTGCCTATTCTTACAGGTGCAATCATTTTTGTTCATTCCAAAAAAGGAATTTATGAAGGGGAGTCCAATCTTTTGTTTTCAATAATTATTTTGTTACTGTTGCTTGTTTTTGCATTCAAGAGTCCTGTTAAACCGTCGCTGGACATTTCTCTGAGAAAAATAAAAAATTAAAAATGCATCAGCATATCGGTAACTTTTTTAAAATTATTCAGGTTTTCATGGGTTACATGAAAATCAATTTTTTCGTGAGCCCAAGTTGTATGAAATGGAACATGAGCAGCATGCCCCCCAATGGCAAGTACAGGCAGCACATCTGATTTCAGTGAGTTGCCGATCATTAAAAATTCATTTGGATTGATGTCCAGATGCATGATTAGTTTTTTGTATTCTGTTTCGTTTTTTTCACTCATCACTTCAATATGATGAAAATATTGTTCCAATCCGGATCTTTTTAGTTTGTTTTCCTGATCAAGCAAATCGCCTTTAGTAGCAACAACCAGTCTGTATTTTTGATGTAAAACCTTGATGGCATCTTCAATTCCATCAATAAGCTCTATGGGTTTTTTAAGAATCTCTTTCCCAAATTCAATGGCTTTGTCAATTGTTTCAATACTTATTGAATTGTTTGAAATTCTGAGAGCTGTTTCTATCATACTAAGTGTGTATCCTTTTACTCCATATCCATATATCTCCAGGTTTTTAATTTCAGTTTTAAGCAATTCCTGCGATATGGTGTGATGAGTGGCATATCCTTCCAGCAGTCCGCAAAATTTATTTTCAATCTCCTGAAAATAGGGTTCATTTATCCAAAGTGTGTCATCCGCATCAAAAGCAATAACCTTAATCTTTGATTTATACATAATCTGCGAAGGTAACAAAAAGTAAAATAAAATTGAATGATACAATGTAGTTGAGCAATGTAAAGTATTAAATTAGAAATCTTAATTTATAGGGAATAAAGTATATTTGCATTATGACAACAGAACAATTAAAGATTATGAGAGACCGTGTTTTGGTCTTGAGGAGGTTTCTTTGACGTCGCTAACAGAGAAGCTAAAATAAACAACGACAAACAACTTTCACTTTCGCCGGGATTTTGGGATGACAATTCCCGTGCAACTTCCATTCTAAAGGAAAT
This sequence comes from uncultured Ferruginibacter sp., assembly GCA_964500545.1. Classification (GTDB taxonomy): domain Bacteria; phylum Bacteroidota; class Bacteroidia; order Chitinophagales; family Chitinophagaceae; genus Ferruginibacter. Next base: position 13,853 of record CAZCOL010000031.1, on the reverse strand, counting down.
AAAGGTCAATGAGTACTGGACAAAGATGTTTTATGATGTTCAAACACTTGTAGAAGATTTTGCAGTGCTATTTGAATTTTGGAAAGAAGGAGAAGCTACAGAAGATGAGGTAAAACTTGCCTTCGAAAACGCCAATCGTGCAATTGAAGAAGCAGAATTTAAAAGTACACTCAATGATCCCGCTGATTCCTTACCCGCAGTATTGCAAATCAACAGCGGTGCCGGCGGAACAGAAAGTCAGGATTGGGCTGAAATGCTGGCTCGCATGTATAGAATGTACGGTGAAAAACAAGGTTGGACAGTTTCCGAATTGGACTGGCAATGGGGCGACGGCGCAGGAATCAAAACCTGCACATTTCAGTTTGATGGACCATTTGCATTTGGATTTTTAAAAGCTGAAAGTGGAGTACATCGATTGGTTCGGATTTCTCCATTTGACAGTAATGCTCGCAGACACACATCATTTGCCAGTGTATATGTTTATCCATTGATAGACGATAGTATTGAAATTGAAGTGAATCCCGCTGATGTTGAATGGGCATTTTTCAGAAGCGGTGGAAGCGGAGGGCAAAACGTAAATAAGGTGGAAACAGCTGTAAGATTGACTCACAAACCTTCCGGAATAATCATAGAATGTCAACAGGCCAGAACTCAGGGAGAAAACAGGGAAAAAGCAATGTCTATGCTTAAAAGTCGGTTATATGAAGAAGAAATGCGTAAAAGACAGGAAGCCATTGACTCCAAAAATGCTACGAAAAAGAAAATAGAGTGGGGTTCTCAGATTCGCTCCTATGTTTTTCATCCTTATAAAATGATCAAAGACCACAGAACCGATTATGAAGTGGGAAATGTTGGTCCCGTGATGGATGGTGAAATAGACGGCTTTATTAAATCTTATCTGATGAGCGAGAAAGAGTCTGTTTCTTAGTTTATTAAGGGTATATTTTAAAGCGAATCCTGATATTATTGTTTTTTTTGAAAACAATATTTCCAATAATATCGTAGGTTTGTTTCTACATAAATGCAGTTAAATAACATTTATACGTCAATAATCTAATCTTCAAATCTATAAATATACAATTATGCAATACGGAGATTTTTACTATCCTTTGCCTGCCAATGAACCTGTTTTAAATTATGCTCCAGGAAGCAATGAAAGAAATGCTCTTAAAAAAGCATTGAAAGAAATGAAAAGTGAAAAGCTGGATGTACCCATGTACATCGGTAACGAAGAAGTTCGGACTGGCAATAAAATAGAAATGCGTCCGCCCCATGAACGTAAACATTTGCTTGGTCACTTTCATGTAGGAGATGCAAAGCATGTTACCAAAGCCATCAATGCTGCTTTGAAAGTGAAGGAAAAATGGTCCAATATGAGCTGGGAGAATCGCGCAAATATTTTTTTAAAAGCTGCAGACTTGCTGTCTGTTAAATACCGACCTTATATCAATTCGGCTACAATGCTTGGCCAAAGTAAAAATGTTATTCAGGCAGAATTGGATTCAGCCTGTGAACTGATTGATTTTCTCAGATTCAATGTGCATTTTTTAAGTGAAATCTATCGCCAGCAACCCATCAGTGGTGCAGGTATGTACAATAGAATGGAATATCGTCCATTGGAAGGATTTGTTTTTGCTTTGACTCCATTCAATTTCACAGCAATTGGTGGTAATCTGCCAACCAGTGCCGCTATGTGTGGGAATGTGGTAGTGTGGAAATGTGCCAATACTCAGGTGTACAGCGCTCAATTATTTATGAAAATTCTAAAAGAAGCAGGTTTGCCTGATGGAGTTATAAATCTTGTTTTTGTTGATGGCCCAACCATAGGCGAAGTTGTATTCAATCATCCTGATTTTGCAGGAATACACTTCACTGGCAGTACGGGTGTTTTCAATAAAATGTGGGAGACCATTGGTGCCAATATGAATAAATACAAGTCATATCCAAGAATTGTTGGAGAAACCGGAGGTAAAGATTTTTTAATTGCCCATAAATCTGCCAATCCTGATGTGGTGGTTACTGCACTTGCACGCGGAGCTTTTGAATATCAGGGTCAGAAATGTTCTGCTGCTTCCAGAGCTTATATCCCATCCAACATTGCTGCAGAAGTGAAAAAGAAATTGGTAGAAGTGGTAAAGACCATGAAAATGGGAACTGTTGAGGATTTTACAAACTTCATCAATGCAGTTATAGACGAAAAGAGTTTTGACAAATTGGAAGGATATATCAAAGCTGCAAGAAAGCGAGACAGTAAAGCAAAAATCTGGATAGGAGGTAAATGTGATAAAACGGATGGTTTTTTCATTGAACCTACCATTATTGAAACAACAGATCCATATTATATAACCATGTGCGAAGAATTGTTCGGACCTGTGCTAACGGTATATGTATACGATGAAAATAAATTTGAGGAAACACTTAAACTGGTTGATAACACTTCTGCCTATGCTTTAACGGGTGCGATTATTGCTCAAGACAGATTTGCAGTAGAATTGGCTACTGCAAAATTGCGCAATAGTGCCGGAAATTTTTACATCAATGATAAACCAACAGGAGCTGTTGTCGGTCAACAACCATTTGGAGGGGCTAGGGCAAGTGGCACCAATGATAAAGCAGGCTCCATTTTGAATCTTTATCGCTGGTTGAGTGCCAGAACCATCAAGGAAACTTTTAATCCTCCAGTTGATTACAAGTATCCATTTATGCAGGAAAAATAATCACATGCAAAGAATATGTCTTTTCCCGGGCACATTTGATCCAGTGACTTTGGGACACATAGATATCATTGATAGAGCATTGCCATTGTTTGACAAACTATACATTGGTATTGGCAGAAATGCCCAAAAACAACCTATGTTCAGCGAAGAACAACGACTTTCCTGGATCAATCAAATTTATGCAGGCAACAACAAAGTGGAAGCACTTGTTTATGACGGACTGACTGTGGATTGCTGCAAAAGCATTCATGCGAATTATATTCTAAGAGGTATTCGATACGTAAATGATTTTGAGTATGAAAAAGCAATTGCAGATATGAACAGAAGTATCGCGAAAAATATTGAAACAATCTTTCTTACCTGTTTGCCTCAGTTTACTTCCGTTGCTTCGACTTTGGTTCGTGATGTATTGAAATACGGGGGAGATGTTTCCCCCTTTTTACCGGAAATAGTCAACAAATCCATCAAGCAATAACTTTAACTTAGTCCTTTTTGTGTATAAATGAATTGAACAGTAATTTAATATTGGAATAGGTGTTTGAAAATGGTATTTCTAGATCATTTTTATGAAACCACTTTACAGCTTCTATATCCTCTTCATATTGCGGAGTAATGACCGATTTACTGCTGCAACTACCATGAAACCAATGACTGATTTTCATGACTTCTTTTCCCCAGGAGGCATAATAGTGATATGTTTCAGTAATTTTTTCTGTTAATACAATGCCGGTTATTCCGGTTTCCTCATTGATTTCTCTTTTAGCAGCTATTTCAGGGCTTTCACCGGGTTCAATTTTACCTTTTGGCAGATCCCATTTACCTCGTCTGAAAATGAATAAAAGCTCATTTTTTTCGTTTTCTATTATCCCACCTGCGGCTTCAATGATGCTGAATTGCGAAAGAACAACATGCTTGATTCGTTCAAAATCGGTTGCTACTACAATGCAATTATTTAATTCGTTATTTTTTAATTGATTAATAAGTTGAACTATGGAATCAACATCAGGATCTTCAAAAAGACTATTAGTAACAGGTAAAAAAGACGCATTTTCTTTGCTGTAAATATGCAAAGGAGCCTCCCCAAAAAAAATAACTAAATGCATGAATAGAGTTTTAATGAAAATAGCTACCTAAAATTAAGCATATTGAATCGGTCATTTGGTCAAAACAAATCAAATGTTTGCTTGGTACTGTAATCAACCGGAAAAGAGGTAAAGATTTTGCCTTTTCCAATCTTTATTTTGCCTTTTATTTTAATATCAACCTCTTTATTAATTAATGTTGCCCAACTATTTTGAAGGATATTTTTCATTTCAATGTCAAACTTTATGGGGATAACGAATTGGGTTTTATTAGCTAAAACTTGCCGGTATTTTTGACTCGAATGACCCAGTATATGGTTATTAATATATATATCAAGCTCTGCATTATCCAGTACAATGCTGAGGTTGTTTGGATTGTAAAAATGTAAATCAACTGAAATTTTCGAATGATTAAAACCTATTTTGTCAATTACTAAATGATCGTAATGTTTAAATTCTGGAATTTTTATCAATTGGCAGGAGGGAAGCCAGGCAAAAATTACAGCAAGAAATAAATACATAATAATTCTAATCATTGGCCTTTTTAAAATAATTATTTGTGCTTTAAAATATTTCAAAAATAATCATTACCCGATAAAAGGGTAGAAAAAAAAGAAAAAAAATGTGATAAAAAAATTAGTATTTCTAAAAGAAAAGAACCGATGCGTAAAACTAATAAATTTATACTAATTAAAAATGAATTAAATAATTGATAAACAATAATAAATAATAATTATCAAAACAATATAATGATATAAAAATGGCTCATTTTTATCCTAAATTTAAATATTGGATTGAATATTATTTAAACTTAAACAAAAAGTAAAATAAAATTATAAATATTAGATTATCAATTTAATAGGATGATTATACAAATTAAAATAACATATAAAAAAATACAATAAAAAAAATAATAAACTAATAGGTGGATTTCATTTCAACAACCTCAATTTTCACAGGAGGTAATTTTAATCCATTCTTTCAATTTTAAATTATATCATATACAAAAATTAAAAAAGCCACCAATTCAGGCGGCTATTTTATTAAATATAAAGTAAATATATTTTATGAAAGCTTACTTTTTAAAAAACTCTCAATTGCGTTACAAGGCAGAAAAATTGGTTTCGAGGTAATTGTGACCTGTAATTCATCACCGCTAACCTGATAAGATCCTGCAATGGTGTTACTCAAAACATTTACGCTGAATTTTCCCCCAGAAAGGTCTCCATCAAATTGGCCCCCCTGAGACTCGACAGCCGATTTTGTTTTGTTGTAAATATCCTCTGGGGATCCCTTAAATGCGACTTTAAAATTACAGTCTGACATATTAAATTATTTAATTTTATTAGCTAGATTATTTATTAAACTGCAATTGAGTTGAAATCATTGATTTCTTGGTAAAGCGTATCTCTTTCAATGGGTTGTCGACCCGCCTGTCGAATTAAGGTAATCAATTCTTCTGTAGTCATGGTTGGAGTTTGTTCCTCGCTCCCTGCCATAGAATATATTTTGGTGGAATCGTCTATTGTTCCGTCTATATCATTCACCCCGAATGAAAGTGTCATTTGAGCATTTTGCCTTCCTAACATTGGCCAATATGCTTTTAGATGAGGAAAATTGTCCAGGTATATTCTGGCTATTGCGTACATCTTCATGTCTTCAATCAATGTAGATTCAGAAACATTACTCATGTCATTATTGGCATTCCTAAATTTCAAAGGAATAAATGTGTTAAATCCTCCTGTTTTATCCTGAAGATCACGAAGTTTCCTCATGTGATCAATTCTGTGTTCAAATTGTTCAATGTGACCATACAACATGGTTGCATTACTTTGTATTCCAAGTTGGTGAGCTGTTTCATGAATTTCCAGCCACCCGGCACCGTCAACTTTATCTCCGGCAATTTTCTCTCTGATATCGGGATGAAATATTTCAGCTCCGCCTCCAGGCAAAGACTGCAATCCTGATTCTTTAAGCCTTTTTAAACCTTCACTAACTGAAAGTTTCGCTTTTTTGAACATGTAATCCAGTTCAACCGCAGTGAATGCTTTAATATGCAAATCGGGACGGTGGGCTTTTATCTTTTGAAGTAATTCCTCAAAGTATGACATGGTCATTTTTGGGTGGACGCCCCCAACAATGTGTACTTCAGTTACAGGTTTGCCGTCGTAACTTTTTACAATATCAACCATTTGATTAATGCTCAATTCCCAGCCTTCTTCCTTGTGGGCATACAATTTTGAATAGGAGCAGAATTTGCAACTGAAAACACAAACATTGGTAGGTTCGATGTGAAAATTTCGATTGAAATATGTTTTATCTCCATGAAATCTTTCTCTGACAAAGTTTGCCAAAGCTCCTACAAAAGCTAATTCCGCATCTCTAAACAACAAAAGGCATTCATCATCGGTAATTCTTTTTCGATCTACAACCTTTTGAGCTATCAATTTTAAAACAGGATTATCAATTGAGTCAATGACTATGTCAGGTTTATGTCGCATAATTTTTTGCAAAATTACATTGATTGAATCTTATTATTTAAAAAGAGTTGAATTAAATAATTGTCTATGGCAATATTATTATTTTGATTACATATTTGATTTTATTTTTTTTGAACGAATTGTTTAATTAATTAAGAAATTGACTTAAATTACTTTTTACAAAACCTAATATGCTATGAATATTAAATTCAGACTGACCATTTTAAGTTTTTTTCAATTTTTTATCTGGGGTTCCTGGCTGATTTCGACAGGAGGATACTTGTTCTCCTTAAAATTTACCGGAATTGAAATCGGAAGCATTTATTCAACATTGGGAATTGCCTCCTTATTTATGCCTGCTTTACTTGGAATAGTTGCAGACAGATGGGTAAATGCTGAAAAAGTTTTAGGAGCAAGTCATCTTTTTGGTGGTCTATGTCTATTATGGGCATCCACAGTTAAAGATCCCTCTGTTATGTTTTGGGTAATGTTATTTAATTCTATGGCTTATATGCCTACGATTTCAATGAATAATACAGTTTCCTATAAAATTCTTGAAAACTCCGGATATGATATTGTAAAAGTATTTCCACCAATAAGAGTTTGGGGAACAATTGGTTTTATTGTAGCAATGTGGTTTGTAGACCTAACTGGTTTTTCAACCAGTAACATTCAGTTTTATATAGCTGCCGCAGCTGCAATTGGAATGGGAATTTATTGCTTCTCCTTACCGGCTTGTCCTCCTGCAGAAGCTCAGGAAAAGAAATCGATGCTTTCAACTTTTGGACTGGACGCCTTCGTTTTATTTAAACGAAAAAAAATGGCAATATTTTTCTTGTTTTCCATGTTGCTGGGTGCTGCTTTGCAAATCACCAATACTTTTGGTGGAAGTTTTTTGGGAGATTTCAAAGATACCTTTCCTGACTCTTTTGTAGTAAAGCACCCCTTGATGATGCTCTCACTTTCTCAAATCTCCGAAACACTTTTTATATTGACCATTCCTTATTTTTTAAAAAGGTATGGCATCAAAATGGTGATGATCTTCAGTATGGTAGCATGGGTACTTCGTTTCGCATTTTTTGCTTTAGGAGACCCTGATCCAAATGGGGGATTGCTTTTCCTTATTATGTCAATGATTGTTTATGGAATGGCTTTTGATTTTTTCAATATTTCAGGTTCTCTTTTTGTTGAAAAAGAAACAGCAACTAATATAAGGGCATGTGCTCAGGGATTGTTTATGATGATGACTAATGGGATTGGCGCAATCATTGGAGGAATTGGAAGCGGATGGGTGGTTGATCATTTTACGGATACTTCTTTTGGAATAAAAGACTGGACAAGCATCTGGTTGAGTTTTGCCGGATATGCTCTGGTGCTGGTATTGATTTTTCCTTTGGTATTTAAGTATCGTCATTACAGACCTGGAGATAGATAAAACCTTAAATGTTTCATTACAAAAAAATGGATGACATTTAAGGTCATCCATTTTTTGTTAATTAAAGTATCAAAATTTATTTCAAAGCTTCTATTTTCTTTACAAAATTACCTTTTGGCTGAGCGCCTACCAGCTTGTCAACCACTTGGCCGTTTTTAATGAATAAAATGGCAGGGATGCTTGTAATTCCATAATCCATTGAAATTTTGGGATTATGATCCACATTTACTTTTCCGATTTTTACTGAACCATCATATTCTTTTGATAATTCTTCAATTACGGGACCTATTGCTCTGCAAGGTCCACACCATTCTGCCCAAAAATCTATTACTGATAATTTATCAGAATCCAAAACTTCTGATTTGAAGTTTGCGTCATTAAACTCTAATGCCATAAGTATTTTTTTATTTTGTTAACAAGATGAATTGAATAGTACAAATTTACAGCCAATCTCCATAATATGCAATTTTGACACTTCAGTTATTGCAAAAAATACGCTGAAAGCCAAATGCTGATTAGTGTAACACTGAAACTTGTATTTTTTTATTGCCTGTAAGATAATCTGCCATTTCATCATTCATACTAAAACTTTTTTCAAGAGTTGTCAGTGTTAATTTTTGCTGTTGGGAAGGGTCATAAATATTAAACTTTATTGGTGTGCTGCCGGGATGTTTTTTGATATTCTCCTCTAAAAATTGAATGAGTGTTTCATCAATTGAACTTGCTTCCATTTCCAAAATAAGTTGTTTTGTCAATGTGGGTTTAATCGTTTCCAGCAAGTGCATCTTTATTATCTTGAATTCATATTGCTCTGAATTGTAGCGTTGCTTGAAAGCTCCTTCCAAAAGCAATATTCTACCTTTTTCAAGATACTTTTCATACTTTACATATTCTTCGCTCCACAACATGAATTCGGCTTTTCCACTGAAATCCTCCATTTGCAATATCCCGAATTTTTTTCCGGTTTTGGTTAAACGATGTTGAGCATCAGTCACCAAACCGGCCAATCTCAACATTGTGCCCTTTGCAGTAAGTAAAGGATTGTTTTTTATTGTATTGTAATCAATTAAAGAATTGATATTGTAATGATTCAGTTCAAATGAATAGTTGTCAAGTGGATGCCCGCTCATAAACATGCCCGTAACTTCTTTTTCAAAATCCAGTTGTTCAATTAATTGCCAGGGTTCGCAAACGGGAATTTTTGGTGGGAGTATCTCGGGCATTTGCATGTCACCAAATAAAGTGTTGCTTGCCTGAGATGACTGGTTTTGGAAAACAGTTCCGAATTTGATTATTTTTTCCAGAGTAACAATATCTCCTTGCGGCTGATAAAAAAACTGTGCACGGTGCATATCGCTGAAGCAATCAAATGCTCCTCCGTAAATCAGGCTTTCCATCGATTTTTTACTGACCGATCTGAGATTGACTCTTTTCACAAAATCAAAAATATCTTTGAAATGTCCGTTTTTGTTTCTTTCCTCAATGATATTGTCTATAGCAGCATCTCCGGTTCCTTTCAATCCACTGAATCCAAATCTGATTTCACCATTTTTATTCACGGCAAAACCCCTTTGCGATTCATTAATATCCGGTCCAAGCACTTTGATACCCATGCTTTTACATTCCTGCATGAAGAAGGTTATTTTTTCTATGCTGCCTGCATGATTCAGTACAGCTGACATGTATTCTTCCGGGTAATGTGCTTTTAAATAGGCGGTTTGGTAGGCTACAAAGGCATAACAGGTAGAATGGGATTTATTGAAAGCATATTGAGCAAATGCTTCCCAGTCTGTCCAGATTTTTTCAAGTTTGTCTTTTGGATGTCCCTTTGCAGAGGCTCCCTCAACAAACTGTAATTTCATTTTATTTAGGGTTGCAATTTGTTTCTTTCCCATTGCCTTTCTCAAAACATCTGCATCTCCCTTACTGAATCCTGCCAACTTTTGCGATAATAACATTACTTGCTCCTGATATACCGTGATGCCGTATGTTTCCTCCAGGAATTCTTGCATTTCAGGAAGGTCATAAACAACTTCTTCTTTCCCATGTTTTCTGGCTATGAACTGAGGGATGTATGCCATAGGCCCGGGTCGATACAGAGCATTCATGGCTATCAGATCATCAAATTTATCCGGCTTCAGTTCGCGAAGGTGTTTTTGCATTCCGGAACTTTCAAATTGGAATGTAGCATTGGTATCTCCCTGTTGATAAAGCTGATATGTTTTTTCATCATCCAGTGGTACATCGTCGATGTCAATATCAATGTCATGATTCATTTTTATCAAAGACAAAGCTGTTTTTAGAATGCTTAAAGTCTTCAATCCTAAAAAGTCCATTTTGATAACGCCGGCTTCTTCAATGGTATTTCCTTCAATCTGCGTCAGCCATAAGTCGGATTCTTTGGAAGTTGCCACAGGAATAAGTTCTGTAAGGTCTTTTGGTGCAATGATGATTCCAGCAGCATGAATGCCGGTATTTCTTACAGAGCCCTCCAGTACTTCTGCTTCATGAAGTATTCTGCTGTTTAAGTCATTGCCATTGTATATTTCACGAAGTTTTTTTACGTTTTCAAAATCTTCGGCTACCAACTGTTCTTTTTCTTCCAATGATTTTTCTCCGTTTCTGGCTTCTCTTGTTGTGAATGGCGCATGTAAAAGTCTTTTTAAAACAATGCCCGGTTTTTCAGGTACAAGTTTGGAGATAGCCCTGCTTTCAGCCAATGGCAAATCCATTACTCTTGCAACATCTGCAATGCTGCTTTTTGCAGCCATTGTGCCGTAAGTAATAATTTGTGCAACTTGATTTTTTCCGTATTTCTGTACAACATAATCAATCACTTTCTGTCTTCCTTCATCATCAAAATCGGTATCTATATCCGGCATGGATTTTCTTTCCGGATTCAGAAAACGCTCAAAGAGCAAATTGTATTTGATTGGATCAATGTTGGTAATCCCAATGCAATAAGCAACCACACTTCCTGCTGCTGACCCTCTTCCCGGACCTACAAAAACGCCTATTTCTCTTCCGGCTCTGATGAAATCACTCACAATCAAAAAATAGCCTGCAAATCCCATTTTTTCTATGATACTAAGCTCAAATTGTATTCGCTCCTCAGTTTCAGGTGTAAGGATCTGATACCTTTTTTTTGCTCCGGCCCATGTTATGCTCGACAAATATTCATCTTGTGTTTTAAAATTTTCAGGTACTACAAAATGGGGTAGTAAGATATCTTTTTTCAAATCAAGCAATTCAACTTTTCCGGCAATTTCATTGGTATTGTCAATGGCCTCCGGTAAATCGCTGAACACTTCGCTCATTTCTTCAGTAGTTTTGAAATAGAACTGATCGTTGGGAAAAGCGAATCTTTTGTTTTTGATTTGAACATCGTCATCAGAAAATTCTCTTAATGCAGGTGTGCTTTGTTTTTCACCTGTATTGATACATAACAGAATATCGTGAGCATTGAAGTCGCTTTGGTTAACGTAGTGGCTGTCATTACTGGCTATTACTTTAACATGATGCTTTTTCGCAAATTTGAGTAAAACCTCATTCACTTTATCTTGTTCAGGTATGCCATGCCTTTGTAATTCAACATAATAGTCTTCCTGAAAAATATTCAACCACCATTTGAATTCATTTTCTCCTTCTTCCTCTCCCTTTTTTAAAATGGTTTGAGGCACCAATGCTCCCAAGCAACAGGTAGTGGCTATCAATCCTTCATGGTGTTTGTGAATGAGTTCTTTGTCTATGCGGGGATATTTAGAGTATAGACCTTCAATATAGCCAAGGGAAGTCAGTTTTACAAGATTCCGATATCCAGTTTCATTCTTAGCCAAAAGAATTTGGTGATGTCTGGGATCTTTTTCTTCTTTACTGAAATTTTTTCTGTGCCGGTCTTGAGTGATGTAAAATTCACATCCTACTATTGGTTTTACAAGTGGATTCCCTTGAGCATCCAAATGGTTATATGCCTCTTTGACAAATTCAAAGGCGCCGAACATGTTTCCATGGTCACTGATGGCTAGGGAGGGCATGCCATCTGTTTTTGCTTTTTGGTATAAACTTTTTATGGATGCTGCGCCGTCAAGCAGTGAAAATTGAGTGTGAACATGTAAATGGCTATATTTCATCTTGGATATTCGGTTTCCCAATGTACAGAAAAAAATGGGTACAAATATCCTTCAGAATCTTGTTTATTACTTGTTATTTTTTCCACAAGCGCTGTGTTGCCCTATTTACAAGAGTTTTGGTATGCTTTTTTATTTTTTAATAACTTTGCACTTTTTGAAGAAATTAATTAAAAATTAATAATAATTGTGATTAAAAAGGGTCTGCAATTTTTTTAAGAAGTAATGATAATAAGGTTGATAATCATATTTTTCTTGTCGATTTCATTTAATGAAATGTATGCTCAGGGTAGTTTAGCCAGTTGCCCCGTAAAAGCTGTCAGACCTTTGCGTTTTAATGATAAAATTGTTTTAAAGCCAGGATCTATAGAAAATTCAATCACCGGAAAATCAGTGATAAAATCCAATCATTATTCGTTTAGAGAAGTTAATGATGAATTTTGGGAAGATAACATATTGATTGAAAAATTAAGTCCACTTCAATTCAAATTTGCATTATTGCTGGATACAACAGTTGAGTCTGTATCCGATTTGAAACTATTTGAATTTATTGACGAATGGTTGAATACAAAATATCATCTTGGCGGTAATACCAAAAAAGGAATAGATTGCAGCGGATTCTCTGGATTATTGATGGATTCAGTTTATCAAATTGAATTGCCCAGAACCGCAAGAGCGCAATTTAAAAATTGCACAAGGGTAGAAAAGGAAGACCTTGCACTTGGAAATTTAGTTTTTTTCAACACAAGAGGCGGGGTGAGTCATGTAGGAGTTTACCTGATGAATGGTTTTTTTGTTCATTCCAGCACAAAACAGGGAGTGATGATAAGCAATATCGAAGAAAATTATTACCGAAAAAGATTCATTTCTGGAGGAATCCCTGAAATAGAATCTTTGAATGAAGAAAATCAGAATTGATTTTTACTTTCTACATAAAAGTTCTCATCTACCTTCAACTGATGCAGGTTTGAATGTCTTATTTTTATTGTTTTATATTCTTTGCTATCAGGAAAAATCCATTGTTCTTTTTCGTTGTCTATGCTTACTTTCAAAGGCATTTGAAAATTCTCTGAGGTTTGACTCCATTTATAAAAAAACATTTCTTTGCTAAAATAATAATCCAGTCGGGGAATTGAGGTTGATCGGAGGTATTGATTGAATATTTCTTTCAATGGGATACCAGAATTGTCAATTAAATATTTTTCTACTTGTTCAGAAGTCACAGTTTGATGATAAAATTCTTTGTTTAATCCTTTGAGCAGAGACCTGAACTTTTCATCATCATTGATAATTTGTCTGATGGTATGAAGCATATTGCCTCCTTTGTCATACATATCGCCACTTCCTTCTTTATTAACGCCATATGTGCCAATGATCGGCATATCATTGCTGATTCTATTTCGTAATCCCGTAATGTATTTTTCGGCTGCCTTTTTTCCATAATAATATTCTGTAAACAATGTTTCAGCGTAATTGGTAAAGCTTTCGTGTATCCACATATCTGCAATATCTTTTGAGGTGATATTGTTTCCAAACCATTCATGGCCACTTTCATGTACAATGATAAAGTCCCATTTAAGTCCATACCCTGAGCCTGACAAATCACTTCCCAGATAACCGTTTTGATATCTGTTTCCGTAAGCAATGGCACTTTGATGCTCCATTCCAAGGTGAGGTGACTCTACCAGCTTGTAACCATCCTCATAAAACGGGTAGGGGCCAAACCAGTACTCAAATGCTTTCATCATTCTCTTTACATCTTTAAATTGTTTTTTTGCTTTAGCTACATTATTTTCCAATACCCAAAAATCCATTTTTAATTTCCCATTAAGGCCTTTATAAACTTTTGAGAAATTTTTGTATTTTCCGATGTAGGGAACAATGTTGTAATTATTGATGGGATTTTTTACACTCCATTCAAATATTTTGTATCCATCTTTCAAAGCTGATTTGTATACCAATTTGCCGTTACCGACTGCAGTCAAACTATCGGGAACGATTATGCGAATATT
>CAZCOL010000030.1:7976-22886 GCA_964500545.1 uncultured Ferruginibacter sp. | reverse complement strand
TTTCAAAATCAGTTCATGCTTCAACAAAAGAATATCGATGAACTAAAAATAAAAATCAATCAAAACAAACATCTTGCCTATATTGATTTGAAAGAGCATGAAGGATTTGTTGATGATAAAATAATAAAGGAAAGCAAATCCATTGAAAATGATGTGCTTTCCTTTGAAAAAATTATCCTTGAATTAAGACAAGAGTATAAAAAATATCTGGCTAAATGGATGTAGTGAATGAATCAAACGATTTAAATCGTTTAATCTATTCACCCCACACCTCACCTTTGCCGGCCAACCATTCTTTTACCAATTCTGTGGTAACTGATTTCGGCCTTTCCAATGCAAATCCAAGTGCCCTGTCCCAACATAGGCTGGAAAGCACACCCAATGCCCTTGAAACGCCAAATAATACAGTATAGAATTCATATTCCACCATACCATAGTGAACCAACAATGCGCCGCTATGTGCATCCACATTGGGCCATGGGTTCTTTATTTTTCCCATTGAAGAAAGAATTGGAGGAACGGCATCGTAAATTGTCCATACGGTTTGTACCAATGGGTCATCTGCCATATGCTTTTTACCAAATTCCATCTGCGCGGTAAATCGCGGATCTGTTTTGCGCAATACGGCATGTCCGTATCCGGGAACCACTTTCCCTTCACTTAATGTTTTCTTTACGTATTCCTCTATTTGTTCTTTTGATGGAGAGTCCGATCCTATTTCTTCTCTCAATTCAAAAATCCATTTGATTACCTCCTGATTTGCCAATCCATGTAAGGGGCCTGCCAATCCATTCATACCGGCTGCAAAACTCAAATAAGGGTCACTCAAAGCAGAACCCACCAAATGTGTCGTGTGTGCAGAAACGTTTCCTCCCTCATGATCTGCATGTATGGTCATATACAAGCGCATCAGCTCCTTGAACCCTTCATCTTCATAACCCATCATGTGGGCAAAGTTACCTGACCAGTCCAGCAATCCGTTTGGATGAATGTGATCACCGTTTTTATACTTACGGCGATAGATATACGCAGCAATTCTTGGCAAACGAGCAATAAGATCCATAGAATCATCAAACACAGCTTCCCAATAATCTTTCTTGCTCATTCCCTTTGCATAGTTTTTTGAAAAGGAACTTTCAGTCTGCATGGCCATTATCGCAACCACAAACTGAGTCATTGGATGAGTGCTTACAGGCAATGCTTCAATCGTTGCAAACACATGGTTGGGCACATGACTTCTGCGTTGCCATACGCTTGTTAAGTGTTGTACATCCTCTTCAGTTGGCAACTCACCTACCAGCATCAAATAAAACAATCCTTCGGGCAATGGCTCAGAACCTCCGGGTGCTTTTGGAAGTTTTTCCTTCAATTCAGGTATGGAGTATCCTCTGAAACGAATGCCTTCCTGAGCATCCAGTAAAGATGTTTCAGTAACCAATCCGGTAATTCCTCTCATGCCCTGATAAATTTGACTCAAGGTAACTTCTCCTATTTTTTTATTTCCGTGTTCTTTCAACAATTCTTTTACTTCAACAGACATAATATCTGCTTTTGCCTTAAATCTGTCCTTTATAATACCCATTGAATGTTGGTTTATTTACTTAATAATGAGGTCAATATGAATTTGATAATTCTATTACCCTATAAAATTACGATGACTGCAAATGGTAAACAAAAGTTTTAATAGAAAGTTTACTAAAACGATATAGTGGGTTTATTTTGGCGCTTTTTTGTAAAGGTATAATGCAAGGAATCCAAAAATAATATTGGGTGTCCATGCAGCCAGCAAAGGGGTAAAATTGCCTTTTGTAGCGAAAACAACAGAAAATCGGCTAAAGAGTATATATAGCATGCTGATAATTACCCCCAGTGCCAAATGCAATCCGCTGCCTCCTCTTACTTTTTTGGAAGCCAGGGTTGCTCCTATGATGGTCAGTATCAGAACGGAAACAGGAATTGCATCCCGATTGTACCTTTCCAATAATAATGTATTTAGCATTTCAGAACCTCTCATTCTTTCCATTTCAATAAAAGCATTCAATTCGCCGGTAGGCATCTGGTCTTTCAGATAATCATCTTTTCTCAGATCAATTGGCTTAAATGAGTAGGATACTAATTTTTTTTGGGACATCAAAACAGTTTCATTCTTTGAATGAATATTTCTTTCCAATACATTGTTCAACTCCCATTTTTTTGCAATGGTATCCCACCTGAAATTCAATGCCCGAAGATTATACACCATCCTGTCATTGACAAAACGCTGAACAGTAAAATTTGAACCGGATTTAGAGATGGTATCATAACCTTTGATACCCGCATATGTATTGGAATCAATTCTGAAATAAATATTTTGCTTATAGGAAGCATTTTGAGGGGCAAGTCCTATGTTCACATCTATATATCTTTTTTCAAAATCAGCCCATTTTTTATTTGCATTGGGAACGATGTACTGATAGCCCATCCAAAGTAACATAGTAAACAGCAGACCGCCAATGATATAGGGAATCATGAATCTTCTGAAACTTACCCCGCTGCTTAACATAGCTATAATCTCTGATCTGCCCGCTAATTTGGAAGTAAAAAAAATAACCGAAATAAAAATAAAAAGGGGAAAAAGCATCGCATCTATCCTTGGAATAAACCCCATGTAATGTTGCTCAAATATCTCACCGGCTGTGAGCCCCGACTTTACAAAGTCATCTGCCTTTTCGCTGATGTCTATAACCACTGCAATCAATGTGAACAATATCAGACAAAACAAAAATGTTATGATATACCTTGACAATATGTACCAATCCAGTTTCTTCATCTATGGGCAAGTTACAGATTAGAACGTAGTTTTTAAAGAATTAAAAATCGGATTTTTATTCTGCAAATGCTTCAGCCAGATTTTTAGCGGCAATCCAACCGGTTGTCCAGGCATTTTGAAAATTAAACCCTCCCGTCACTCCGTCTATATTCAAAATTTCACCGGCAAAAAACAATCCTGGTATCAATCTGCTCATCATCGTATTTGGATTGATTTCAGCCAACTTTACTCCTCCAGACGTAACAAATTCTTCCTTAAAAGTTGTTTTACCTTTTACCGATAAAGTATGAGCACATAATAATTTTATCAGTTTGTTTTGTTCTTTTGCAGGCAAATCAGCCCATCTGATGACTTCATCAACTTCGCTTTCCCTCAATAAAAATTCCCATAATCTTGCCGGCAGGCCAAATGGATTCCTGTTATATATTTTTTGCGATGCAATTTCAAATCGGAGTAATTGAAATTTTTCTTTTAAGGTATGTTCATTGAATTCAGGCAACCAATTGAGGGCAACTTCAAATTCATAATTACAATCGGCCAATTCTCTTGCACCCCAGGCAGATAACTTTAAAATGGCCGGTCCGCTCAAACCCCAATGAGTAATGAGTACAGGGCCGGTTTGCTGCAACTTGCTTCCTGCAATTTTTACTGTGACATGCTGAATAGTAATACCCATCAGCGAAGTAATCCTGTTTTGAGGGATATTAAAAGTAAACAGGGATGGAACCGGCGATTCAATGCTGTGACCTAATTTTTCAATCCATTCGTACTGGGATTTTTTTGGGAATCCACCACTGGCAATGCACAAATAATCTGCAGTTATTTTGTTTTGATTCCTTAATGTAATCAGAAACCGCGATTGATTTTTATCGGATGAATTGTTGAATTCTACACCTACAACATCTGCATTCATGCGAATGTCTATTCTATGTTTATTCGCTTCATCCAACAAACAATTGATGATGGTTTGAGAACTGTTTGATTCAGGAAAAATCCGACCGTCCTCTTCTGTTTTTAATTGTATATCCCTGTCCTGAAACCAATCAATGGTATCTTTTGTATTAAACTGATGAAAAGATTTCTTTAAAAATGAGGCCCCACGTGGATAGAATTTTACCAGATTGGATATTTCAAAACAGGCATGCGTAACATTGCAACGACCACCACCACTTACTTTCACCTTACTCAACAATTGGGAGGACTTTTCAATCAGGATTACTTTCAGGTTTTTGTGAAGTATTGCGGCATTTACAGCACAAAAAAATCCGGCTGCGCCGCCTCCTATCACCAATAGTGTTTTCTCCCTCATCTTATGAATTGTTATGTATTTTCATAACTCCAGCAAAGATTAATGTTTGCCTTTTCAGCTTTTTCAATTTCTTCAAATGAAGATAAAATATCCGGATCACCTTTAGTGATATATACATCGTGTTCAAAATGAGCGGAAGGTTTTCTGTCTTTCGTTAATACCGTCCAACCATCTTTTAAATGAGATACTTCCTTTACACCCATATTGATCATTGGTTCTATAGCAAGTACCATACCTTCTTTTAATTTAGGGCCGGAGCCCTTTTTGCCATAATTAGGTACCTGAGGGTCTTCATGCAAATCTCTTCCCAATCCATGGCCCACTAATTCTCTTACTACTCCATACCCATGTACTTTTTCAGTGTACTCCTGTATGGCGTTGGATATATCTCCAATTCTGTTTCCCTGCCTGGCTTTGTCAATTCCCAGATACAGCGATTCTTTTGTTACCCTGAGCAATCTTTTAATTTCATCAGAAACCTCTCCTAACGCATACGTATATGCGCTATCGCCATGAAATCCATTTTTATATACTCCTATGTCCAATGAAATTATATCTCCTTCTTTAAGTACATGTGAGCCCGGAAATCCATGAACAACGGCTTCATTCATAGAAATGCAAGTAGCAGCAGGGAAACCGTGATAATTCTTAAAAGAGGGAATTGCTTTATTGTCCAGAATATATTGTTCCACCAGATCGTTTACTTGCTGAGTAGTCATACCCGGTTTCAATAGAGCGGCAATTGTTGCATGGGCTTTTCCTACCAACAAGCAGGATTCTCTCATGATTTCAATTTCTTCCTTTGTTTTATATTTTATCATAAGAAATTTTATATTAAAACAAACCCCAACGAAAATCGCCGGGGTTTTAATATTTTATAAATGAAATCAATTTTTACATTCCGGATGGAACAGCTTGTCTTCCCTGTATTCTGCCACTATTCATCAAACCATCATACTGACGCATCAATAATTGCGTTTCAATTTGTTGTAGCGTATCCAAGATTACTCCCACCATGATGAGCAAAGATGTGCCTCCGAAAAACGTAGAGAAACCCTGAGACATTCCGAAAATCAACTGAAAGATACCCGGCAAAATACCTACCAAAGCTAATAAAACTGCTCCCGGCAATGTAATTCTGTCCATGATGGTTCCTATGTAATCTGCTGTTGGTTCGCCTGGTTTAACCCCTGGTATAAAACCATTGTTGCGTTTCAATTCCTCGGCCATCTGCTTAGGATTAAATATCAATGCAGTATAAAGGAAGGTAAATGCAATTACAAATACAGAATATACAATCATGTAAACGATGTTGGTATGATCTGTGAAATATTTTGCCCATCCTTCTCCTGTAAATCCTGTAAAAATGGTCGGTAAGAATAATATTGCCTGTGCGAAAATGATAGGCATCACACCTGCAGAATTTACTTTTAGGGGTAAGAAATTTCTTGCTCCTCCCATTTGTCTGCTTCCAACAATTTGTTTAGCATATTCGACAGCTACTTTTCTGGTTCCCTGAACGAGCATAATCAAGCCCATGATAATGGCAATCATGAACAAAATTTCCACCAGCATCAACAATAAACCACCGGCACCTCTTTGAGCAATTCTTGTAGACCATTCCTGTCCGAAAGACTGAGGAAGACGTGCAAGAATTCCAATCATAATGATGATGGAAGTACCATTACCCAATCCTTTATCAGTGATTTTTTCGCCTAACCACATTACAAATAAAGTACCTACTGTTAAGGTAATAACAGTTGAAACCCAGAAGAATGCACCAAATGCAGGAATCAAAGCATCCGCATTAGCCGGACTTTTCAGGTATCCTATGTAGGCAGCTGCCTGAAAAGCAGTAACCAATACGGTCAGATAACGGGTCCATTGATTGATTTTCTTTCTACCGCTTTCCCCTTCTTGTTGAATTTTAGCCATTTGAGGAACAAGAATGGTCATCAATTGCATAAAAATCGAAGCGGAGATATAGGGCATAATTCCCAACGCAAAAATTGATGCCTTGGAAAAAGCGCCTCCCACAAACGCATCCAGCAAACCAAGCATACCACTGCTGGCGCTGCTGTTTAGATTGCTCAATTTATTAGGGTCTATACCAGGAAGTACGATGAATGATCCCAATCTATATATGAAAAGCAATAAAATTGTAAAAGTGATTTTATCGCGCAACTCATCTATGCTCCAGATGTTCTTTAACGTTGTTATGAATTTCTTCACGGAATTAGTCAGTTTAATTTAGCAAAAAAGTAAAAGACGCAATAATTGCTGCGTCATACAAATATCGGAAAATTATTTCACTATTTCAACACTGCCACCCGCAGCTTCGATAGCTGATTTTGCTTTAGCGCTGACAGCATTAACCTTAAAAGTATAACTTCCTTTCAACTCTCCGTTACCCAGGATTTTCACGCTGTCTGTTTGAGAGATCAAACCATTTATGTATAAATTAGATAAGCTGAATTCGGTTATGCCGTATTTTTCTGCGTAGTGATCGATTTTACCGATGTTGATTACTTTGAATTCAACTCTGTTGATGTTGGTAAATCCACGTTTTGGAATACGACGTTGAATAGGCATCTGACCACCTTCAAAGGCTTTCTTGCTCTTGTAACCGGCACGGCTTTGACCACCCTTGTTACCTTTGGTAGATGTACCACCTTTACCGCTTGCTTCACCACGACCAAGGCGTTTTTCTTTGTGGGTAGACCCTTTGGCAGGTTTTAATGAATGTAATTTCATATTTTTTGATTTTTAACTTACGGGGAATCGCCCCTCGCTTTGATTTAATAATTTTTTTTGTAGCTAAGATTAAATCTCTTCTACTTTCACCAGATGGTTTACTTTAGTCACCATTCCCATAATTTGAGGAGTGGCTTCCACTTCCACCGCAGCATTCAATTTTTTCAATCCCAGTGCAATCATTGTTCTTTTCTGACGCTCCGGTCTGTCAATTACACTTTTTACTTGTGTTATTTTTATCTTTTTCATAAAATTAAATCGAATCTTAAAATTGATACAATAGATTATCCGTTGAATACTTTTTTCAAAGAAACGTTTCTTGTTTTAGAAACGGCAACGGGCTCACGCAAACTTGCCAAAGCCTTGAAAGTAGCTTTAACCACGTTATGAGGATTTGCAGAACCAAGGTTTTTAGCCAACACGTCGGTAATTCCCGCAAATTCTAGTACAGCACGCATACTGCCTCCAGCGATAACACCCGTACCATGAGCGGCAGGCTTAATCAATACTTTCGCAGCACCTTCCTTGCTTAATTGGTCATGAGGAATGGTACCATGCATTACCGGAACTTTAATCAAGTTCTTTTTTGCATCTTCGATTCCTTTGGTGATGGCTTCCTGTACTTCTTTTGCCTTACCCAATCCGTGACCAACTACTCCTGCTTCATTTCCAACCACTACAAGTGCGGAAAAACTAAATGCACGACCACCCTTGGTAGTTTTTACAACACGATTGATGGCAACCACTTTCTCTTTCAATTCGAGGTCACCGGCTTTCATTTTATTTACAATTACGTTTGACATTGATACTGTTTGTTGATTGATGTAAATCTGTTTATTAATCTGATATTATGTTGAATTAAAAGTCTAATCCTGCTTCTCTGGCACCATCCGCTACTGCTTTCACACGACCATGGTAAACATAGCCGCTTCTGTCAAATACCACTTTCTTAACGCCTAGTTCAATAGCCTTCTTCGCTATCACTTCTCCTACCATTTTGCTTTTTGCAATCTTTGGAGATTTTTGAGCAGCAATGTCTTTTTGCTTTGAAGATGCCGCTGTAATAGTTGTTCCGCTGTTGTCATCAATCAGTTGAGCATAAATATCGGTGTTGCTTCTGAATACAGATAAACGAGGAACAGCTGAGCTACCACTCACTTTTTTGCGAATGCGATATCTGATTTTCTGTCTAGCGCTTGATTTGTTGTTCATTTCTTTTTATTTTTTATTTCCGATACTGCCGGAAAATGATTTTAAAAAATTTTTAGTTTAAAGAAGTAATTTTCGAAGATTAAAATTTCAACGATTACTTACCGGCAGACTTTCCTGCTTTTCTTCTTAGAACTTCACCTACAAACTTAACCCCTTTACCTTTGTATGGTTCAGGCTTACGTAAGCTGCGTATTTTAGCACATACCTGACCCAACAATTGTTTGTCTATGCTTTCCAAACTGATGGTAGGATTTTTACCTTTTTCCTGAGCCGTTGCTACTTTCAATTCCTTTGGAATTTCGAATAATATATTGTGAGAGTAACCCAAAGCAAGATCAAGGATATTTCCCTGATTGGCGGCTTTGTAACCCACACCGACCAACTCCAGTTCCTTCTTGAATCCTTCCGTAACACCCTTCACCATGTTGCTGATAAGTGAACGGTAAAGTCCGTGCATGGCACGATGACGAATCTGATCAGTAGGACGTGAGAATGTAACAGTATTGTCTTTTACTTCAACAATAATATCTCTGTCGATAGCTTGTTTCAATTCACCCTTAGGTCCTTTAACAGATACCACGTTGTCTTTACCTACTGTGATAGTTACTCCTGATGGAACATCTACCGGTTTTTTACCTATACGACTCATTTTGTTTGTTTATTTATTTAAAAAATATGAACCAGTTTGCGGTCAGCCATGTATAGAAGGCTTAAGGCAAATAAAATTTAGAATATGCTGCAAAGAACCTCACCACCCACATTCTGCGCTTTTGCTTCTTTATCGGTCATTACGCCTTTAGAAGTTGATATAATGGAGATACCCAGACCATTTTTTACACGCTTGAATTCTTCGGGCTTAGCATATGAGCGAAGACCAGGACGGCTGATTCTCTCCAAACTTTGAATAGCAGGTAATTTGGTCACTGCATCATATTTCAAAGCGATTTTAATCACTCCTTGCTTGCTGTCATCTTCAAACTTGTATTTAAGAATATATCCTTTATCGTACAATATTTCGGTAATACGCTTTTTCAAATTGCTTGCAGGTATCTCAACGATACGGTGATTGGCCATTTGTGCGTTACGAATTCTTGTTAAATAATCTGCGATTGGATCAGTTACCATTGTTATGTCTGTTAATTGATTTAAAAATTTATTACAATGCGATATCCCGCATCTGAAAATAATTGTTTGGTTTTACCAGCTTGCTTTTTTTACACCTGGAATTTTACCAGCCAAAGCCATGTCTCGGAACATCAAACGGCTTAGACCGAAATGACGCATGTAACCTTTGGGACGACCGGTTAGCTGACATCTGTTTTTCAAACGAACAGGTGAAGCATTTTTTGGTAAAAGATCAAGAGCGCTGTAATTTCCTTCTGCTTTCAATGCTTGTCTTTTGGCAGCAAACTTGGCGACCATTCTTTCCCTTTTAGCTTGTCTGGCGACGATTGATTTCTTTGCCATATTTTAATTTTCAGATTTTTTAATGTTCTTAAAAGGCATTCCCATTTCTTTCAACAATTCGTATGCTTCTTCATTCGTATTGGCGGTTGTTACGAAAGTAATGTCCAGCCCGGTAATTTTATTTACCTTATCGATATCTATCTCTGGGAAAATGATTTGTTCTGTAACACCCAATGTATAGTTTCCACGTCCGTCAAATGCCTTATCGTTAATTCCTTTGAAATCGCGCACACGTGGCAATGATACAGATACCAAACGATCCAAAAACTCGTACATTTTAACACCACGCAAGGTAACCCTCGCACCGATCGGCATATTCTTACGAAGTTTGAAATTAGAGATATCTTTCTTAGACATGGTAGCTACCGCTTTCTGACCGGTGATGTTGGTCAGTTCATCAATAGCAACGTCAATCAATTTCTTATCGGTCACAGCTCCGTTGACACCACGATTCAAACAAATCTTGGTAAGTCTTGGTGCTTGCATAACAGTTTTGTAACTGAATTTTTTCATTAAAGCAGGTACAACATCTTTTTTGTACTTAACTGCTAATCTTGGAGTATTTGTTGTTGTGCTCATTATTTGATTACCTCCCCTGATTTTTTAGCGGTTCTAACTAATTTTCCGTTTACTCTTGAACGTGTAATTTTTGATGGACCTTTTGATTTTGCATCCCACAACATAACATTGCTGATGGCAATAGGAGCTTCAACCTTTTCGATTCCACCTTTGGTATTTTGTGCAGAGGGCTTCGTATGCTTTGTTACGATATTAACACCTTCCACCAATACTCTTGCTTTATCTACGATTACTTCCAACACCTTACGAGGTTTAGTCAAATCCTTGTCATCTCCGGTAATCACTACTACCGAATCTCCTTTTTTGATGTTGAATTTTGGTTTAAATCTTGTACTCATTTTGTTTATCTTTTAGCCGTTGGGCTGATTTATTTTTTATTTATTGGGGTAATTGCCTACAAAACTTCAGGTGCCAAGGAAATGATTTTCATGTACCCTTTGTCTCTCAGCTCACGAGCAACAGGTCCGAAAATACGGGTACCTCTTGGTTCATCAGCATTGTTAAGTAAAACAACCGCATTGTCATCGAAACGAATGTAAGAACCGTCTTTACGACGCAGTTTATTTACAGTGCGAACAATAACGGCTTTACTTACAGTACCTTTTTTGATACCTCCGGCAGGCATTGCATCTTTGACAGTAACAACAATTTTGTCTCCGATTTTAGCATAGTCCTGACCACTGTTTCCCAATACGCGGATGCACAATACTTCTTTTGCTCCGCTGTTGTCTGCAACATTTAATCTGCTCTCTTGCTGTATCATTTTATCTGTGTTTTTATCATAGTTTTTATACTATGACAGGTAATTTATTATTATTTTCTTTTCACTAACCCTAATGGATAGGCGAAAAATTATTTTACTTTTTCAACTACTTCAACCAGTCTCCAACGTTTTGTTTTGCTTAAAGGACGACTTTCCATGATTCTAACGATATCTCCGATGCTGCATTCATTTTTTTCATCGTGAGCATGAAAACTGGTAGTCTTTTTCAGGAACTTTCCATACAAAGGATGCTTGATTTTACGCTCAACCTTTACAGTGATGGTTTTGTCCATTTTATTACTGGATACCACACCTACCCTTGTTTTTCTTAAGTTTCTTACTATCTTGTTTGTTGCTTCCATCTTGTATTTTTTTATTGGATTAAGCTCCAATTTGAATTTTTCTTAATTGAGTTTTTAAACGGGCAATATCTCTTCTCAAAGAACGAATGCTTTGAGGATTTTCAAGTGGTGAGAGAGAATGAGCAAACATCAACTTCTTGATGCGCATTTCATCTTCCTTGATTTTAGCAGTCAAATCTGCTTCACTTAAACCACTCAAACTTTTTACGAAATCAACTTTTTTAGACATTTTATTGAATTTGATATTGATATTTTATTCAACAGTCAACAATGACCATTTATTAATTTTGTGCCTGATAATCGCGACTTACCACAAATTTTGTAAGAATCGGCAATTTTTGAGCAGCCAGTTCAAACGCTTCTTTCGCAACCTGAACAGATACGCCATCTGCTTCAAAAAGAATACGACCCGGTTGAACAATGGCAGCCCATCCCTCTGGATTTCCTTTACCTTTACCCATCCTAACCTCAGCAGGCTTAGCGGTAATTGGCTTATCCGGGAATATTCTGATCCATACATTTCCTTCACGTTTCATGTGACGTGTCATTGCCTGACGAGCACTTTCAATTTGACGGTTGGTTAACCAAACGCTGTCCATTGCTTTCAATCCGAAGGTTCCGAAAGCAAGAGTAGCACCTCTTTTGGTATTACCTTTCATTCTTCCTTTTTGAGACTTCCTGTGTTTGGTTCTTTTTGGTTGTAACATCTTATCCTTATTTGTTCATTTATCGAATTAATTTTTGCTGGGAATGAATTGAATCATTCTTCGGCCTATCTATCTTCTTCCTGCGCCACCACCGCCACGGCGATCTCCACCTCTTCCTCCACCTCTTCTATCGTCTCTTCTGTCATCCCTTCTGTCAAACCCTCCTGCAGGTCTTTCTGAACCATCATTTTTTCCTCCGGCGATTACATTTGGATTCAAATCTCTTTTACCCAAAACCTCTCCTTTACATATCCAAACTTTGATTCCAATTTTTCCGTAAACAGTCAAAGCGAAAACACTTGCATAATCAATATCCATACGAAGCGTATGCAAAGGAGTACGTCCTTGTTTGATTTCTTCACTACGGGCAATTTCCGCACCACCCAAACGACCGCCTACTTTAACTTTGATCCCTTCAGCTCCCATACGAAGCGCAGAGGCGATAGACATTTTTATAGCACGCTTGTAATTGATACGATTTTCTATTTGACGGGCAATGGTATCTCCAACAATGTTTGCATCCAATTCAGGTCTGCGAATTTCAAGGATGTTGATTTGTACGTCTTCTTTTCCGCACAACTTTTTCAATTCCTCTTTGATTCTGTCAACCTCACCACCACCTTTACCAATAATGATACCAGGCTTCGATGTGTGGATTGTTACAATCAATTTATTAAGCGTACGCTCAATAACGATTTTCGCAATGCCACCTTTGTTGATACGTGCATTCAGATAATTCCTGATCTTATCATCCTCGATTAGTTTTCCGGCATAATCCTTTTTGTGAGCATACCAGTTGCTGTCCCAGCCACGGATGATTCCCAATCTTGCACCTATCGGATTTGTTTTCTGACCCATATTCAGTTTTTAAATATTAGTTTGTTTGAGTTTAATCTTTCTTAGTTGTTTTTGTTTTTTTTGGAGCAGCTGTTTCTGTTGTTCCATCAGCTATTGCAACAGGAGCTTTTGTTCCTAACGCATCTACAATTACAGTCACATGATTACTGCGCTTACGAACTCTGTAGCCACGACCCTGTGGAGCAGGACGCATACGTTTGATCACTCTAGCGCCATCTACAAAAATGGTTTTAACAACCAAAGATGCTTCATCAGCACCTTCATTCTTTTGCTTCCAGTTGCTGATTGCCGAAACGACCAGCTTACGAAGTGGAACTGCGGGATGTTTTGGATTGTGCTCCAAAATAGCCAGAGCTTTTTCAACTTTCATTCCGCGAATCAAGTCAGCCAACAATCGCATCTTGCGAGGCGATGTAGGATAATTATTCAATTTTGCTGTTGCTTCCATTTTATTTTATAAAGTTTGAACGTTTGAGTTTAAAGTTGCGGATTAAATCCGGTGAACTAAAACACTAAACAATTTTATTACATTTTTTTACTTGAGTGTCCTCTGAAATGTCTGGTAGGAGCGAACTCTCCTAGTTTGTGACCTACCATAAATTCTGTTACATACACAGGAATAAATTTGTTACCATTGTGTACGGCGAAAGTTTGTCCTACGAAATCAGGAGTAATCGTACTTCTGCGACTCCAGGTCTTGATTACTGCTTTTTTGGTCTTTCCCTCAGTCATTGCAATCACTTTCTTTTCAAGTTTTGCTTCTACGTAAGGACCTTTTTTTAACGAACGAGCCATGTTGTTGTTGTTTTTGTTTATTCTTCGGATTGACCGAATATTTTAACAATTAAATGATTGAAATTTTATTATTTGTTTGGTAATTTTTTACCGTTTCTTCTTTGAATAATCATCTTATCAGAACCTTTACCTCTTGTACGGGTAATTTCTCCTTTTGCATATTTACCTTTACGGCTTCGAGGGTGACCTCCGGAAGCTCTACCTTCACCACCACCCATCGGGTGATCAACAGGGTTCATAGCTACGGCTCTGGTACGAGGTCTGATTCCTTTCCAGCGATTACGGCCGGCTTTACCCATGCTTTCCAAATTATGATCACTGTTACTGGTAACACCAACAGTTGCATAACAATTGATCAATACTTTTCTCAATTCACCGCTAGGCATTTTAAGAACGGCATATTTACCTTCCTTATTGGTCAACTGAGCAGAAGTTCCGGCACTGCGAACAAGAATACCTCCCTGACCGGGTTGCATTTCAATATTGTGCACATTGGTACCCAAAGGCATGTTTTTCAGCATAAGTGCATTTCCTAATTCGGGAGCAGCGTTATCACCACTCATAACGGTCTGGCCTACCTGAAGTCCCTGTGGTGCAAGAATGTATCTTTTTTCTCCATCTGCATAAGCCAATAAAGCTATAAATGCAGTACGGTTCGGATCGTATTCGATTGTTTTTACAGTTGCAGGAATGTCTTTCTTGCTTCTTTTGAAGTCAATGATACGATACATGGTTTTGTTTCCACCACCCATATATCTCATAGATCTGCGTCCCTGCGCGTTTCTTCCTGCAGTACTCTTTTGTTTTTCAACCAAAGATTTTTCAGGTGTAGAAGTAGTAATTTCTGCATACGCGTTACCGATTCTCCAACGGGTTCCTGCTGTAATCGGTTTGTATTTTCTAAGTGCCATTTTTAAAAACTTTTTATTTTGTCAAAACTTTGCGGTGCTGACCACCATTCATGATTAAAATATTGTTTACTATACTGCTCCGTACAAATCAATTGATTCGCCTTCAGCAACTGTTACCACTGCTTTTTTCTTTGCAGGCTTGCGACCAACAATGAAACCGGCCTTGGTATATTTTGCTTTTAGTTTTGAAGGCATCACCAAAGTGTTAACATCTTCCACCTGAACGCCATAGAACAATTCAACTGCTCTTTTTATTTCAAGTTTATTTGCCTTTCTGTCAACTACAAAAGCATAACGATTCATCTTCTCTGATTGCTTGTTTGCTTTTTCAGATAAAATTGGTTTTATTAAAACGTCAGACAGTTTCATGTTAATTTCTTATTT
>CAZCOL010000030.1:0-7876 GCA_964500545.1 uncultured Ferruginibacter sp. | reverse complement strand
AAAAGTTAAAAATTTAAAGTTTTTAGATTTTAAATTTTTACTTTAATAATCCTACGCTTCAGTTTCAGTGAACAGTTTCGCTGCTTTTTCAGTCATCACCAATACGTTTGCATCGAGAATATCGTAGGTATTCATATCGCTCAAAACAGAACCATTTACACCTTCTACATTTCTTAAACTCAAATAAATGTTGTCATTGTATTCAGGAATAACAAACAATGCTTTCTTCTTCCCAACATTCAAGCTTTTCAAAATACCAGCAAAAGCTTTCGTTTTAGGTGCTTCCATATTCACATCTTCCATTACTACGATTGCATTCTCTTTAGCTTTGTAAGCCAATGCACTCATTTTAGCAAGATCCTTCACTTTACGGTTCAATTTGATATCGTATTTATGAGGCTTTGGTCCGAAGATAGTACCACCACCCTTGTATAATGGGTTACGAAGATTCCCTTTACGGGCACCACCGGTTCCTTTTTGTTTGTGCAACTTCTTAGAAGAACCTTTCACTTCCATACGAGTCTTTACTTTATGAGTACCCTGACGCTGAGCAGCCTGATACTGCTTAACAGCAAGATAAATCACGTGATCGTTTGGTTCTATTCCAAATATTTCTTCCGGCAGTTCTATTGTTCTTCCGGTTTTTTCACCTTTGGTATTTAAAATATCTACTTGCATTTTCTATTTTTTTAAAACGCTTTTGATCGCGTCTGATAATTTTTTATTTCTGAATTAAAACGATTGAACCATTGTGTCCCGGAACAGAACCACTAACAAGTATGTAATTCTTTTCAGGGAAAATTTTAACTACTTTCAATCCTTTCATTTTAACCCTGTCACCACCCATACGACCAGCCATACGCATTCCTTTGAATACACGGCTTGCATCTGAAGAGTTACCGATAGAACCCGGAGCTCTCTGGCGATCGTGCTGACCATGTGATTGTTCACCTACTCCACTGAATCCATGACGTTTTACAACACCCTGGAAACCTTTTCCTTTAGTAGTACCCACAACGGCAACATTGTCACCTTCTGTAAAAATGTCTACAGTGATTGACTCACCAACATTTTTATCTATTTCGCTATCGCGTATTTCCTGAACGAATCTTTTAGGAGCTGTGTTAGCTTTTGAGAAGTGGTTAATTTCGGCTTTGATGGAGTGTTTTTCTTTTTTGTCGCCGAATGCAATCTGAAGTGCATTGTAACCGTCTGTTTCAACGGTTTTCTTTTGAGTTACTACGCAAGGTCCTGCTTCTATGATAGTAACGGCTGTTTGTTTGCCTGTTGTATCAAAGATGCTGGTCATGCCAACTTTCTTTCCAATAATACTTTTCATTGTATCTGTTTTATGCCCAGCGGTCTCTCCGTTGAAGTGAGACTTAGGCGTTCATATAATTTTTTCTGTTAAGAGCTTACCTGATGCCTTCCCTGATGATCAGAGAGGTTCATTAGGCCTTTATTTCAACATCCACACCACTTGGCAGATCCAGTTTGCTGAGCGCATCTACTGTGCGGCTTGTGCTGGTGTAAATGTCCAATAAACGCTTATGTGTACACAATTGAAACTGCTCACGTGCTTTCTTGTTAACGTGTGGCGAACGCAATACAGTAAATATCTTCTTGTGTGTTGGTAAAGGAATTGGACCCGTTACCACTGCACCTGTACTGCGAACAGTTTTTACGATTTTTTCAGCTGATTTATCAACAAGGTTGTGATCGTAAGACTGTAGTTTTATTCTGATTCTTTGTGACATATAAAAAGAACTTTTAAAATCCGTTTTTTAATTTGGAGTGCAAAGGTAAGGGAGATTATTTACAACTCAAAGAAATTTGTGAAAGTTTTTCTTTTTGTACCTAAAAAAAATACAAAAAAATAGAACTCTATTTTAAATTATTTAATTTTGTTATTTTTTAAACAATGATAAACAGCATTTTATTTATACTTTTTTTATTGCCATAGAATCAAAGTACATTTGTTTACAAGGAGGATTTAGTGAATTATTTTCAAAAAAATTATTTTTAATCCTGAATAATAAAAATCCGTTTCAGTACATGTTGAAGGTTGCCATAATTTTTTTTTCATCTTTGCTGATCTGTATAGATTCAGAATCTCAGACAGTAAATAAAACAGACAGTGGAAAACCCTATAAAATCGGCATGTTTGTTCCATTGTATTTGGATTCTGTTTTTAAAGGCGGCAACTATCGATATGGAAAAAAATTTCCAAGATTCACTTTGCAAGGTCTTGAATTTGTTCAGGGGGCCGAATTAGCATTAGACAGTTTTCCATCCAAAGAACAATTAAATGAATTATTCATTTATGATAGCAAGTCAAGCAATTTAAAAATAGACTCTTTGATTTATTATCACAGACTTGATAGCCTAGATTTATTGATCGGACTTGTGAAGGATGAGGAACTGATTTCACTGGCAGAATTTGCAAAACAACGCCAAATCCCTTTTTTATCGGTAACCTATCCCAATGATGGTGGAATTAAAAACAATCCCTTTTACCTAATACTCAACCCTACCCTCAAAACACACTGTCAATCAATTTTCAGCCTGCTATTGCAGAATCACAGCAATGACAATATATTGCTCATCAAAAAAACAGGTATTCAGGAAGACCGCGTTCAGGATTATTTCAAAAGCATCAATTTTCAGGATTCAATACCACTTCTCAAAATAAATTATGTGACGCAAGACAGCAATTATCATCTTATCGAAAACTATCTTGACAGCACTAGGCGGAATATTGTGATTGCAGCTAGCCTTGATGAAGAATTTGCACAAAATATCGTGCTTGCCATTAAAAACAAATCCGAAAAATTCAAAGTTGATTTAATTGGAATGCCAAACTGGGGGAGTTTCAGTTCATTTGGAAAAAGTATCAAGAATGGATTAAGAGACTTTCCTTTTTATTATACTGCTCCGTTTTTTAATGAGAAAAATGACTCCATCAGCAAGGTCATTCAAAACAACTATATGAAAAAATACAAAGGGTATCCGGGTGAATTTGCTTACAAAGGATTCGAGGTCATGAATGCTTTTTCGGGAATAATGAAAAAATCAGTTAGTACTGATGATTTAATTTCAATGGCGAAATCGGGCTACTACAGTCAATTTAATTTTCTACCCTTTTATAAAGATGCGCAAAAAATGGAACCGGATTACTATGAAAACCGACATTTGTTTTTTCTTAAGAAATTGAATGGTAAAACTACAAAATCAGATTTTTGATTTAAGAAATCAAAAAAACCAATTACTAACCCGAAAGCATATACGAAGTTAGCAATTGGTTTACTAATTAGAATTTCATTACCCTCTCTATTTTCACTTTTCCTCCCTGTCTGATTTCTATAAAATATGTTCCGGGTTTGAATTCAGCTCCGAAACTCACTGACTGGTTAGGCTGGATCTTAAATGTTTTGACATATCTGCCTGAGAAATCAAGTACATTCACATTGATCAATTCATTTTTCTCGGTTATAACTTTTAAATTGAATGCCGCGGTTGATGGATTCGGGAATACCTTCACATCGATAGCATTTACATCCAGTTTGACTGCTAGGTCATTTTCAGTCTTGACATTTGTGTTATTGATTCTGGCAATAGAACATCCAGTTTTCAGCAAATTGGTGAGTTTGATTGCACGATTTGCACCATTGCCACAATCTGATGTAAACAATACCCGAACACTGTCCCCGGCAGTTGCAGCAACATTGCTGGTAAAGACCATTCTTACAACCCTTGAATTCAAAGACCCTGAGTCAATCACTGCGTTTGCACCTAAATTTCCTTTAAATGACCACAACCAACCATTTGCGGAACCGATTAATGCAGGTGCGGTATATCTGTAAATTCTGTTGCCGCATTCGTTGATTAATAAATTAACAGTGATGTTTGCAGGAGCTGCAGGAACATTGGTTTGTAAATTTGTAAGTTTTACAACCCTGCTAATGCTGTTACCACAAATAGATGTATAAGACAACTTCACACTATCTCCTATACCTGAAGAAATATTGTCTGTAAACACAACTCTGATCACTTGTGAATTAATATTTCCGGAATCGATTACTGCATTTGCTCCCAAAGTGCCAGTAAATGACCACTGCCAACCTGTAGCAGCAACGATATTGGTTCTGGCCGGAGTAAGTTCTGGAGCTATGTATCGATAAATTTTTGATGAACAACTGGTGATACTTACCGGAATTACAGTTATTGCATTTGGAGCAGCTGGGGTTAAAAGCTGAATATTAGTCAATTTAACTGCTCTGATATTACTATTTCCACAACTTGAGGTATACAATACCCTCACGCTGTCACCAATTGCAGCGGAAGCGTTACTGGTGTATCTAACAACTATAACCTGTGAATTAATATCGCCGGAATCTATCACGGCATTGGCACCCAAGGACCCGGTAAATGACCATAACCATCCGGTAGCCGGTGCAATGGACGCAGTTCCAAGCGATAAATTTGGTGCTGCATAACGAAATACTTTTGCATCGCAAATATTGGCAGAAATAGGTGTAATTGTAATGGATGCAGGTGCTGTGGGTCTTGCTGTTGTTAGATTACTCAATCTGGCAGCCTTTGCAAGTCCATTTCCGCAACTGGATGTATATATTACCTTGACGCTATCCCCAATTAATGAGGCAGAGTCCATAGAATACAAAACTCTGATAACTCTTGAAGTTACCTCTCCCGAATCTATAACAGCATTTGCTCCCAGCCTTCCGGTAAATGACCACAACCAACCTGTTGGTAATGCCAATGAAGATGATGAGCTTGTAATTGGAAGAGCCGGTGCTGAGTAACGATACATTTTTGCTCCGCAAATATTGGTTGAAACAGGAGTAATGGTAATGGAGCCTGGAGCAGCAGGAACTGTGGTTGATACATTAGTCAGTTTTAATCCCCTAAACAAACTGTTTCCACAACTTGATGTGTATGCTACCTTCACACTATCGGCTAAAGTTGCAGCATTATTACTGGTATATGAAACCTTGATAACTCTCGAGTTGATATCTCCGGAATCTATGACAGCATTGTTACCAAGATCTCCTGTAAAGTTCCATAACCATCCCGTTGCAGCAGCTACAGTTGATGTTGGTGAAGATGCAGGTAAAACAGGTGCGGTATATCGATATATTTTTGCTCCGCAATTGTTTGTGGATATAGGCGTTATTGTAATAGTTGTTGGTGCAGTTGGAATTTTTGTAACTACATTGGTTAGTTTCAACGCCAGTCTTTTTCCTATACCACATGTTGAAGTGTAAGCAAGTCTTACACTATCGCCAGTCATTGCAGCAGAATCGCTGGTGAATAGAACTTTAATTATTCTTGAATTGATTGAACCGGAATCAATTACAGCATTATCACCTAATAATCCGGTAAATGACCATTCCCAACCATTTGCTGCTGCAAAATTAGAGGTCAATCCTGAAGAAGGTAATGCGGGTGCAGTATATCGATATAATTTTTGTCCACACTGATTTAATGATAAACTTGTAACGCTTATAGTAGTTGGTGCGTTTGGCAATGCTGTGGATACATTTGTAAGTTTTGACGCTATATTAGGGGAATTTCCGCAAGTTGAAGTGAATGCAACCCTAACACTGTCACCTGTCATTGCAGCAGAAGTACTGGAATAAACAACTCGTATGACACGTGAATTAATATCACCGGAATCAATTACCGCATTGTCTCCCAATGAACCTGTGAAAGACCAAAGCCAACCATTGGGTGACGCTGTTGTTGAGGTTGATATTGAATTGGGCAATGCAGGAGCTGTATATCTAAATATTTTTGAAACACAATTATTTGTTGTTACTGCAGTAATTCCAATCGAAACCGGGGCAACAGGTACTTTAGTAACTACATTTGTCAATTTAGCTCCTCTGAACAAACTGTTTCCACAGCCTGACGTATAGGATACTTTAACACTGTCCGCATTTGTAGCAGCAAGGTCGTTGGTAAATTTAACAACGATAATCTGGGATGTAATGTCCCCTGAATCCAAAATTGCATCAGTACCTAAAGGTCCTGTAAATGACCACAACCAACCAGTAGCTGCAACATTGGTTGCTGTGATTGGTGACAAATTTGGAGCAGCATATCGGTATTTTTTACCTCCACAAATATTTGTTTCGACTGGTGTGATGGTAATATTAGCAGGTGCATTGGGAACAATTGTAGAATTTGTCAATCTTACAGATCTGTTTGATGTTATTCCACAACTTGTTAAATATGCCACCCTTACACTATCTCCAACAACAGATGCATCATTTGAATTGAAACTCACAACGATGACCTGGCTGTTGATGTCCCCTGAATCAATATTTGCAGCAGATCCCAAAGCTCCTGTAAATGACCATTGCCAACCATAAGTTGCCGCTATTGAAGACAACGAGTCATTTAATGGCAATGAAGGAGCAGCATAACGGTATACTTTCATACTGCAAACATTTGTAGATATAGGTGTTATAGTAATTCTCGATGGAACAGCGGGTAGGGAAATTGTAGTATTTGGCAATAATGATGCTACAAACGCGCTGTTACCACAATTAGATATAAAAGCAACTTTTACACTATCCCCTGTTGTAGCAGCAAAATCACTGGTATATCTAACTAGGATTGATTGTGAATTAAGGTCCCCTGAGTCAATAACAGCGTTGGCGCCGAGCAATCCGGTAAAAGACCAAACCCAACCACTAACTGCCGCAACACTTGATGTTGAGATATTTGCAGGGAGCGAAGGAGCTGTATATCTGTATATTCTATTTCCACAAACATTCGTCTTAATTGGAGTAATTGAAATTCCGGCAGGTGCTGCGGGTATTAATGTTGAAGTATTGAATAATTTGTTTGATTTATTTAAACTGTTACCACACGATGAAATATAGGCAACCCTGACACTGTCTCCGTTAGCTGCAGGTGAATTACTGGTGAATCTTACAACAATAATTTGCGAATTAATATCACCTGAATCTATGAGGGCGTTTGATCCCAACGATCCGGTAAATGACCATTGCCATCCGGTAGCTGGAACAATTGAGGAAGTAACTGATGAATTAATCAAAGCTGGAGCAGCATAACGGTATACTTTAGAAGAACAATTGTTTAAAGTAATTGGAGTTACTGTAATGGCAACAGGAGCATTTGGTAATGATGTAACCGTATTAGTTAATCTGATAGAAATAAATTGACTTAATCCACATACTGAGGAATAAGCAACTTTTACACTGTCAGCAGAAGTTGCAGCAGCATTGCCCGGATATCTGACAAGAATTGTTCTGGAGTTCACATCACCCGAATCTATAATTGCACTAGCTCCTAATGAACCTGTGAATGTCCAAACCCAGCCGGTTGAGGCCAATGCATTTCCAGCTGCAGGTACAAGAGCAGGTGCAGAATAACGATAAAGCTTATTGGTACATACATTTGTCAACACTGGGGTAATTGTTATTCCTGATGGATTATTTGGGGCGGTTGTGAGTGTATTGGTCAATCTTACTGCTCTGTTCAAACTGTTTCCATAATTCGACCTGTACAATACTCTGATACTGTCACCAACACCCGCAGCTAAGGCACTAGTAAATCTTACAACAATTATCTGAGAATTTACCGTTCCTGAATCTATTACAGCATTGGTTCCAAGTGGCCCTGCAAATGACCACAACCATCCAGTAGCGTCAGCAATGGTTGAATTTGGATCTGAACTTGCAGTTAAATCTGGTGCAGCATACCTATATATTTTTCCAGAGCATACATCCGTTACCAATGGAGTTATGGTAATGTTAGATGGTGCTACCGGAGGTAAAGTAGATGTATTTGTCAATTTAACCGACAGGTTAGTTCCGTTTCCACA
>CAZCOL010000029.1:14244-23060 GCA_964500545.1 uncultured Ferruginibacter sp. | reverse complement strand
TGACCTTCGGGTTATGAGCCCGACGAGCTACCGCTGCTCTACTTCGCATTGCAAAGTTATATGATTATTGGATTGATTCAAAATAAAAATTTCAAAAATTATTTTTATTACTTTTGTGCCGTAATTGTTCTTTCACAAACTGAATTTCCGGGGTGCTTTCAATCGAAGGCTGAGATAATACCCGATAACCTGCTCAGGATAATGCCTGCGAAGGGAGAAGCTTCAACATAGGAGCAACAAACAATTCTGGAATTTAACTTATCCGGAAGTTCAGCAAAAATTTTTATTTGTTATGAAAAAAATATTGCTGTCAGTTTTTTGTTCCGTTTTAATCAACCAAATATCGATTGCCCAAACTATAAAAATTTCCGATACCGCCTTACTTCAGCCGGTTGAAATAAATTCTGTAAGAGCTGCCGAAAATACACCCATTGCCAAAACCACATTGAACAAAAAGGAAATTGAAAAAAACAATGTTGGATATGACCTGCCATTTATATTAAATCAAACCCCCTCTGTTCAAGTCAGTTCGGACGCAGGAAACGGAATCGGATATACAGGAATTCGAATCAGAGGAACCGATGCCAGCAGAATAAACATTACCATCAATGGGATACCATACAATGATGCGGAAAGCCAGGGAACTTTTTTTGTAAACCTTCCTGACATAGCTTCCTCAGCCAACTCCATTCAAATTCAACGAGGTGTTGGAACTTCAACCAATGGTGCCGGTGCTTTTGGAGGATCTGTCAATATCAATACAAATGACATTGACACTAAAAAATATCTGACTGTAAATCATTCCTATGGATCATTTTATTCCATGAAAAATACATTGATTGGCAATTCCGGACTGTTAAATAATCATTTTATTTTTTCCGGAAGATTAAGCAACATCAGCAGCAATGGTTACATAGACCGAGCTAAAAGCAAACTCAGGTCTTACTTTACAAGCGGAGTATATGTTGATGCTCAGCAATCATTGAGACTGAATATTTTTTCAGGAAAGGAAAAAACACAGGCGGCCTGGTTTGGCATCAATCAGGCTACACTCGATACCAACAGAACTTTTAATCCTGCAGGAACTGAAAAACCCGGAACTCCCTACGACAATGAATCCGACAATTACACACAAACCCATTACCAGTTGTTTTACAACAGAAAATTGAATGATTTTTTAAAAATAAATATTGCGGCATTTTTTACAAACGGCAAGGGATATTTTGAACAATACAAAGCGAATCAGTCATTTGCTGATTACAACCTTTCGGAATACATTTCAGGAACTGACACCATTTACAAATCAGACCTCATCAGGGATCTGTGGCTTGACAATCAATTCTATGGCAGTATTTTCTCAATACATTTCAATAAAAAGAAATCCAACCTCATCATTGGAGGAAATGGCAACAAATATTATGGAAAACACTTCGGAGAAATTGTAAAAGCAACTGTGCAGAATGCAGTTCCGGCTAACTACAGATGGTATGATTTGGATGCAGAAAAAATTGATTTTTCTGGATATATCAAATGGAGCCAAAAAATAAATGACAAATGGCAAACTTTCACTGACTTTCAATTAAGAAATGTAAATTATCTTATCAATGGGTTTCGGCAGAATCCTACGATTATCGTAGAAAAAAAATATACCTTTTTTAACCCAAAAGCAGGAATCACCTATTCAAAAAGAAATTGGCAGGCTTATGTTTCCTATTCAAAAGCTGCCAAGGAGCCGAACAGAGACGATTTCGAAACCAATATAAATGAATCACCCCGTCCTGAGAAATTACATGATTTTGAACTGGGATATAAAAAACAAAACAAAAACAGCCAGCTGGAATGCAACTTATTCTATATGCTTTACAAAGACCAACTGGTATTGACAGGAAAAGTAAATAACGTATACGCATATACGCGCACGAATATTCCTAACAGCTACAGAATGGGCATTGAATTGCAGGGAAACCTTTCACTTAATAAAAAAATAACTCTATTTGGCAATCTTACACTGAGCAGCAACAAAGTAAAAAAATTCACTGAATATATTGACAACTACGACAGCAGCAGACAAGAAGTGATCAACTACAATACAACAGATATTTCATTTTCACCTTCCATTCTTGGCTCAGGGGGTATAAAAATCAATTTGTCTAAAAATGCAGAAGTATTATTTAACGGTAAATATGTAGGAAAGCAATATCTTGATAATACATCCAACAATGAAAGAACATTAGATGATTATTTTGTACAGGATATCCGATTCAACTACGAAAAAAAATACAACAGCATTTTCCTTTCGGCTTTTGTGCAGGCAAACAACCTTTTTTCAAGAAAATATGTTTCCAACGGTTATACCTTCAGCTACATTTACGGAGGATCATTGACCACAGAAAATTACTATTTCCCCATGGCGACTTTTAACTTGATGGCTGGAATTGGTGTTACATTTTAATTCCCAATTAAAAATCATTTTCCAAAAAGAGCTTGCCAACCCAACATCCCACCTGTGAGGTTTTTGATATTTTTAAACCCCATGTTTTCCAGCATCATCGATGCCTGCATGCTGCGTTGCCCGCTTCGGCAGTAACAAATCACTTCCTCTTCCTTAAGGGATTCAATCTCTTCTGTTTGCATCGAAAGTATGTTGCCCAATGGGATTAGCGTTCCACCAATATTGAATTCAGCGTGTTCCTCAGGCTGTCTCACATCCAGTAAGTTGATTTTTTCGCCAGCATCCATTCTTTTTTTTACTTCAACCGCTTCAATGTTTTGCATATCAGATTATTGTTTTAAAGAATCAGTTTCAAATTTAAACTCCCTTGAAATCCAAAGATCCATCAACTGTCCCGACTTGATGCGAATCGGTTCATTTTGATCATCCATTGTTGGTGGAATCTGCTTCCAGATAAAAGCAGCAGCTGTATCTACAGTACCCTGATCAGCTACCACTGCTCCAACAAGAATTCCATTTTCCTGCAAAATCAATTTTGCTTCGGAAAAAGTTTTGCCAATCAAATCAGGAACATTCATCAATGAATCTTTCAATCCGCTGCCAATTACCAGATCTATTGCACTTCCCCAAGGAATTTTACTTCCGGCAATTATTTTATCTCCTCTAAATTGCTGTTCAATTACAGATCCCCTCATAAAATCAGGTCGAAAAATTGTGTCTCCCAATACCAAATGACTTCTTTTCAAAATATCCACTGCAAAGCTGAGTGACTTGCCTTCAAGAGCAGGCATATCTACCAAAGGCAAGGTAACCCGGTTTACTGTAAGTAAAATTGTCCTGTTGACTTTTACCGTACTATTCGGATCAGGCAGTTGCTTCAATACAATTCCTTTTTTGGCAGTGTCTGTGTATATGGAATCCTGAATTACAACATCAAAACCTTTCTTTTCCAGCTCCTTAATGGCTTCGGAAGTATTTTTACCCAGTACAGATGGGACTTTAAGATATTCGCCATGATTGGTAATACTGCCCAACAACTGCAGCAAGGTGAAAAACAAAAGAAATGCGAGTGATATCGCAACGAACAAATTGAACCAAAAAGACTTTCCTGTTATGTATTTGAACACTTTTCCTTTTTTAAAATAATGATGGTGCGTATTTCAAAAATACTATTTATTAATGAAGACACTCTTCAATCAACGCAGAATAAAATTCTTTTAATGTCCAACCCATTGCTTTTACCTGCTGAGGAACAATACTGGCAGCACTTTGTCCGGGAACGGTATTTATTTCAAGCAGGTAAGGTTTTTGTGCTTCAGCGTTGTAAATAAAATCAATCCTTATAATGCCCTTGCAGTTAAAGACATGATAGGCTTTTTTAGCCATTTCCCTGATTTGAAGGGCAATATTTTCTTCAACAACTGCCGGAGTCACTTCTTCACTGGCTCCCTCATATTTGGCCTGGAAATCGAAAAAGTCGTTTTTGGAAATTATTTCAGTAATTGGAAGTGTGATGATTTCACCCTTTGATTTAAATACTCCTATAGTAAATTCCCTTCCCATGATGAATTCTTCGGCCAACACCTGATTGTCTTCTCTGAATGCTTTTTCAAGGGCTGTCAAAATATCTGCAGGATCAGAGACTTTACTGATGCCCAGACTACTACCTCCATTGTTTGGCTTCACAAAAATCGGAAGCTTCAAATTGGATAAAATATAATCGGCCGATACCAAATCCTCCTTAAACAAATGCAAAGAATTGGCAACAGGAATTCCTGCAAATGATGCAACTGCAACAGTATATCTTTTATTGAAGGTTAATGCAGAGGATGCTGCATCACAGGAAGTATATGGAATATTCAGACAGTCAAAATATCCCTGCAATTTTCCGTCTTCTCCAGGAGTGCCGTGCATTCCAATCAATACGGCTTCAAATAAAATTTTTTGATCGTTTTCAACTATGGAAAAATTATTTTTATCAACCGCTGATTTTTGACCGGACTGATTGACATAAAACCAACCTTCGGTATTGATATCAATCAAATAACAATTCCATTTTTCATTATCTATATTATCGAAAATGGTAGCTGCACTTTTATAGGAAATTACCGATTCTCCTGAATAGCCTCCCGTAACCAGCGCAATGTTTTTTTTCATTTTCAATTATTTACTGTCCCAATCCTTCGTTGGAAGTATTCAACAACAATTTCCATTTGCCGTCATGTTGTTTTCTCCAAATATTGGTGTAAGTTCCAAAAATAGCAGTGTCAATTGATTTGGATTGAAGTCTGTAAATTCCATATGTGAAACCCAATTCACCTGATTCGGAAATTTCCGCATGCAAGGGATCCCAGGACAATGAGTAACCCTGATCATCCTGTTGAATCAAATAATCAATTGCATTTGCACCAACAAACGGTCTGTTGTTTGAACGAAGCATTACCCCGTTGCTATCAATAAATTCTATGAAAGCGGTTTTCATGCCCACATCCTTGCTCAATTTAGAGAAATCACAGTCAACACTTTTCAACTCCAAACACTTCATAGCATTGTCTTGAGTATGATTGACAGTTTCGCGATTGTTTACAAGCAACAAAATGACTGTTCCTGCAACAACCAATAAAATGGCAATCTTGAACCAGCGTTTCTTATACATGATCAATTTAATTCTTCAATAGATCCGACAACAAAAAACAAATACAAACAATGCTTAAGCAAGCATGATTTAAATCTTCGTTATCAGATAATTTCGCCATTAAAAACAGGGCGATGATGATTAAATATGCAGCTTTTCCTTTTTAGACAACAATTCTTCTACTGTTTCTCTGTAAAGTTCATCCGGAACACAGCAATCCACCGGGCACACAGCTGCACATTGAGGTTCTTCATGAAAACCCTGACATTCAGTACATTTATTCGGAGAGATATAATAAGTGTCGTCGCTTACCGGAGCGTTTCTTTGATCGGCATCAATTAAGTTGCCGTCCATCAACTTAAACTGTCCTTTAACGGTTGTGCCATCGGAAACAGCCCATTCTACTCCACCCTCATAAATTGCATTGTTCGGGCATTCGGGCTCACATGCTCCGCAATTGATACATTCGTCTGTAATCTTTATTGCCATCTGTTGTAATTTTGATGTAAAGTAATAATATCATCATGAATTTACAAAATCGGATTGAATTAATTGGGTTACTGGCTGATTACCTTAAAAAAAACGATGAGGAATGGAAATCCGTAAAACTCAAAGCTTCCCAACAAAATCCATGGTTTACGGAGGATTTCATTGATTTGGCAACAAAGAATATAATAAACCAGTATTTCGACATACAGAAATTAAAAAGATGGGCTGATCACTATCATCTGGATGATTTGATCAAACCAAAAAACGTTGGTGTAGTAATGGCGGGAAATATACCCATGGTTGGCTGTCATGATTTTTTATCAGTATTTATCTGCGGGCATCTTCAAACGATAAAACTATCTTCCAAAGACAATATTTTATTGAAGCACCTGATTCATAAGTTACACGAATTTGACAACAGTACATGCGAGCTGATAATGATTGCTGAAAATCTCAAGGGATGTGATGCATACATCGCAACCGGAGGTAATCAGTCTGCCATTCATTTTCGCCAGTATTTTGGAAAATATCCCAGCATCATAAGATGCAACAGAACTTCAATAGCCATACTGGACGGAACTGAAACAGCCGATGAATTGAAATTGCTTTCTAAAGACATTCATTACTATTTTGGATTGGGATGCAGAAACGTTACAAAAATATATGTGCCTAAGGACTATGATTTCATTCCTCTATTGAACTCCTTTGTAGAATTTTCCTATTTCAGGGATTTTAATAAATATTCCAGCAATTATGACTATCAACTCTCCATTTTGCTTTTGAATAATATCAAGTATATGACCAATGAAAGTACTTTAATGGTTGAAGACAGCCGTCTTTTTTCTCCAATAAGTCTTCTCTATTATGAACATTATTTAGATAAAAATAAGTTAATGAAAATGCTTCAAAACAACCTTGAAATTCAATGTATCATTGGTCATGACCACACGGAATTTGGAGGAGCGCAATCACCGGATTTGTTTACCTACGCTGATGGAATTGATACCATGCAATTTTTACTTACATTATAAAAAATGAACTTTGGTACTAATAATATGTTAAAGATGTCAGGCATGCGTATACATTTTGTCAGTCTGTCTTTAAATTGCTCAACAGGCATAAAATTTGATTTATCTAAAAATAAAAAAACCTTTTAAAATGAAACTAAAACAAGTACTGGCTACCATTGGAATCAGCGCCCTTACAACATTAGGTGTAATTTGGGGGTATGGAAATTTTACAAAAAACAACAATAGTTATGCAGGACAGCAGCCCGGCTTACTTCCAAGCAATTACCGACTCACCGGATTTGGTGAGGGCAACAACAACCCACCTTCCGTAGATTTTACGCAGGCATCTATGGCTGCACTTCCGGCAGTAGTGCATATCAAAACAAAAACTAACGCAAAGCAGGTTACAAACAGTTTGCCGAGAATGCGCCAGAATCCTTTCGGTGATTTTTTTGGTGATGACTTGTTTGAACAGTTTTTTGGCGGTGGAAGAATCAACATTATTCCTGAGCAAAAAGCATCCGGTTCAGGTGTCATCATAAGCGACGACGGTTTTATTGTAACCAACAATCATGTTATCGACAATGCAGATGAAATAAATGTCACCCTCAACAATAAAAAAACTTACAAAGCAAAATTGATAGGTTCAGATCCCTCCTATGATCTTGCCGTTATAAAAATAGATGCTTCTTCACTGCCCTATCTGGTTTACGGAAATTCAGATGAGGTTAAAATTGGTCAATGGGTTCTTGCCATAGGCTATCCGTTGAATCTAGAAACAACAGTCACTGCAGGTATTGTGAGTGCAAAAGCAAGGAGTTTGGGTCTTAACAAAGACAAATCAGGAAATCCCGGGGGTGCTGTTGAATCATTTATTCAAACCGATGCTGCCGTAAATATGGG
This sequence comes from uncultured Ferruginibacter sp., assembly GCA_964500545.1. Taxonomy (GTDB): domain Bacteria; phylum Bacteroidota; class Bacteroidia; order Chitinophagales; family Chitinophagaceae; genus Ferruginibacter. The sequence goes on along the minus strand of CAZCOL010000029.1, from coordinate 15,571 downwards.
AAACAGCGGGGGTGCATTGATCAACACAGACGGAAGACTGATTGGCATCAACTCTGCCATCGCTTCCCCAACCGGGTATTATTCTGGATATTCATATGCAATTCCTGTCAACATTGCCAAAAAAGTGGTGGACGATCTTATAAAATTCGGAACGGTGCAAAGAGGCTATCTGGGAATTCAATTTGCTCCTGCGACAGACATGACAGAGGAACAAAAAAAGAAAAACGGTATTCCTACTGAGGCATATGATGGTATTTTTGTAACCGATGTTCCCACAGACGGGGCAGCGTATGCTGCAGGAATCCGTAAAGGCGACAAAATAATGAAAATCAACGGAACGGAAATATTCAATGGTGGAGAATTGCAGGAACAGGTTAGCAGATATAAACCCGGAGACAAAGTATCCGTAAATGTAATCCGTGAAAAAAAGCCACTAACCTTTACCGTTACCCTTAGAAATAAAGTCGGCAATTTCGATATCGTTACCAATGACAGCCAGCTGCAGTTGCTGGGTGCGGATTTTGTAAATTTAGACAGTAAAAAAGCTAAAGAATACGGAATTTCCGGTGGAGTAATCGTAAAAAAAATAAACAGTGGGGCTTTGAATGATCAAACCCGAATGAAAGACGGCTTCATCATACTTAGTGTTAATGACAAAGAGATAAAATCAATTGACGAAATGAAAAAAGCAATTGGAACTGACAAGTCATTTTCAATCAGTGGATTTTATCCCGGTTACGACGGCCTCTACGAATATCCCATTACACTGGATCAATAAACAATTTTAACTTTCGTTTTATGAAGGCTATTTCTTTAATAGAGATAGCCTTTTTTAATTTTATTACAAGTGAAAAGTAAAAAGTAAAAAGTAAAAAGTGAAAAGTGAAAAGTGAAATTCTTTAGTTTGTCAGGAGGCTTTATATTTGATAATTTTTTGAATTTATTTTTCCCACGATTTAATCCCCCGATATTTTCATAAAAACTGCGTATTCCCCGGGATTTAGACAGATTCCATCATTTGATTGTATTCTAATTGTTGATTCGGTATTTAATTGAAGAAACTCACCATCTAGATCATTTTTTGTATTTACAAATTGAGAAATGCCAAAATTTATAAAGACAATCAATGAACCAGGACCAAGACCTCTCCTAAAACACATCACAGCTTCTCCTTTTTCCAGAAATTCAAAATAGTCATCTGTATTTATTGCTTTTCTGATTTCAATTAATTTTTTATAAAACAATGTAAAAGATACTTCATTGTTCCATTGAAGGCTATCCTTGTCAAAAAACAATAGTCTTTTCAAATTGGGTATTTCCTGTCCGC
>CAZCOL010000029.1:0-14144 GCA_964500545.1 uncultured Ferruginibacter sp. | reverse complement strand
TGCATCCATCTCCATGAATAAATAATATCAAATGCCTTGTAAAAAATCAACTCTTCTGTTTCTGCAAGCCAAATCAACGGCTGTTTGATTTTTTCTGTTTTTTTTCGTGCATTTATCCAAAATTCAATTGGAGTCAAATGAGCAAGATCAGCTCTGAATCCATCAATATCAAACTCCTTTACCCAGTAACACATGGCATCCTGCATTGCTTCATGAGCCCTGGGATTATTATGGTCTATTTGAATAACGTCTGTCCAATCAAAAGGTGCAACAAATTCTCCGAACTCATTTCGTACAAAAAAATCGGGATGATTCAATGTCCAATGATTGTCCCATGAAGCATGATTGGCGACCCAGTCAATAATCACTTTCATGTCCAATGCATGAATTTCTGATACAAGTTTTTTAAATTCTTCAGCAGTTCCATATTCGGGGTTTATTTCATAATAGTCTCTGATTGAATAGTAACTTCCCAGTTTGCCTTTTCTGTTTTTTATACCAATTGGATGAACAGGCATAAACCAAAGTATATCAACGCCCAAATCTTTTAATCTGGGAAGATGCTCTTTAAATGAGGATATATCTCCCTTTTGGGTATATTGCCTTAGATTGACCTCATAAACAACGGCCTTTCTGTAATAATTGAATAAATCAGGTTTATGCATCATTTGAAATGCTCAAAATTCATACAATATAGTGAACTAGATTGTAACTTTGCAATGATTAAGATTTATGGAGTTGGACAATTTCAGACAGTTAAAAAAAGATAATTTCATTGGTTAAACTGCTAGTTAAAGAAAGAAATAAGTATAATTTTTGAATATGAAACAGTTCAGTATTCCATTTACATACAGAAGCACCCTGATAAGTAACATAAAAGAAAAAAGAAAGCAGGAAGACAAAATGAAAAAGGACTTTACTCCTACCCTGCTTGACTTTGGTCCCGTACATATTTATCTTGCCAGACATTTTGGCTTTTGCTATGGAGTGGAAAATGCGATTGAAATCGCTTTTAAAACCGTTGAGGAGAATCCCGGAAAAAGAATTTTTTTACTCAGTGAAATGATTCACAATCCTTCTGTCAACAAAGACCTTTTAGAAAAAGGTGTGCAATTTCTTCAAGATACTACCGGGAAAGCAATCATATCCATAGATCAACTAACCAACGATGATATTGTAATCATACCTGCATTTGGCACTACAATTGAAATTGAGGAAAAATTGAAACAGAAAGGCATATCGATTGAAAAATACAACACCACCTGCCCTTTTGTTGAAAAGGTTTGGAACAGAAGTGAACAAATCGCCAAAAAAAAATATACAGTTGTGGTTCATGGAAAACCCAGCCATGAAGAAACAAGGGCTACATTTTCACATGCGTCAGTGAATGCTCCAACAGTAGTACTAAATGATATGAAAGATGCCATCAAACTTTCAAAGTTCATAACAGGAGAAAACCCAATCAACGATTTTTATGCTGAATTTGAAGGAAGGTATTCTCAGGGATTTGACGCAAATAAAGATCTTTCAAAAATTGGCGTGGTAAATCAAACTACCATGCTTGCAAGTGACACTCAGGCAATTGCAGATTTTCTGAAAAAAACCATGATTGAAAAATACGGGTTAACAGAAAATAATATTTCCGAAAGATTTGCAGACACCCGTGATACACTCTGTTATGCTACAAACGACAACCAATCCGCTGTGTACGGACTATTGGAGCAAGAAGCGGATTTTGCGATAGTAGTGGGTGGATACAACAGCAGCAACACCTCCCATCTCGTTGAATTGTGCGAAGAAAAATTATCCACTTACTTTATTGATCATGCAGACCGAATCCAGTCCAAATCAAAAATATCCCACTTTGATTTTCACGGGAAAAAGGAGTTGAATACCGATAATTTTATTCCGGAAAAATCGCCTGTCAAAATACTTATGACAAGTGGTGCAAGCTGTCCAGATGCTATTGTTGAAAAAGTAATTGATAATTTAGCTGGCTACTTTTTAAGCAAAGAAGAGTATGTAAAGTTAAAAGAAGCAATCATAGAAAAATACAGTCTGAACTAAAGGAGATTTTCCTGCTTCAATTTTGTTGATACAAGCTTGAGGGCAAAATCAAGCTGTTCTTCCATAGTAAGATTGGTATTATCTAGCAACACAGCGTCTGAAGCCATTCTTAAGGGACTGACCTCTCTGTTAGAATCGATATAATCTCTCATTTCAAGATTATTCTTAACTTCCTCAACAGTAATGTTGGGATTTTTTTCAAACATCTCCTTGAATCTTCTCTCTACTCTTACAATAACTTCAGCGGTCATGAATATCTTTAATTCCGCATCCGGAAAAACAGTGGTTCCAATATCTCTTCCATCCATTACTATACCCTTTCCTTCACCCATTTTTTGCTGTTGATCTACTGCGAAACTTCTTACTGCGGCAATAGAAGCCACTTCACTGACTTTTTCCGCAACTACCAAATCCCTGATCAAATATTCTACATTTTCATCATTAAGGTGCATTTCTGATTGCTGAGACTTTTCATTTTGAACAAAATGCAGTTCAATATTTGCAAGCGCTTCATTGGTTTTTTCATCATTGGTCCAATCTATGTGATTTCGTAAAAAATACAATGTAACTGCTCTGTACATTGCACCACTGTCTATATAAACATAACCCAATGATTTGGCAAGTTGTTTTGCCAATGTACTTTTTCCGCAGGATGACCATCCATCTATCGTAATGATGATTTTTTTCATTGAATAATAAATCGTTGTAAATCTTTTAAAGATTTCAATAGTCTGGTTAAATGAAAAGTGATTCGTTCCTTTAAGTTGATTACTTTTCATTTCTAAATCAGTAACCGTTCAATCCAAGCACAAAATATAATAAAAATCGGAATTTATTAAATAGACTTATAGAAAAACAGAGAGGTTTACAGAATTTGTCCTTGAAAATCAAGTAGAAAATCTGTAAACCCCTAGATCTGCATCAAACCCTTAAAACTAAGTACCCTTCCTTATAATTTAATAATTTTTTTCGTTTGACGAACTTTTCCCTGTACAAGTTCAAGAATATATACACCTGGTTTAAATTCATTTCCAATGGTTGAAATTTCATTTGCATTAACAGAAGTCGCTTTTATCATTTTTCCCTGCAAATCAAATACCCTTAACATTATTTGTGTATTATCCGAAGAAGTAGTCTTCAGGTTAAAGTAATTGTTGGATGGATTTGGATAAACATTTACATTGAAATTTTCTGTAGATACTGTTTCTTGAACAGATTCCCTCAAATTACTTTTAATGGTTACAGGAGGTGTACAAACCTTCAATGTGTTGGTCAATTTAATACCTCTGTATGAGCTGTTGCCACAAGATGATACATAACGGACTTTAATGCTGTCAGTAGCTGATGCAGCTGCATTGCTGGAATAAGTCACTTCAACAGTCTGAGAGTTTAATGAGCCTGATGTAATGGTTCCATAATTATTGAACAATACACCTTTGAAGGACCATTCGTAACCACTTGCTGAAGAGGTCGATGAAATAGCAGGAGCTGAGTAACGATATACCCTTGCACCGCAAACGTCGCTAACTAATGTAGTGGTAATGCTCGCAGGTGATGTTGGAGCAGAAAGCAATACATTCGTCAATTTAGCAGCCCTGTTCAAACTGTTTCCGCAATCAGAAGTGTATAAAACCCTTATACTGTCTCCTGAAGCAGCAGCTCTGTTCTGCTTGTATCTTACTAAAATTATTCTTGAATTGATGTTTCCCGAATCGATAACAGACAAACTTGTATCAGTAAAAGGATCGCCACTCAAAGTTCCGGTAAAACTCCACACATAACCGGTTGCTGCTGCAGATGAAGCTGAAGATGCCGTTAAAAGAGGAGCCGAATAACGATAAATTCTAGCTCCGCAAGTATTGGTTGATATGGCTGTTACTGTTATAGCAGTTGGTGCAAGAGGAGCTTTCAATAAAGTATTGGTCAGCTTAATAGATTTATTTGAGGAAAACCCGCATCCTGACAAATAACATACTCTTACGCTGTCACCTGTAATTGCAGCATCATTAGATTTATATCTAACCCTGATGATCTGTGAATTAATATTTCCTGAATCTACAACAGCAAAAGTTGTGTCAACAAAAGGATTTCCTGCAAGTGACCCTCTAAATGACCATTGCCATCCAGTTGCAGCCAAACTTGAACCAGAAGCTTGCACCAAAGCAGGTGCTGAATATCTGTATATTTTTGCGCCGCAAACATTTGTAATCAAAGGTGTTACAGTAATACTGGCAGGTGCTGCCGGAGATTTGGTCAATACATTTGTCAGCATTGCTGCTGCAAAATTACCTGCTCCACAATCAGAGGTAAATCTTACTTTGACACTGTCTCCCCTTACAGCCGCAGCATTGCTGTTGAATTTAACCAGTATAACCTGAGCATTAATATCCCCTGAATCTATTTGAGCATCATTTCCTAATATCCCCGTAAAATCCCACTCCCAACCGGTAGCAGTTGCAAATGTTGATGAAGAAGTAGTATTAATTGGAAGAGAAGGAGCTCTATAACGGTAAAGCTTACCTGAACAAACATTGGTAGTTACCGGAGTTATTGCAATTCCTGTGGGAGCTGCAGGCACTTTCAATTCACCAATGGATAATTTCAATGATCGGTTTTTTCCATTTCCGCAAGGTGAGGTAAAACAAACCCTTACGCTGTCTAATTGTGATGAAGCCGCATTACTTGTAAATCTTACTAAAATCACCTGACTATTGATATCACCCGAATCAATTACTGCAGTTGCTCCTAAATTTCCTGTAAAAGACCACATCCAACCTAAAGCAAGCACCTGTGTATTGGAAGAGTTTACAGGTAAATTTGGTGCTGTGTAACGATAGGTTCTTGCTCCGCAAACATTAGTAGATACAGCATTTACTGTAATCATTGACGGAACATCAGGAATTGCTTCCATTACTCTGATATAGGCACTGTCTGTACATGAAATATTGCCATTGCCAACAGTAAGGTAATATAGACCACTTTGCTGAGGTATAACACTTATGATCGATACGGTATCTCCTGTAGACCATTGATAGTTATTTGGAAACAAGATTGCATCCGTATTTTCCGCTTCAGCAACCAATTCAATGGTTGTACCTCTGCAAACCGAGATAAAATCATTTGTGATATTGGCATTTACAATATTTATAAAAATACTGTCTGTAGAAAAACAATGACCATCGCTAACTGTACAACTGAACCAACCGGAAGTTGAAACTGACAAAGAAGAATTTTCAGCACCATTGTTCCATAAATAACTACTGAATCCACTTGCAGCTTCCAGTGTATAAGAAGCAGCACATACATTAATGGTGTCTACATCGAAAAGTTCAGGCTTGAATACATTCACAGTAACACTGTCCAAATAACTTTTGTTTCCAATTTTCATTGTACAATAATAAGTTGTTGTAACAGTTGGATTAACAGTTATTTCAGGTGTTGAAGCACCTGTTGACCAAATATATGTAGGTTCAATTGTTGCATTGTTCAATAAACATCTTACAGACAAACCTGCATTTTGATTCATTGCAGAACTTTGTCCGATTGAAGCACTTGAATCTGAAATAAAATAGGAAACACCGCTGTTGTTTTGCTCTGCACTCCAGCATTCAAATCTGGTTCCTTTGTTTATATAACTACCATTTATCCTACTGCCTCCGGCAAGAGCGGTAAATTTGCTGCTGTTGTCTGCACCCGTATTAGGACTGTTCCAATTAATAATTCCCACCTCTTTCATTTTTCCACCAGCTACTTGATATCCACCTAAATTGTTTGCAAGGTTGTCAACATCATTTTCTGAAGGAATATTCCAATCAAAAGGGGCGAGACCTCTGGTGTCATTAACAGCATACCAGTTGTATAATTTACCATAAACATTACCCAGGGATGAATCGTTGTTGTAATAACACCATGCACCTGTTGTTAGATTTGCCCATTGGGAAGGATCTGTTACCTGAGGAATGACATCTCCGTTTCTATACCTGCTGACGTTAAGATTTTTTTGCAACCAAGTTTGATTGTTGATATTAACAACAGGATATTCGTTTCCGTCAATATCCAACAATAATGGTTTTGCCTTTAAAGAAGTCGTTGATCCAGAACAAAGTGTTTGGTTATTATTTTCAATACTCAATTTTATGTTGCTTCCGGTATACAATTGATTTATTTCATTTTTGGAAAGAACGCGGTTGTAAATGGCTATGTCATCGAGTTTTCCACCAAACCAATTGCATCTGCTGCTATTGGTATTTCCTATTGTAAGATTGTTGCTATTGTAATTAATGGAGTTAAAAAAAGGAAGTGCTCCTGTCATGATCTCCTGAGGAACGCCATCAAAATAAAATTGAGATATACCCCTCAATCCGCTTGCTGTAAAAACCAAATGATGCCAATTCAAAGCAGTCAATGAATTTATACTTGTACCACCAACTTCCTGTGTACATTTTCCAAGCACCGCATTAAATGTTCTGGAAGAATTGCTTGTGCCATTGGTATAAATAGAATAGCCGCCGCATTGATTAGAAATAGAATTGATTTCCAATAATCTTGGATTACAACTTCCTCCCTCCATATACAACCAAACTGAAATGGTTAATTCATTTTGCACTGCAATTGAATTGCTGTAAGGAACGTTAATCCAATTGCTTCTTCCGTTAAAACGATATGCCTTATCATTGTTTCCGGATCTGTCTCCAGTTAAACTTGCACCATTCACAATACCATTGTTTCCATTTCCGCTTTCATCATTCGCGTTTCCATTAAATGGATACCATGCCACTAAACCGCCGGTAGGCATATAAGTTGGAACCTGAGCTTTACCAATAAGGGAAATCAATACGAAAGAAATAAAAAGGAATTGAAGCTTTTTCATAGTGTTAGGGTTGAAAGATTAAATAACAATAAGCATGGATGCTTAATGCTTTTTGATAACGCAGTTGATGCAGGTTTTATTGCAGAAAAATTACCTTTTTTCTTATATTTTATTTAATAATACATATTTTATTGTATTACAATCACATAAAAAAAGGATCCGTACTGGATCCTTTTATAAAAAACTTCAAACTATGGTAATCAGGAGGATGATTTCTTTTCTTTCTTCTTGGGTTCTTCTTTTATTTTAAAGGAAATTTTGCTTTCCTCTTTATTCAAATCAGCGATCACAGTATCACCGGTTTTAATAGATGAGTTTAAGATTTCTTCTGCCAAAGGGTCTTCCAGATATTTTTGAATGGCTCTGTGAAGGGGACGTGCACCAAACTGGCTGTCATATCCCTTATCAGCAATAAAGTCCTTGGCCTCAGTTGTAAGTTCAAGGGTGAATCCGAGATTACTCAGTCTCTTCATAACACCCAGCATAAGGATATCAATAATCTGGAAGATGTTATCTTTATTCAATGAATTGAAAATAATCACATCATCAATTCTATTCAAAAATTCCGGACTGAAAGTTCTTTTCAATGCTTTTTCAATGATGGCCTTGTTGTTTTCATCCTGATTTTCCTGGCGGGACTGGGTTGCAAAACCAACTCCATCTCCAAAATCTTTCAATTGACGTACACCAATATTTGATGTCATGATGATCATGGTATTTTTAAAATCAACTTTTCTGCCAAGTCCGTCAGTCAGTTGACCATCATCTAAAACCTGCAATAGAATGTTGTAAATATCAGGATGAGCTTTTTCTATTTCATCAAGCAAAATAACACTGTATGGTTTGCGTCTAACCTTTTCCGTTAGCTGACCTCCTTCTTCATATCCCACGTATCCGGGAGGAGCCCCAATCAGACGGCTTACAGTGAATTTCTCCATATATTCACTCATATCTATTCTGATAAGTGCATCTTCACTGTCAAACATTTGTTTTGCTAGCGATCTGGCGAGTTCTGTTTTACCTACACCTGTTGGCCCCAGGAAAATAAAAGTTCCGATTGGTTTTTTGGGATCCTTCAACCCTATCCTGTTTCGCTGAATTGATTTTACAATTTTGGATATTGCTTCATCCTGTCCTATTACCGCACCTTTTAAATCATCGGCCATACGTCGCAACTTGTCTGTTTCAGCCTGCACCATTTTTTTAACTGGTATTCCCGTCATCATGGATACTACTTCTGCAATATCCTCCTCCTCAATGGGATAGCGTTTGTGTTTGCTTTCTTCTTCCCAATCTGATTTTGCTTTTTCAAGTTCTTCCTGCAGTCTTTTTTCGGTATCTCTCAATGAAGCGGCTTCCTCAAATTTCTGACTCTTCACTACTCTACCCTTTTCCTGCTTGATGTTTTCAATTTTTCTTTCAAGTTCTATGATGTTGTCAGGAACATTGATGTTTTTTATATGTTTTCTGGCTCCTACCTCATCCATTACATCAATTGCTTTATCAGGAAGTAATTTATCGGTCATATAGCGGTCGCTCATTTTAACACAAGCGTCAATAGCTTCTTTGCTATAAGTCACATTATGATAATCTTCGTATTTATTTTTGATATTGTTCAATATTTCTATGGCTTCCTCTATGGAGGGCTGTTCAATCAATACCTTTTGAAATCTTCTGTCCAATGCACCATCTTTTTCAATGTGCATCCTGTATTCATCCAATGTAGAAGCTCCGATACATTGCAACTCCCCTCTTGCCAAGGCAGGTTTGAAAATGTTGGATGCATCCAAAGAACCGCTGGCGCCTCCTGCTCCGACGATGGTATGAATCTCATCAATAAACAATATAACATCTCTGTTTTTCTCAAGTTCATTCATGATGGCTTTCATCCTTTCTTCAAACTGACCACGATATTTTGTTCCGGCAACCAATGCAGCCAAATCCAAGCTCACCACTCTTTTATCAAACAGTACTCTTGATACTTTTCTTTGGATGATTCTCAGCGCCAAGCCTTCCACAATAGCAGTTTTTCCGACCCCGGGCTCACCAATTAAAATTGGATTGTTCTTTTTTCTTCTTGAAAGTATTTGGGATACCCGTTCAATTTCATTTTCTCTTCCAACAATCGGATCCAGATTTCCATTTTCAGCCAAACGAGTGATATCTCTTCCAAAATTATCCAATACAGGTGTCTTTGATTTGGATTGTCCCGGTCCGGAAGACTTTGGATTTTTTTGCTGACCAAATTGTTTTCTTTCATCACTGAATTCATCTTCGTCATCATCATTGAATTCTGCCTGTGGCGGAGGAGTAGAGACAAATCCAAGCTCAGTATTGAAGGAATCATAGTCCACATTCAGTTGATTCAATATTTGTGTAGCTACATTTTCCTTATTTTTTAAAATGGAAAGCATCAGATGTTCAGTTTCCACCAGAGAACTTTTATTAGCTTTTGCTTCCAGTACAGTAATGCGAATTACTTTTTCAGCCTGCTTTGTCAAAGGAACAGAGTTGATGTTGGCAATACTCTTGCCTGATTTGTCCTTTACCGTCATTTCTATCTCCCTCCTCAAGTCTGATAAATCAACATTGAGTGTTTTAAGGATTTTTACGGCGGTATTTTCCCCATCCCTCAACAAACCGAGGACGAGATGTTCAGTCCCGATAAAATCATTTCCCAAACGCAGGGCTTCTTCCCTGCTGTATGAAATGATTTCTTTTACTTGTGGTGAGAAATTATTATCCATTCCTTTAGTTTTTGTTGTTACAATAATAACAATTATTTCAATCGTTTTGTTTCGCTGTAAATATAAATGTTGATATGTTGAAAATTTGCTGCAATGACTGTTAATTTAGTATTAAATGATCTTTATCAACACAAATCAAATTTCTTTTGAAAAAAAACTCCAATCATTGATTTTTTAACTTATTTTACATTTATACACCATTTGTATGAACTTCAAAATAGATACCAAAGAAAAATTTTCTGTAATTATTCCTGAGGAAAAAAATTTATCTGCTAATCTGTCAGATAATCTCCAGCAGATTCTTCAATCTTTTCTTGATCAGACAATTCCTCATGTCATTTTATCTTTAAAAGAAACTGAAAATATAGACAAGCAGGTAGCCGAGATGATCATGATGGTTCAAAATCAATTTTATGAAAATAAAAATTCTTTTATAATCTGCGAAGTTCCTGTTAATGCTAAGCAACTTTTTGAAGAAAGTGTAAATGTAACACCAACGGAAAGTGAAGCATGGGATATTTTACAAATGGAGGAAATAGAAAGAGAATTGATGAAAGATTTTGACTGATAACCCGATTGTTTATTTCGAGAATTTTAAAAAAAATAAAAAATTGTTTGCCGTTACAATATTAGGATGTAATTCTGCTATTCCCGCTCATGGCAGAAACCCAACCTCACAGATTCTTCAATTGCAAGACAACAGTTTTCTGATTGATTGCGGAGAAGGAACCCAGTTACAGTTGGCGAAATTCAAAATCAAAACAAGTAAAATCAGTCATATTTTTATTTCTCATCTTCACGGTGATCATTATTTTGGTTTGATTGGGTTGCTTTCCAGCATGAGTTTGATGAACAGGACTCAGGATATTCACATTATAGGACCCGCCCTTTTGAAGAACATTATCTTGCTTCAATGCGAAGCATCCAATACTGATTTTTCATTTAAAATGCATTTTCATGAGCTGTCTGAAAACGGAATGATAGCAGAAACAAACAAAATGACAGTTCACTGCTTTAAAGTTGATCATCAAATTGATTGTTGGGGTTTTTTATTCAGGGAAAAAAAGAATCCAAGAAGTATCATCGCAGATAAAGTCAAATCCTTTGACATTCCTGCATCTTATTATGAGCAACTTCAAAAGGGAGAAGATTATCATACAAAGAAAGGTACCATCATAAAAAATTCAGAAGTTACCACAGAGAATGACAAACCAAGAACATACGCATATTGTGCGGATACACTATACAAGGAGTCACTGATTCCCATAGTAAAAGAAGTGGATTTACTCTATCATGAAACCACTTATCTAAAGGACCAGAAAGAAAAGGCAACTGCAAGGTTTCACAGCACCACAGTGCAGGCTGGCGAAATTGCAAAAAAGGCAAATGTAAAAAAGCTAATCATTGGACATTACTCATCCAAATACGAAATCCTTGATGATTTTTTGAAAGAGACAAAAGAAATTTTTGAAAACACAGAGCTGGGAATGGAAGGAATATGTTATTACGTTTGATGTAAAATCAGCTTTTTAAAAAACTTTTGATTTTATTTTGCAGCATTTCACTTGCCGGCAATAGTGGTAATCTTAAATTATTTTCAATCATTCCCATTTCGAAAAGAAAAGCCTTGATACCTGCCGGATTATTTTCCTCAAACATCAAATCATAGGCAACCATAAGTTGATCATTCATTTTTTTTGCATTTTGATAATCCCCATTGAGACAATGATGAATAACAGTGGTAACTTCCTTGGGATATGCATTTGCTGCAACACTAATCAATCCATCCATTCCGCAGGCCATTTGAGGCAAAGCCAATGCGTCATCTCCGCTTACTACCATAAAATCATCAGGGCAATCTTTTAATATTCTCATACATTGCAATAAATCTCCGCTTGCCTCTTTAATACCAACAATGTTTTCAACTTCATTTGCCAATCTGATGACAGTATGGGAATCGATATTTCTTCCTGTTCTACCCGGAACATTGTATAAAATAATGGGTTTAACACTTGCTTCAGCAATCACTTTATAATGCTGATACAATCCTTCCTGCGTTGGTTTATTGTAATAGGGAGAGGCACTTAAAATTGCAGTTGCTCCACTAATTTCAGATGACTCTATTTCTTTTACAAGCTCTCTTGTATTGTTTCCTCCGATACCAACCACAACGGGTACACGACCTTTAACTTGACTGAATGTAAATTGAATGATTTCCTTTTTTTCTTCTTTACTTAAAACTGGCGTTTCACCAGTAGTACCCATTGTAACAATATATTGTACTCCACCATCAATGATATAATCAATCAATTTACCCAGAGACAAATAATCAACCTCCTGATTTTTTTTAAAGGGTGTGATGATGGCTACTCCGGTACCTTTCAAAAATTTCATTCTAAAATAATTTCCGTGAAGTTAAAGTAATTCAGTAAAAAACAAAAACGACAATTGTACAATTAAAATGCCGGTTCAGTTTTATTACGAATGCAGAACACGGGAGTTTTTAAGATAATTTTTATCATTGGCGTATATAAATAAACAAGTACCGTTCTTTATTTCTTCAATGATAGGTTTGGAGAGATTATCCGGTACAGCAGGACAACCCATACTTCTTCCCAAATATCCTGCTGATTTGATAAATGACTCAGAAACATAGGAGGCTCCATGCAATACAATTGACCTGTTTTCAGCCAGATCATTGATTCCTTTTTCAAGCCCCTGCAAAACCAGGGAGTAGCCATTTTTTCCAATATAGGTATTGGTTGTTTCATAAAATCCAAGACTGCTTTGATTACTTGAAGGTTTATTAGAGAAGTATTTTGCAAACACAGTTCCTGATTTCCTTCCATGGGCAACATAAGTATTGTAAAGAATACATCCTGAAACAATATCAATTACAAAGAGTCTTTTTTCGTTGGAAGGCTTTGAAAAATCAATTATAGATAAAATTTGTCGGTTTACTATTTTTCCCGCACACTTTAATTTTTCAAATCCATTCATAGCATAATTAAAAGCATTTTCAGAAAGACCCATCTCTTGCAAATGAAGTTGATTGTAAATAAGCTGATTGTTTTTTGTACAATTTTTTTCATCATTATACTTTTTATCATGACCAGTGAAATAAGCGGATATTCCAACAGGGATATTGATTAAAACAAAAAACGTTAGCAAAAAAAACAAAAGGGATTTTAATGAAAATAGTTTGTTCATAAAATTTGGATTAAATAGGTTACCAATGACAGGTTAATTATATGCTACCTGCATTTGGTTTTGAACGAAGCTAAAAACATTATGAACTGTAAGGGTGATTTGAGGTGTTAATTTTAATTCAATAAATAAAAAACAAAATGATTGAAACCTCATAAAACTCATTTTTAACAACTAATGGTTTTCTGTGCTACACTTTTTGCTACACTCAATAAAAAACCCCTTGAATATCAAGGGGTTAATTGTTAATATTATTCAAACAGGAATTATCTAATAAAATAAAAATTTAATCACATTTTTTTATGTCTATCAAATCCACAGAAAACTCAGGCTCTTCAATAGCGCCTGACTCTGTAATTGAACGCTCATCGAAACAAGACCTTTCCCTTTCCCCTGAATCAATATTATTATTGGTAAACTCGAAAGAAAAGCAAACTTTATCTCCTTTCTTAAGTTCAGACAATTTTTGATACACTGGATTACTTTCACTAATTTCTTTTGAAAACATTAAACTATACTCATATGAAATTTTAAAACCTCCAAATTTAGATACCACTTTGAAGCCTGTTACGTTTGAACCACCACGATTTGTACTTATTTCTATTATTTTCCCAACCCAGTCAGTATATTTTCTCCCATATTTTTTTTCGAACTCACATGTTTGTTTTCTTGATTCATTAAAAATTTTGGATTTCTGAATCTCATTTTCAGCTTCTTTATATTCTTTAAAATAAACTTCCCTAGAGGACTCAAACTCCTTTTGAATAGAATTTCTATTGTCGCTATATGAGCAACCACGAAAAGAAAAGAAGAAGAATATTGAAGATGAAATAATCAGCACTATCAAAAAAAATCTCAAAAAAGACTTTGAATTTTCTTTAACTACATTATGATATTGTAACTTAAAAAAATTATGTAGTTTCAGCCTCTTTGCTTCATCATTTTCCAAGTTTTTTAAAAAGTCCAAAAGAGTTCCTTTCCTATGTAAAACAAAAATATTAGCTAAAGTTGTTTCTCCTGATAATTTGAATTTCTCTATTAAGTTCTCAAACTCTGTATCTTTTAAAAGATCCTCAATAAAAATTTTACTTGGGGTTTTCATATTAAAATGTTTAAAAAATAATTCATCAAAATTAATTAGAATACATTAAATAAATGTTGGAGGTAGGAAAAAAAATTAAAAGATAAGTATCTAATCGTTTTCTGTGCTACACTTTTTGCTACACTCAATAAAAAACCCCTTGAATATCAAG
>CAZCOL010000028.1:0-24427 GCA_964500545.1 uncultured Ferruginibacter sp. | reverse complement strand
ATGTGTTTCTTCGTCCGGAGAGGTGATTCGGGCAAAGAAAAAAAATATTGATGAAAATTATTCAATGCAAGCTCTATGTTTTTATCTTTTTTACTGAAACCACGAGTAAAAGCTGATTCCAAGCTGTCGTTTTTTTGGTAATGATGTTTTAAAAATGAAATGAAAAAAAGCAGGTCTGTTGTATTGAATGTTCTGTGTTTAAATGATGTTATTTTTTTTAGATCTCTCATTGTATGATGCAGACAAAAATCATGTGGTGCATTATGCATTAATTGCATCAACTCCTTAGACTTGTTTATAATAGTGGTTCTATTACCCCAAGCAAAAACAGCTGAAAATAATCCTGCAATTTCAATGTCCTGTTTTTTACTGAATGAATGAGGAATTGAAATAGGATCAGATTCAATAAAAAAAGGCTGATTATATTCATCAACCTTTTTATCTAAAAATATTTTTAATTCATTCAACATTAACCGATAGCATGCTTTAAATCCTCCACCAAATCCTCGGCATCTTCAATGCCTACACTTAATCTAATCAAACCATCCGATAGTCCGTTTTTCAAACGCTCTTCCCTTGGAATGCTCGCATGTGTCATACTTGCAGGATGATTGATCAATGATTCCACTCCGCCCAAACTTTCAGCAAGAGAAAACAGTTTTGTACCGGATAATACCTTCATTGCGGCTTCTACACTTGAATCTTTTAAAGTAAAGCTTAACATACCTCCAAATCCCCTCATTTGTTTTTTGGCAATATCATGATTGGGGTGATCTGCGAAACCGCACCAAAAAACCTTTTCCACCTTTGGATGATTTCTTAAATAATTAGCTACAATCGTACCATTCTCACAATGCTGTTTCATCCTTACATGCAATGTTTTTATGCCTCGCAAAACTAAAAAACAATCGAAAGGTCCGGGAACTGCACCGCAACTTTTTTGAATAAAATACAACTGGTCTTTTAATGAAACATCATTCATTATCAAAGCTCCCTGAATAACATCACTGTGGCCTCCTAAATATTTGGTGGAGGAATGCATCACAATGTCTGCTCCCAAATCAAGCGGATTTTGCAAATAAGGCGAAGCAAATGTATTGTCAACACATAGTATTGCACCGGCTTTTTTTGAAATAGACGCAACAGCAGCAATGTCAGTAATGTTCATCAATGGATTTGTAGGTGTTTCTATCCAAATCAATTTTGTTTTAGGAGTTATTGCATTGAAAACGTTTTCTGCATTGGTTGTATCCACATATTTGAAACTGATTCCGAATTTTTCAAATACTTTAGTAAAAAGGCGGTAAGTGCCTCCATACATATCTGCTGCTGCAATAACTTCATCTCCGGGCGACAATAACTTTATTACCGCATCTGTAGCAGCAACACCGCTGCTGAAAGCCAATCCAAACTTTCCGTTTTCTATCTCTGCCAAAGCGGTTTCGAGCGCTGCTCTGGTTGGGTTTTGAGATCGGGCATATTCGTATCCTTTATGTTGTCCAGGAGCTGCCTGAACATAGGTGGATGTTTGAAATATTGGTGTCATAATAGCTCCGGTTGAAGGATCTGGCTCTGCTCCGGCATGTATGAACTTTGTAGCAAGTTTTTCAGATTTCATTTCAATTTATTTTCGGTCAATGGTTTTGAAATAATATTTAAGGTGTTTTAAAATACCTTTCGCAAAATTAAGAATTGTTGGTCGGTTATTTTTTAATTATCTGAGCAATTGAAATATATCTCCAGTCATAATTGTTGTGTTCATAAGCTCCAAGGGTGTTTTTTTTCTTCTGCAATACTTGCGGCTTTAATATTCGGTTGTCAACAAGTACTTGCTTTGAATCATACAGAAAATCCTGCATTGTGGAACTAGACATCCATTTTTTTTGAGGTGGCTCAAACCCAATTTTTTGAGGGTTCCATATAATTTCATTCGGAAGGTGATTGCTGACAGCTTTACGAAGTATGTTTTTTGTGAACCCCTCATTTATTTTATATTTCGTGGGTAATGAAAATATAAAAGATACCAACTCGTGGTAAAGAAATGGAAGTCTTACTTCGCAGCTGTTTGCCATCGAGTTTCTGTCGGAATACCTCAACAACTCTTCTAAACCGTTTTCAATAACATTGAAATGTAAGATGTCATTGAGCTTTGTTACAACAGGCTTGTGTATACCTTCCCATTCGCTCCCTTTCAAACAGCTCAACAAATCTTTGGTTACATCCTGATTGCTGACAATTTTATTGAATTCTTTTTTTTCAAGTGCAATTGAAACATGCGAGGGAAGAAAGGCTGCAAGCAGGTTTTTAATTCCCCAATTAAATGGAATGCCATTTTTTCTGAGTCGGCTTTTCTCGGAAATCAGTTTTGAAAATTTGTTTCTGCTTAATAACTCCTGTAAATACCAATGAATATAGTTGTTATAGCCGGCCATGCTTTCATCTGCTCCCTGTCCATCCATCAAGACTTTTATTCCGGTCATTTTTGATTTATTAAATACGCAATACTGCGCATAAACTCCGGAAGAGTTTACCGGCTCTTCCTGATAATAAGAGAGTTTCTCAAAATTTTCAACTAGATCGAGTTCGTTAGGATATACAAAATGGTTTTCAGCAGAAAAGCGCTGAGAAATCTGATTAATCAGGTGTTGCTCGTCTTTTTCAAAACCCTGAAAAAGTGCGGAAAAGGCCTTATAGTTTTTCTTGTCCTTTTTCTGCATATAATAAAGGAGAGAGGAACTGTCTATTCCACCGCTTAATGTGAGTCCAACTTCCACATCGCACCTCATTCTTCTTGAAACTGACTGAAAGAGCAATTGATCAAATTTTTCTATTGCGTCC
Source organism: uncultured Ferruginibacter sp. (assembly GCA_964500545.1). GTDB lineage: Bacteria > Bacteroidota > Bacteroidia > Chitinophagales > Chitinophagaceae > Ferruginibacter. The sequence goes on along the minus strand of CAZCOL010000028.1, from coordinate 21,589 downwards.
TGTTCGTTTATTTCAATGGAATTTTGTTTGTCCAGATTCCAGTATTTTTCAATTATAAAAGTTTCGTGTTGCAAATAGATGAAATGTGCTGGAGGAAGAGAGTAAATCTGCTTAAAAAATGTTTGTGATTTGTCGGATTGATTTTGCACATACCCCAATGTTAAATAATTCAATGTCATTCGTTCGTCGATTGTTTTTTCGACACCTGCTGCCCAAAGCGCTTTCATCTCGCTTGCAAATAAAAATCTTTTGTTTTCATGAAAATAATAAAATGGTTTTTCTCCGAAGCGGTCTCTTGCTGCAAAAAAAGTCTTTTCTTTTTCATCCCAAATTGCAAATGCAAATGCTCCGTCAAAATATTGAAGGCATTTTTTTCCATAAAAATCATAAGAGGCCAGCAAAACCTCAGTATCTCCGGAATTATTAAAGTGGTAGCCCAATTTTTGCAGATCTTGTTTTAATTCAAGGTAGTTGTACAATTCTCCGTTGAATACAACCGTGTACCTCTGCATGTAATGCATAGGCTGGTTAGCCTTGGAAGACAAATCGTTTATGGCAAGTCGTTTATGTATAAAGGCAACAGTCTCATCTTCGTTTATCCAATTGCCTTCGCTGTCAGGCCCCCTGTGAACAAGGGATTCGCTCATTCGCTGCAATAAGATTGGATTGACGTCATTAATGTAGGGAGAGATAATTCCTGCAATTCCACACATAAGGATCAGTTGAAAATAAGTTTGATTATTTTGTTTTGGAAACAGTAAAAGGAACTTTTACCCTCACATTGTCCCAGAGTATATTCATTTGACCAGCATTTCCCTTTAAATCGAAGTATATTGAGAATGTTTCAGTAATCTGAGACGTCAATTCCGCTGGAACATCTATCCTTACAATGTCTTTTTTGGGATTATAAATAAATGAACCCCAGGTATCTACCTCTCTGTTTACAATTATTGTCCACTTGGTTTCAAAAGGAATGGCATATAAAGTGTACCTGCCTTTTTTTACTTTAATATTATTGATGATGACATTCTTAAAAAATTCAACTTCAGTCGCTTCATTTGCGCCAAGCCTCCATACTTTTCCGTATTCCACCAAATCGCAAAAAATAGCTCTTCCATTTTTTGCAGGTCTGCTGTATATGACTCTGGCAATTAAAGAGTCGCTTATTTTTTCCTGAACTTTTAACACCGGAAAATTATTGGGGCAATAGCTCATATCCATTGGCGACTTATCCAATGCAGGAACTTTATTATCCTGAGCATGTAGACTTTGGGTGATAATAAAAACACAGAATGTTAAGAAGTGAATCAATCTCATACAAGGCTTTTTACAAAGATAAATTTATATTGATTACTAATCGGTTTGCTGTTTTGGGCATTGGCATCTTCAAAATTTACTTTTTATTATATACTTTCGTTGAAATGAATTCCAATATGTCATCGCTCATCATAACCACCATTCAGTCTGAATTAACATGGGAAGATAAAGCAGCAAATCTATCCATGTTTGAACGTAAAATCAATGCGTTGAAAGACAAATGCCATGTAGTAGTTCTGCCAGAGATGTTTTCAACCGGATTTAGCATGAATGCGGAGGAACTGGCTGAAGGGATGGATGGAAATACCATTCAATGGATGAAAAAAGTATGCGAAGAAAAGAAGATTATTCTAACAGGAAGTCTTATTGTTCGTGAAAACAATCATTTTTTCAATAGACTTATTTGGATGCTTCCAACCGGAGAATGCTGTTTTTATGATAAGCGTCATTTATTTGCTTTTGCACAGGAAAACAAACATTATCAAGCAGGTAATAGTCGATTGATTGCTTCAGTAAATGGTTGGAAAATTAATTTACAGATATGCTATGATTTGAGATTTCCGGTATGGACAAGACAGCAAATTATAAATAAAGAGCCCGAATATGATCTGCTTATTTATATTGCTAACTGGCCTGCAAAAAGAAGAGATGCTTGGAAAGCTCTTTTATGTGCCCGAGCTATAGAAAATCAATGTTATGTAGTAGGGGTAAACAGGGTTGGAGTTGATGGCAATCATCATCAATATTCAGGGGACAGCATGATAGTTGATCCATTTGGTAAAGTAATTTATCATAAAGAAAATGTTGAGGACATTCACACAGAGACTTTTAACAAAAAAGAGCTCGATGAAATCAGATTGACTTTTCCATTTTTAGCAGATGCTGATTCTTTCAACATCAGCAATTAGTTTACTGATGATGAATTTTGCGAAAGTTTGTTGTATCCGCTATCATCATTTTCACTACAGTCAGTTTTTTGTCAAATCCTTTTTTAATTGCTTCATAACTGGTATTTATTAGAACATCAGGCAGTATGCCGCTACCCTTCATCGATGGATGTTCGTGTTGTACAATTCTGAATAAAGGAACACTGATACGGGTTTTGGTAATTGGAAGTGTGATGGTTGGGATAAGTATACCACTGTTTCCATACCATCCGCCGCCAGTTTCTTCTCCCAGCAATGTGATTCCTTGCTGACCTTTTAAAGTATTTGCAAGCAAACAGGATGCGGAAAATGTCATACCGCTTGTTAAAAGGTATACTTTGCCATCATAATGCAGTCTTTTTTTAGGTTGATACCATTTTTTTTCAAATGTTGTAAGATGATAATTGTCATCTTTCTTTTTTTGTGCTATAAACTTTAGTGCAATATTGGTGAGTATACTTGACTTAAAATATTGATTGAATGGATGAAGGGATTTTGTAATTGAATAAGCTGTATCGGCCAGCTTAAATGGATGTCTTGACAGATACTTTGTTAATAAAGTTGAATTGCTCACCTTGCCTCCTCCATTCAGTCGAATATCTAAAATCAGCGAAGGAATTTGATTGTCTTTTAATTTTTTAAAAGATTGACGAAAATATTTTCTCAGGCGGCCTTTTGAAAAAGTATTCAATCTCATAACTGCAAAAATATTACTGCTGTCAATTTCAAATGACCTGTATTGTTGTAATCTGGCTCTACTTTTTTTATTATTAGTTTTTGATGCTTTGATATCGGATTTAGAAGCCGCAAATTTATCTGGTGAAACATCACTCAACATTGCTTTTTTTTCAAAACCGCTATCATCGAAGTATTCAATTGTATTTTGATCGATTAGGCCAAAAATGTTTTTGTAATAGTATGGAAAATTGAAACTTATTTTTAAATAAGTTGCGCCTTCAGCATTTCCGTCCTGAGAAAAATACTGCTTCATTTTTTGAATCATCTCTCTTGCCGAAACTCCATTGATAGCTTTGATGATTGTACCCCGTTTGAATATGGAATCGTTTTGATACAAGCTTTGAATAACAACTGCGGTATCATTCCATACTTTAATAAAAAGCGGAAATTCTTTTTCAGATAATTTCTTAGCCCTTTTTTCATAGCTTTTGCTGTTGTTTATCTCTGTGTGACCGCAACGAATTTTGTTTAAAAGGGGGTGCAGAATTTTCCAGGTAAATTCCTGCTCATTCATACTATCCTTTATACAGTCCTTGTAATACCTGAAATAGTATTGAATGCTGTCATAATTTGTGTACCAATACAGTGAGGGGTGTTTTTTTTCCAGTACTGACTGTAAAATTGAATAATCATAATTAAGTTGCCCGGCAGAATATTTTTTTTTAAACGATTCGAAAATATTCCGGGAAGTACACGAAAAAAAGATACAGCATAGAATTAATGCTGAAGATTTTAAGAGTTTGCCGGTAAACATATTTATTTTATTGCCGAACGAAAATAGTCCATATTGCAACACTATTCATATTTGAAATGTGCTTTAATGTCTTACGCTATTTTTTTGAGTAATTGTCTTCATTGCGTCCAGCATGCCTTGCATTACCGTTTTAAGCTGTTCATCCTTTTTTTGAATACTGCCAATCACGCTATAAATAAGTTCCTTTTCCATTAACAAATTCTGTGTATTATCCGCGCTTGTATTGGGCTGCAAACCGTGATTAAGGGTTTCCTGAGGATCAATGAACAGCTTTTCAAGTGGCAAATCCAATGCCAGTGAAATATCTTCAAGTTGGCTAAGCGTGAGATCTGTGAGATCGTTTTCCATGTTGCTGACTGCAGCCTCCGACATCCTCAGACTTGAAGCAAGGTCTTTTTGTTTGACCTCTTTTATGTTTCTCCATTTTCTGATGTTGGCGCCAATTTTCATTCTTTCATAACCTCCGATGTTTTTTTTGTTTTTCATGATTTTTTGTTTAAAGGTGAAATATGATCTATCAAATTGCAGATGCCTGGTTTTTTTAGATTTTATATTATTGATTTGAAACTTGCGAACATAAAAATATCGGTCACTTTTTAAGTGTAAAAGTGTTTTTCAGCTTTTTGTAATAAGAAAATAATCGTTTTTATGTGTTGTTTGTTTTTCAAAGTAACCCTCTGAATTAAATTACCCGTTTGCTTAATATTCTTAAGTGTAATTATTTTTTATTGAATCTACTGCTGCTGAATTTTACATCATCAATGGCCATTGATTCGGGATATGCTGAAAACCGAAAACAGAGTAAGCATTCATTTAAGATGATCGTCTTTTTGTATTTATTATGGGTTTTCATAAAAACAAAAACTGCGTAGTCTATAAAAATTAAAACCATGAGAAATTTTTTATTACTTATTGTGTTATGCATTGTTCAATCAGGATTTTCACAAACAACTAAAACAGCTCCCCTCAATGATGGCGGAACTGTTGGTATTGCTGTTTGTCCTGCAGGAACATGCCCTGCGGCAATTATTACATTGGAGTCCCTGAATTTTCACAAGCCCAGAACAAATTGTTCAGGAGGGTTTGGTCTTTGTATAAAAATGGGATTCAATTTTGCGTGCCTTCCGTGCAACGGTAAATCATTTATCAAGGACGGAAAAGTAAATGGATGGATAAAAATAAATCAAGAAAGTGCCGAATTGCATCTTCCAGTTGGAATAAAATCTGAAAAGGGTTTTGAAAAAACGGATATGTCAACTTTCGAAATTGAGGATAAGAGCATCTATTTCAAGTCTGATAACGGAGTTGAAAAAACGGTAAGAGGAGGCATATATCCTGTTACTGTTTCAGGAGAAGAATATGTTGTTAACATCCGCTTCTATTAAAAACCATAAGACAACGCCCGTTCGGGCGTTGTCTTTAATAATCAATTTGCAATGAAATTGCCTCTTGTTATTTTTTTACTATGCACAGTTTTATTAGGTTGCAGATATTTTTCTGAAAAAAAATACCGCATAGGTCAAAACTTTGATTTTAATTATAAATATGATTTTATTAATTATCTGAAAAAGAAAAAATCATTACCGATACAACAGTATTTATATGTAGACTCTGTTGACTATTCCAGATTCGTTTTTAATCAACTTCAACAAAATAAATCAGGGGTTTATATAGGCGCCTTCCTAAACGACAGTATGGAGATAAAAAAAAGCATGCTCTTAAGAAATAATGTATTCTGTTCTGGACGAATTGAAAATGAAATCATGACCATAGCCTCCATGAAAAAACACCCTGACAGTATTTTTCAAATCACTCATGAAATCTCAGATTACAGCCTAAGGTTTTTGAAATCGGGTGCAGCATTTGACATCAATAAAAGTAAAGAAAAAATAAATTTTATAATGGTTTACAGCTATGGCATGGGCAATTATTATGATAAGCTTTTTCAAAATGTTAGTAGCTTAAAAAATGTATACGTTATTTGTACAGATCCTGTTTACAAACTTAAAGAGTAACAAAATGGTTCAATGAAACATTCGATTATGATTGTTGACAAAAAATATTTTAATAAATTTTAAAAGCAGTACTTATGAAGTCGAAATTTATGTTTGTTTTGTTGTTTTTTATCAGCAATGCTTTTGGGCAGCGCTTTGCTAAAATTTCTGAAACAAATATCCGTCCGGAAAATATTATCATCAGCAATTATTTTGCAATTACTTTACCTTCATCTGAAAAGTACTCTTTTGATATTAATAACGCAGATACCTATACGCAGGTTCTAAAAGATCGGCAGGAAGTCGTTTATCATATATTGTATCAAACAGATTTTTCCGGCAACATTCGATTTGTTGCACTGAGCAATAATTTGTCCGAATTTTTCAACAGCAATCGTTTTCCATTGAAAAAACTTCATGCTTGTTTCAATAAAAACGAAGGTGCTTTTTTTCCAAGAGAAATTGTTGGAAAACTGACTACTTGTATCATCGAAGGATTAAACTCCCTTGGAAATTGATTTATTTCTTGGCGTGATTCCATCCTTGGGCAATCAATTCGTGTTTATTGCCTCCTCTGGTTATCAAATGTTTTCCTTCAGATGGCTCTGTAATATACCCAATCACTGAAACGGATGGATTTGATTTTATTTTATCATAATCTGCCTGATCTACGGTGAACAGCAATTCATAATCTTCGCCGCCGCTTAGTGCGCATGCAGTTGGGTCTAGTTCGAGTTTGTAAGCAAAATTTTTTGCGTCATCATTGAACGGAAACTTATCTTCATAGAGTATGCAGCCCACATTGCTTTGTTTGCAAATATGCAATATGTCGCTGCTTAATCCATCACTTACATCTATCATACTGGTAGGTGTGATTGCTGCTTCCAAAAAATATTCAACGATATCTTTTCTTGCTTCAGGCTTCAGCAATCTTCCTACAATATGAGACTGACCTTCCAAGTCGGGTTGTGCTCCCGTTTCTTCAAATATCTTTTTTTCTCTTTCTAAAAGTGTTAAACCCAGAAAAGCACTGCCCAGCTCTCCGCTCACACAAATCAAATCGTTGGCTTTGGCACCGGCTCTGGTAACATATTTATCCGGAGCAACTTCTCCTATTGCAGTAACACTGATAATCAAACCTTTATTGGAAGAACTGGTATCTCCTCCTACCAAATCGACATTGTATGCATCACATGCTGCATATACTCCTGCATAAAATTCATCCAGCGACTCTACACTGTATCGGTTGCTGAATCCAATATTGAGCAGTATTTGGGTTGGCAATGCATTCATAGCATATATATCACTTAAGTTGACCACCACTGATTTATATCCTAAATGTTTCAGGGGCGTGTACCCCAAATCAAAATGAATTCCCTCTATCAGTAAATCGCTGGACATTACAGTTTGTCGGCCAAAATGATCTAAAACTGCTGCGTCATCCCCAACACCCAACAAGGAAGAGGCATTCTTGATTTCAATGTTTTTGGTTAGATGTTCAATTAGTCCAAACTCTCCGATAGATGACACTTCTGTTCTGTTTTGCATATTGCTTTTTTTACTTTTCTCCTTTAACATAAGACAACAATTCGTCGTGTATTATTCCGTTTGTTGCCAACAGATGAGGTTGATAGGGAGAATAATATTCTCCCTTGAAGTCGGTTATTTTACCTCCTGCCTCTTCTACCATTAAAAATCCTGCGGCCGTGTCCCATGCCTGCAATTTGTGTTCATAAAATCCGTCAAATCTTCCGGCTGCCACCCAGCATAAATCAATCGCAGCACTGCCCAATCTTCTAACCGGTATACCTTGTTTTACAAGTTTTTGAAAAACCTCTAGCGGTCCATTGGGGCTATCCAAATAAGTGTAAGGAAATCCGGTGACTAAACAACTTTCAATGACCGCAGCTTTTCTGCTGACCGTAATTTTCTTTTCATTTAAATACGCACCCATCCCTTTTTGTGCAAAAAAAAGTTCATTCATAAAAGGATTATACACAGCTCCCATAATCATTTTACCCTCTTTTTCCAATCCAATGCTGACACAACACAAGGGAATACCATTGGCAAAATTAACGGTACCGTCTATCGGGTCAATTATCCACTTGTATTCACTGTTGGATTTTATCTCACCTGTTTCCTCGCTCAATATAAAATGATCCGGAAAATTATTTTGAATCACTTCAATGATTGCTTTTTCTGATGCATGATCGGCCTCTGTAACCAAATTGTTGATTCCTTCCTTATTGCTCACAGTAAAACTGCCATTAAAATAATGTTGAAGCTGGGCTGCTCCGGCTTGAATAGCATACAAGAGGGTATTTTTAATCATGTTGCAAAGATACTGATTTGCATTCTTGATAATTATTCTATGTTGGAGGTGACATTAAACCAATCTTCTCATCAATTATTAAGCCGGCCGCTTAAATTTTGCCCAATCATTTAAAACCATTTATTTCGCATGCAAATATTTCTTCTTGAAACTTTCAATTGTCATTGTCAATTATAATGTAAAATTCCTGCTGGAACAATGTCTGCTTGCAGTTGAGAAAGCCTGCAAAAATATTGAATCGGAAATCTTTGTGATTGATAATGCTTCAATGGACGGCAGCGAAGATTATTTCAAAAATCGTTTTGAAAATATTAATTTCCAATGGAATAAAAACAATGTGGGTTTTGCTAAAGCCAACAACAGCGTATTGAGTAAGGTTACCGGAGACTATGTTCTTTTTTTGAACCCGGATACACTGGTTCCTGAAGACTGTTTTGAAAAATGCATTGATTTTTTTTCAAATCACCCTGATTGTGGAGCATTGGGTGTAAGAATGGTTGATGCAAGTGGAAAATTTTTAAAAGAGAGCAAGCGAGGATTTCCGGATCTGAAAACATCTTTTTATAAAATGATTGGTCTACATCTAATATTTCCTACCTCTCGTTTGTTTTCCAAATACTATGAAGGACATTTGTCTGAACATTCATCATGTCCCGTTGACGTACTTTCAGGTGCTTTTATGATGCTGTCGAATGATGCATTGAAGAAAGTAAAAGGATTTGATGAAGACTTTTTTATGTACGGAGAAGACATTGATATCAGCTATCGAATCAAACAAAGCGGTTTCAAAAACTACTACTTTTCAGAAACAACGATTGTTCATTATAAAGGAAAAAGCACCTCCTATAAATCAAGCTCTTATAAAAAACATTTTTATGGTGCTATGAAAATATTTGTAAAAAAATATTACGGAAACAATTTAAAATCAAAGTTGATTTTTTTGGGAATTGATTCTTGTAGGATTTTCGCAAATCTTAAAGGACTTTTTTTATCAAGAAACTGAGGCCCTGTGTTTATCTTTTAAACCTAATATCCATTCAGTCAATACATTTTTATATACCTCTCTGAAATCATAATTTTCATGAGCAACACCATCAAGCAGCTTAAACGAATCAAATAAATTAAACTGATGCTGACTAACGGTAGCGAACAATGCTTTTTTGTTTAAATATGTTCCCAGATATTCCTGCTCGGCCTGTCCCGGTGTTGGAATAAGAATCGCTTTTTTCTCCAATGCAATCAAATCCATAATTGTTGAATATCCTGATCTGGCTATCACAATCTCAGATTCTTGAATGGTTTTGCTGAGCTCATCTGCATTTAGATGATTGAATTGAACAACCTTTTTATTTTGAATAGATAAAGTATTTTTTTTCTCAGGAGTTCCTCTTATAATAACTGACGGCTCTTCAAGAAACTCCAGCTGTTGGATTATTTTATTTTCAAGAATCGTACGCTGAGGTTCAGGTCCTGATAATAAAATGCAGAGCTTGTATTTAATGGGCAATGCGTGTTTTTTAAATCTTGATAAAAGCCCAATATATTTTATTGGCGTTTTTGGGAATTGAATTGGATGAGATAGTTCGCCGGCTAAATTTTTTTCAGTGAAATAATCCGGAACCCAACACTCATCATAACGGTTAATGAAGAAATAATTTATTCTTCGGACAAATCGATTAACAAATGTTCTGCCGGTTTTAATATTCAACTGATGGGTGATGAAAACAGATGGAACAAACTTATTAAAACAACCCAGTCTGTTGTCGCTTATAACCGCATCAATGTTATACTTTTTTACAGTATTTTTCAGCCACCTGTATTCATACCAAACTCTGTGCAGGATTTTTGGTAACTGTAGAACGATACTTATTAAAAAATTATCTCCCTTCTTGCTGTACGTTATGTGATATCCTTTCAGCGGTAAAATTTGAATATCCGGAAATTCTTGCTGCAAAATTTCTTTAACTGCACCATTACCACCAATCAAAACCCTGATTTGCTGTTCTTTCAAAAATGATATCAAGGGTATGCATCTTGTAGCATGACCCAATCCCCAGTCCAATGGAGCAATAAGTACTGTTAAATCTCTGTTTACTTTATTGGTATCTTTCAATTTTAAATAAATTTGAACAAATTTTATTCAATTTAGTTTATTTAATGTGTAAATTGTACGTATGAAATTTAAGTTATTGCTAATGGTCCTGTTGCTGGCGATTTTATTTTCAAATTGTACGTCGTCAAAGAAAGTTTTTTGTGGTTGTCCAAACGAGCGAGGAATGGTTGGTTATAAATAATTAATATTCAGAATGAAAAAAAGCAAAAGAGATTTATTGGTGCTGTTCAGGCATGAAATCATGAATCAAACAGCCATTCAAAAAGAAATAGGATCGCTCAATGAACTGTTGTATCATGTGGAACGGGTTGACAATTTTGTAGTTGCTCATGAGCTGATAAACATCAATCGATATAAAATTTTCAACACTCCTTTTGAAATCAAAAAACATATCAGAAGCAGAAAAGAACATCCATTTGTTTTTCTCAACAACAAAAATTAAACCATCACCTTAGTTTTTGAAGTGCCGTTCTGAGTGCGTCAATTACATCTGTTATTTCTTCTTTTTTACAGCATCCCACACTGATTCTATACCAGCTGCTTTCTTTGTCCGCCCCGAATATTCCAAAAGGAACCATGGCTAATTTTGCTTCATTCAATATATATGCTGTAACATCTGATTGATTTTTCAAAATATTGCCATCTGCGGTTTTCTTACCTGTAAGGTTTATTTGTACTGTCAAGTAAATAGCAGCCTGAGGCTCAATTGCATCAACGGAAAAACCTTCTGATTTAAGATGAACAAAACCCTGGTAAAGTTTTTTTAAACGATAGAATAATTCATTTTTAAAATGAACGAAAAAATCATCAAGTACAGATTCTTTATTTAGAAAATTTGCTACAGCTTTTTGCTCTGCCATAGGAGCCCATGATCCTACATGGCTGTTGATGGCTTTCATTTTCGCAATCAGCGTCTCCGGTCCCATTGACCATCCAACCCTAACTCCTGTGGCCGCGAATGCCTTGCTGATACCATCTACAAAAATGGTGTATTCTTTCATTGCGGGTCTCAAAGAAACCGGATTGTAGTGCGTGGTATTCCCAAAAGTCAGCTTCCAGTATATCTGATCATACAATACGTACAATTTCTTTTGATTGTCTGCTCTTGATTGGTTTTCAGCCAGCACAAGATCGCAGATTGCTTCCAGTTCTTCTTTAACAAAAACGGTTCCGGTTGGGTTTAAAGGCGAACAAAGTGCCAACAGAGAAGCCCCTTTTATATGTGGAGCAATTTGTGAGGCCGTAGGCATAAAATTATTCTCCCGAAAAGCCTCAATCAAAACATGCTCTCCTTCATTAAAATGAGTATAATGATTGTTGTTCCAGCTGGGTACAGGATAAATAACTTTATCCCCTTTATCTACGATGGTTCTGAATATTGAATAAATAAGCGGCCTTCCACCGTTAGAAACTAAAATTTCAGACTCGGCGTATTTTAATCCCTCATGTTTTTGAACAAATGCAGCAATCGCTTTTCTCAAATCCAACTCACCCTCTGCAGATGGATAAGTCGTATACCCGTCATCATACGCTTTTTTAATTTCATCTTTTAATTCTGCAGGAATGGGGAATTGATTTGAATCAAAATCACCAATCGTATAATTGTAGATTTGCTCGCCTGATTTTATTTTGTCTTTTATTATTCCACCCAGCTTAACTATTTCTGAAGAAATAAGTGTTTCCGCCAGTTTGCTGTACACATTGTTACCCATCTTACGTTTTTTGAGTGCAAAATTAACTTTTACAAGCTTCAAGACCCCGCTAACATTTTTAAAACCAAATAAGCTGTCATTCAATTATTGCTTGGTCAACTTTGCAATATTTTTAATGTTCCTCTATTTTTATTAATGATTATTCTATTTTTGAATAATTAATTAAGAAATATTTTAATGATTATATAAAAAGGGTAAAAATACTTAATTATTGGTATATTTGTAATGGTTCAGTTGATTTTTTCCCGGAAGTTGTTTTTTCGATTTTTTTATTTTTTTATGGCTTGATTATCTTTACAGTAATTCAACTCTTACTACTGATTTTCAACCGAAACAATGCTAATTTTTTATGTTTAATTTAATTCTTTTTGGTCCTCCCGGAAGTGGAAAAGGTACGCAAAGCGAAAGACTGATTGATAAATACCATTTAAAGCATCTCAGCACAGGCGATTTGCTCCGCTCCGAAATAGCAAACCAAACTGCCTTGGGGCTTGAAGCCAAAAAAATCATGGATAAGGGTGAGTTGGTTCCGGATGAAGTAGTCATTGGGATGATCAGTACCGCTATCGATCAGCATCCCGATTCAAAAGGTTTTCTTTTTGACGGATTTCCCAGAACCTCTGCACAGGCAGAAGCGCTCGATAAACTACTGGAATTAAAAAATACCTCTATTTCAATAATGCTTGCACTCGATGTAAGTGAAACGGAATTGATCAAAAGACTTGTTAAAAGAGGTGAAACCAGCGGTAGATCAGATGATGTGAATGAAAATATCATTAAAGCCCGTATAACAGAATACCATAAAAAAACAACCGCTGTAGCTGATTACTATAGACAATTTGATAAGGTGGTTTTGATTAAAGGAGAAGGAACTGTTGAGGAAATCTTTAACAGTATTTGCAGCGAAATTGACCGCATCATTTAATTTTCCCTTCATTCATTGATAATGACAATTACCCCCAATGATGTGTTGGTGGTATACAATTGCAATTTAAATGCTTAAAGCTGTTTCTCTATTGAGACGAAAGGATTTTACTTTTGAATAAACCGATTTAATTAACTTGCTTATAATATTCATTCACTTCCCGGTATTTGAATGAGAAATGCGAATTAATATATATTGTTATGCTTAAACTTGAAAACTATATTCAGGGTAAATGGATTTGCGGAGAGGGAGATGGACAGGTTTTATTCAATGCCGTAAATGCAAGTCCAATAGCTGCAGCCTCAACGAAAGGAATAGATTTTTGTGAAGTATTGAATTATGGAAGAACGATTGGTAATCCTGCATTAAGAAAATTAACTTTTCAGGAACGAGGCAGAATGCTGAAAGCGCTTGCGATGCATCTGTTGGAAAAAAAAGAAAAGTTTTACGCTATAAGTTATCAGACAGGGGCTACAAAAATTGACAGTTGGATTGATATTGAAGGAGGAATAGGCAACCTTTTCTCCAATGCCTCATTGCGCAGAAAGCTACCTGACGAAACTTTTACTTTGGATGGCGACCCTATCGGATTGAGCAAGCAACATACTTTTATGGGGCACCATATTCTTGTTCCCAAAGAAGGCGTTGCTGTTCACATCAACGCTTATAATTTTCCGGTTTGGGGAATGCTGGAAAAAATTGCCGTAAACTTACTGGCAGGTGTACCTGCTATAGTTAAGCCGGCTACCGTGACTTCTTATCTCACAGAAGCTGTGGTAAAAGAAATCATTTCATCCAATATTTTGCCGGAAGGGTCATTGCAATTGATTTGCGGCAGTGCGGGTAATTTGCTTGACTATGTTACCGCACAGGATGTGGTTACTTTTACAGGTTCCGCTCATACAGGCATGAAATTGAAATCTCATCCAACGATTATTTCAGAAAATGTTCCATTCAATATGGAAGCTGATTCACTGAATTGTATTGTATTGGGAAATGATGTTGTACCGGGTATGCCTGAGTGGGATTTGTTTGTGAAAGAAGTGAAAAAAGAAATGACCGTTAAAGCCGGACAAAAATGTACTGCTGTAAGAAGAATATTTGTTCCTGAAAACAAAATGGAAGATGTGTGGAAGTCTGTTGTAGTTGAGTTAGAGAAGACAGTCATTGGAAACCCATTGAATGAAAAAGTACGTATGGGTTCGTTGGCAGGCTACGAACAACGAAACGAAGTAAAATCACAGGTTCAAAAACTACTGGCCTCAAGCGAAGTTTTGTACGGATCACTGGACAGTGTTTCCGTTATGGATGCAGATGCGAATATCGGAGCATTCATGAGCCCAATGCTTTTGATGAACAAAACTCCTTTCACATCGGAAGAACCGCATAACGTAGAAGCATTCGGTCCAATCAGCACCATTATGCCTTATAAGAATATGGATGAAGCCATTGAACTGAGTAAAAAAGGTAAAGGAAGCTTATGCTCGTCCATCGTAACGAACGATGCCTCCACAGCTAAAAAATATGTTTTGGGGGCAGCCAGCCATCATGGAAGAATACTGGTACTGAATAATGAATGCGCTAAAGAAAGTACAGGGCACGGTTCGCCATTGCCCCTGCTTGTTCACGGTGGTCCGGGAAGAGCGGGTGGTGGTGAGGAAATGGGAGGATTAAGAGGTATCAAACATTATCTACAAAGAACAGCCATTCAGGGATCGCCCACTATGATAACAGCCATCAGTAATGTATATCAACAATATTCAAAAGGTATTACAGACGGTATTCATCCTTTTAAAAAATATTTTGAAGAACTAAACATCGGCGATCAGATTGTTACCGAAAAAAGATTGATTACATCTGAAGACATTGACCGTTTTGCTGATTTAAGTGGAGATCATTTTTATGCGCACTTGATCAATACTGACTTCAACGGAACTATGTTTGAAGAACAGGTAGCTCATGGTTACTTTATCATGAGTGCCTCTGCAGGTTTATTTGTAAACAGCTATGAAAAAAATCCTGTTTTACTTAATTACGGAATTGATGAATTGCGATTTACAAAACCAATGTATGCTGGAGCATCTCTTTACATAAGATTTACCTGTAAAGAAAAAACCGCACAGGAAATGAAAGAAATAAATCCGGACGTGCCGATGACAAAAGGAATGGACATTCCAAAAGGAATTGTGAAATGGCTGGTGGAAATGTTTGATGAAACCGATGAGCTGGTAGGAATTGCAACAATTCTAACAATGGTTGAGATGAAGAATAAAATATAATAGTATGGAAGAAAAAAATATAAACGGATATGTGGAATCGACCACTTCCAATAACATTACCACCGTTGAATTTTACCATCCTCAAAGCAACTCGCTTCCGGGAAAAATTCTGAATAAACTTGCTGAATCAATTAAGGAAGCGGGATTGAATTCGGAATCAACTGTCATCATTCTGAAAAGTGGAGGCAATAAAACATTTTGTGCGGGCGCCTCTTTTGATGAATTGATTCAGATAAAAAACGAAGCGGAGGGATTGGAATTTTTCAGTGGTTTTGCAAAAGTGATCAATGCCATCAGAACTTGTCCAAAATTTGTAATAGCCAGAATTCAGGGAAAATGTGTAGGAGGAGGTGTAGGGCTTGCGGCAGCGAGCGATTATGCGTTAGCGTTAGATACAGCAGATGTTAAGCTTAGTGAGCTAGCGGTTGGAATTGGACCTTTCGTGGTTGGTCCCGCTGTGGAGAGAAAAATAGGTACCAGTGCGTTCACTTCGCTTTCCATTGATGCGAGCTCCTGGCGCAGCAGCTCCTGGGCATTTGCCAATGGTTTGTTTGCCGAGCTGCACAGCAACACAGAAGCGCTGGATGATGCTGTTGAAAAACTTGCAATAACCTTATCTAAATCCAGTCCGGAAGCCATGAAAGAGCTGAAAAAAATATGCTGGAAAGGCACAGAAAACTGGAATGAGCTTCTTATGGAAAGAGCCGCCATCAGCGGAAAACTGATACTGAGTGACTTTTCAAAAAAAGCTATAGAAAAATTTAAAGCGAAATAAAAGAAAATTCACTGTTGATAAAAAATGTTGCAAGAATCCATAACAATCAATAAAATAAATAATTTCAAAAAACAGTTCAGCATCTGTTCTATCATAACAAATATGAAAGAATATGATGCGATGAAGTATAGCTTCATACAGCATGGTTTCCAAGAAAATACAGAATATCTTATAGCAGATAACACCATTCATAATAATTTTAATGCTTACGAAGCCATCAATATTTTTCTGCAGGATGCAACGGGTGAGTTTATCATAATTGTTCATCAGGATGTAAGGTGTATTGATTTTTGTAATGACCTTTTGACAATACTCGATAAGCTGGATAAATTCGACTCAAATTGGGCGGTTTGTGGTAATGCCGGCGGAAATAATTATAAAGAGTTGTATTATCACCTGAATAACAATGGAAAAATTAGAAAAAGCCATAAACTTCCTGCAAAAGTGAGGTCGCTTGATGAAAACTTTTTAGTGGTAAAGAATAGGGCCAACATTGCAGTTTCAAGTGATCTCGAAGGGTTTCATTTTTATGGAACCGATATCTGTTTGGTAGCTGACTTTTTAGGATATACATCGTATGTAATCCCATTTATGGTTGAACATTTAAGTAAAGGTAATCTGGAAGAGCTTGAAAAATACAAACCAATTTTTATTCATAATTACGGTAGAAAGCTCAGAGAACGTTTTATACAAACAACTTGTACAAAGTTTTTTTTAAGCAATGGTACAGGTAAAAACAAATTTTACAACAGCCCTGTTATATTCTTTTTACTGAAGCCTGTAATCAGAACGCTTCGTTCAATTAATAGATTTTTTAAACAGAATGGCTCATTCTAAATGCGGTTTTTATATAAGAAAAAAAAGGGAATCTCTTTTTTTTATAAAAAAACAATGGGCTTGAGTTTCGCATTAACAAAATGAAAAGTCTGATTGAAAATTTTTTCTCTTTAAGTTTTTTGTATTCACACATTAATGATTCTGCAAGTCTTTTTGTTGTTGGCGGCATTGTAGGAATTGTGATGAAAGATTCCAGCGCTTCAATCCTTTCTGTTGATTCGGCAATGGTTTGCCTCGCAGCTTTTTTATTTTTCTCCGTCAGATTACTTTCGTGTTTTCGGTGAAGGGTCATTATTTTATTTGTTGCAGCAATACAACCTACAGTAGTAGAGACTTCTGCAATCCACCAATCATAATAAACAGAATTGGGAACAGGTATTATATGCGAAATAAGGGATTTTCTAAAAATAATATTGTGACCGGAAATGCTGTTTCTTAGTAATAATCTTCGCGAATCACATCCAATCATCATCTTGGAGTCGAATCTTTCATCCCGAACAAATGAACTGTTTTTGTTTGTAAACAATTTTGAAGCGCTGTGCGTAAGTATAACTTTTTCGTTATTAAACAATTTGAGTTGTTCTTCTATTTTTTGTTCATGCCATATGTCATCCTGATCCGAAATAGCTATGAATGTGCCGGTTGATTGTAAAATTGCTTTTTCAAAATTTTTATTTACGCCAACATTTGATTTGTTGAAATAGTATTTAATTCTTCCGTCCTTTTCTGCAAATTCTTTGATTGTATTTTGTGTTTCATCTTTCGAATCATCATCACAAACAATTATCTCCAGGTTGGTATATGTTTGTGTGCAAATAGATTGCAGTTGCTCTTTCAAATATTTGGCGCCATTATAAGTAGCCATCACTACCGAAACAAGTGGCGATTGCATGCTTTTGATATTTTTAAAATTTTTGTACTTTAATTTTTTTCAAAAAATCGGTTATTATTTCAAATACTTCTTCTGTATCAATTAGTATACCCGTATTTTTTGAAAGTTCAGCAAGCTCTTTTTTAGAGTAGTCAATTTGTCGTCTGTTTTTTAAGTACGCAAAAATTGATTTTATAAAATAAAGATGACCTGTTAAGGTGTTCAATAATGCTTCGAAAAACAATTGTATATGCCAAAGTGTTTTTCGGTGTTTGGAAAGATGAATAGCATGTAAAAACATTTTGTTTCGGTTGTAAATGAGTTTTATTTCATTTTTCCCGCTTTTCTTTTTTATGGTTACAGATGTTTTGTGTCTGCACACTGCAAAATGTTCATAATAACACTTCCATCCCACCCTCCATGCCCTTAGACTCAATTCGTAGTCTTCAACATAATAAGGAGCAAATAATTCATTAAACCCATTAAGTGCTATAATTTTTTTCCTATCAACCAATGCATTTGCGCCTGAAAGATAAATTGAGTATAACCAATCTTCTTTGGCTGGATTTAAGGGCACATAATTTCCACTGGTCTTTATTTTAAATCCTTGAAAATAGGGATATTTTGCTGCGTCCTGCAAATCATCATTGTCCCAGCCAATTATTCTTCCCATAACTCCAAAAGTATCTTCTCTTTCAAAATACCTTAATTGAGGAATAAAATAATCCTCACTTACAGACACATCATTATTGAGTAAAAAAAGATATTCATATTTAGCAATTGCAATTCCTTTATTAATTGTTGGGGAAAAGCCAAGATTGGTTTCGTTCTTTAAAATTAATATCTCAGGAAAATTATCATGAATGTATTTAACAGAATTGTCTGTCGATGAATCATCGCACACTATGATCTCATAGGGAAGCTTTGTAAATATCAGTGCTTTTAAAAGCGGAGTGATAATTGCAGGCAATAAATCTATGCCGTTATAATTAGGTATAACAACTGAAATGCCTCTATTATTCAATGATTAAAAATTTGAACAAAGAAAGTAAAGTTTATGAATGCATACAAATAAAATCTTTTGAGTTGTTTTCAATATTGCATAATTTGCTGTAGAATATGTGGCAACAACTTAAGGAAAATATGATCAATGGTGATGTGAAAGCACTTGCACGCTGTATTTCACTTGTAGAGAATGAATACAAAGGATATGATGATTTTCTTTCTTCCCTTTCCTTCGAAAATTCAGGATATGTTATTGGAATCACCGGTCCCCCGGGAGCAGGAAAAAGTACTTTAACAGATTCGCTGATTGGCGAGCTGGTAAAAAACGGAAAAAAAGTTGCAGTATTATGTGTTGATCCATCCTCACCTTTTAATTTGGGCTCGGTTTTAGGTGACCGAATCAGAATGAGCAAATGGTATCAAAATCCGAATGTTTATATACGGTCTCTTGCTTCAAGAGGCTCTATGGGTGGTTTACATCCAAAAATAATTGAAATTACTGATATTGTTAAATACGCCCGATTTGATTATATCATTATAGAAACAGTGGGAGTAGGTCAAAGTGAAATCGAAATTGCCGGGCTTGCAGACACCACAATTGTAGTACTGGTTCCTGAATCGGGTGATGAAATTCAAACGATGAAAGCCGGATTGATGGAGATTGCCGATATATTTGCAGTGAACAAATCAGACAGACCTGGTGCTGATACTTTTATTAATAATCTGCAACAAATGTTGGCGCCTGTATTTAAAAACAAGCTGGTTGAAATTAAAATTGTTAAAACAATAGCTTCTGAAAACAAAGGAGTGGATATTCTTGCCGAGGAGATTTTTCAGCAAAAAATACATAATGAGCAAAATCAAAAAAAATGGTTTCTTCTTGCTGAAAAGGCTTATGACTTAATTCAAAAAAAGAAAATGGAAAATATTGATAAATCTCTCATCAGGAAAGAGATTATTGAATATGGAGAATCGATTAATTTATATGAATTTATAAAAAAATACCAGTAAATATTATACCGGCTGTCTGTTTAAATAAGGTTTTACTTTTTTTCTAAACCGCCTTTTTACAATCTTATACCTGATAATGTTATAATGATAATTGCGCAGGATTTTACTGTTTTCAATAATGTCTTTTAAGAGTTTGTTTATTCTGGATTTGCCATTGTATTTACATGCCCTGCAGTACAAATATTCCTGCTGAATTTTCAAAATTTCTTCACCGGCAGACTCTTTTACAGAAGTGAACATTTCATTGTTTTGATACAACTCCATCAACTCCAGAAAGTCGCCCGTAGTGGACAGAATGACTGAATCGCTTGTTGCTTTATGCTCGGGCTTACGAAGTACATTTTTACTCGTTGTCGAATCCATATGTACCCTGAAGTTTACAAGTTTTTCTTTTACAAAAGCAAATGGGTGATTGAGTACTATTTTGAGTGCAAACTCATAATCTACCATTTGCTTTAATCTTTCATTAAAACCTCCGCAGGAATAGTAAAGATTCTTATGAAACAATGTGCAAATTGGCTCACCTAACACATTTTCTATCAAATGCATTGAGATGAGTCTTGATGTTTCATTGGGTGAATAAAGATTTTTTCTGATAAAAATATTTTCGGGTTTTGACAACTGATTGATGAAGGTATTTTTTACCTTTTCTTCAACATTTTTTTCAAAAATAAACTCCCTAGCACATAGTGCAAATTGAACGTTATTCTGTACACAAACAGTCATCATTTTTTCAACACAGCGTGGTTGCATATAATCATCCTGAAATAAAAACTTTATCCAGTCACCTGCTGCAAGCTCAATGCACTTTTTCCAGTTACCCACAAGACCCTGATTTTGCTGATTAAAATGGAGTTTGATATTGGGGTGTTTTTGAGAATATGATTTGGCAATTTCCAGAGTATTGTCAGTTGATCCATCATCTACAATTAAAATTTCAAGAGGTGAATAGGTTTGATTTACTGCAGAATCCAAAGCAGTTTGTAGATAGGCTGCTCCGTTGTAAACTGGTATGCAAAGACTTACCAAGGGTCTTTCGGAATCTTTCAGTTGATTGTTTTCAAAATACTGATCGTTTAATTCATTGTCAACCCTATATGCAAATACATTGATTGCCATATCCATGTTCTCACAAGCAAGCACATCATCTGTAAATGGATGCTGTCGAGAGAATGACTGACGCAAATGATAACGAAATCCATTTTCTTTCAGCAATTGCAATAAATCTTCAAGGTGCTGTTCCTCATGAATAAAACTATGGTATTCGACAAAAATATTTTCTACGTTTTTTAACAAGTGGCTGCAACTTTTTAAAACCCTGAATTCCGCACCTTCAATATCAAGTTTTAATAAATCAACTTTTTGATGCAAATAGTCTGCTAAAACAACTGTTTCAACAAGCCTTGGTTCCTGGTACTGGTATATATTCGTAACGCTTCCACCCATTCCTTTATCTGAGTAAAACTTTAAAGTTGTTTCACTGTCCCAAACTGCCTTTTTGTGGAGATTGATATTTTTTAATTTCAGATTTTCTGAGTTCCTGCGAAGCACATTGAAAATTTCTTCTTCGGGTTCAAAAGCGATAATTTTTGCCGAAGGATATTTTTCTGAAAAATAAAGTACACTCAGTCCCATATTGGCTCCGCAATCAATGATTAAGGGATGTTGATTGACAGGGTGGAATTGATAAATATTGTCTTCGAAAATTTCTTTGTACGTCTCATAAAAAGAACCTGCATGATGAAATTCAAAAAATCCTCTAGTGGTTTTTATAAATCCTGCGTTAGAAGCATTTTGAGATTTTATTTTTTCCAGCTCTCTCTTCGTTATAGGGCCTTCTTCGATAGAAAAATAATTTTTTAAAAAACGAAACATGGGTCGTGTTTTGATATTGATTAGTGGCTGGATTTATTGGCCTTCCACCACCTGTAAGCAATGACACCCATAATTACGAAAGGGGTCAGCATCAAATAAATAATGGCTTTATTCAAACCTAAAGC